>NZ_NPEX01000638.1 GCF_003258865.1 Rhodoplanes roseus | reverse complement strand
ATCGAGGCGGCGAAGCGGTTCAACGACAATCTGATCGACCTGCAGAAGACCCTCGGGAAGCTGGAGCAGACGCTCGGCAACGAGCTGATGCCGTCCTTCGCCGACCTGGTGAAGGAGGTCGACGCGTTCTTCTCGCAGGAGGGTGTCGGAAAGGTCATCAGGGCCGAGATCGACGGTGTCACCAAGGGCATCCGCGACGCCGTGCAGGAGGTGAAGGACCTGTTCGCCTGGTGGGAGCGGGTCAAGGGCTACGTCGGATTCGGCGGCAGCCAGGACACCAGGCCCGACCAGGCCCGCGAGATCCAGAAGCGGCTCGCCGACCGGGAGTCGCAGCTCGGCGGCATGGAAGGGCATGCCCGCGCCTGGGAGAACTCCGGCCGCGGCGAGCTTCCGACCGACCTGCGCATGCGCCGTCGCGCGCTGCTCGACGAGATCGAGCAGCTGCGGACCCAGCTCCGAACGCTCCGCGAGGAGATGGAGAAGACCAACAACGCCGCCAAGAAATCGAGCTGGAGCGGCGGCGGCGGGCTCGGCGGACTCGTCGTGCCGGCCTCGTTCGGTGGCGGCGGATTCGGTGGCGGCGGGTTCGGTGGTGGCGGGTTCGGCGGTGGCGGTGGTGGCGGCAGCGTTGCGATGCGCGGCCTCGGCGGTCTGCCGGGCATCCCCGGGGG
>NZ_NPEX01000637.1 GCF_003258865.1 Rhodoplanes roseus | reverse complement strand
ACGGCGGAGGCCGGCGGCGTCGCATGATAGGCCGTCGCGGTCGTCCATGGGACGATCGTGTCGAACGCGAACGGGCCGGGGACGCCCTGCGGGCCGGCCGTCCCGGTCGGGCCCTGGTTGCCCTTCCGGGCGATCAGCAGCCAGCGATGCGCCGCCAGGTCGGCCGCGAAGGCCACCGCAGTGTGGTCGGCGGTGCAGACATAGGTCTCGCCGTCGAAGGTCACGACCGACGCCGGGGAATCGGCGGCGTAATCCGTGCCCGCAGCCCAGGCCGTGACGGCACCGAACGGCAGCGGCCCAGGCGGGCCCTGGGCCGGCACCGCGATCTCGGACACCTCCGGGAGCGCCTCGCCGTCGATCTCGACGTCGCCGTCGTCAGCCGAGACGATGACGTCGGTCATCGGCTTTCGCCTACGTCGTGGATCAGCTGCCCGTACCACATGCGCAGACGGCGCCCGTCGGGCGTGATGCGCAGCAGCGAGTGCACGTAGGTGGCGGCCGGCAGCAGAACGAGACGAGCCTGCGGGATGAAGAGCGTGAAGGCGCCGGCTGGCGCGTCCGTGATGGTCAGCTCGCCGGTCTCGGTCGTCAGCTCGAGCGCCGCCTCGTGGTCGGTCGCCTTGCGGCGGACCTTCATCAGCAGCCGGTTCTGGGTGAGCGGAATCGGCACCGCCGG
>NZ_NPEX01000636.1 GCF_003258865.1 Rhodoplanes roseus | reverse complement strand
ACGGCGGAGGCCGGCGGCGTCGCATGATAGGCCGTCGCGGTCGTCCATGGGACGATCGTGTCGAACGCGAACGGGCCCGGCACGCCCTGCGGGCCGGACGTTCCGGTCGGCCCCTGATTGCCCCGCCTCGCGATCAGCAGCCAGCGATGTGCAGCCAGGTCGGCCGCGAAGGCCGCCGCGGTGTGGTCGGCGGTGCAGACGTAGGTCTCGCCGTCGAAGGTCACGACTGACGCGGGCGCATCGGCGGCGTAGGCCGCGCCGGCCGTCCAGGCGGTCACGACGCCGAACGGCAGCGGCCCCGGCGGGCCCTGGGCTGGCACCGCGATCTCGGACACCTCCGGGAGCGCCTCGCCGTCGATCTCGACCTCGGCATCGTCGGCCGAGACGATGACGTCGGTCATCGGCTCTCGCCCACGTCGTGGACGAGCTGCCCGTACCACATGCGGAGGCGGCGCCCGTCAGGCGTGATGCGCAGCAGCGAGTGCACATAGGTGGCGGCCGGCAGCAGAACGAGACGAGCCTGCGGGATGAAGAGCGTGAAGGCGCCGGCCGGCGCGTCCGTGATGGTCAGCTCGCCGGTCTCGGTCGTCAGCTCGAGGGCCGCCTCGTGGTCGGTCGCCTTGCGGCGGACCTTCATCAGCAGCCGGTTCTGGGTGAGCGGAATCGGCACCGCCGG
>NZ_NPEX01000635.1 GCF_003258865.1 Rhodoplanes roseus | reverse complement strand
CGGGGGGTACGGAGCCCTTGATGAGCAAGCAGCTTTACTGGCTGAGCGATTCCGAGTGGGCTCGGATCGAGCCCTACCTTCCGCGTGGACGGCGTGGGGCTCACCGGGTCGACGACCGTCGGGTGATCAGCGGCATCGTGCACATGCTTCGGCTCGGCGCCCGCTGGCGCGACTGCCCGAAGGAATACGGGCCCTACACGACCATCTACAACCGCTTCAATCGCTGGAGCCGACAAGGCCTCTGGTTCGAGATATTCGAAGCGTTGACGGGCTCGACCGGCATCATCGCGACGGTCGCGATCGACAGCACACACATCAAGGCTCACCGCTCGGCAGCGGGCGGAAAAGGGGGGCCTTCAAACAGGCGATCGGCCGCTCACGCGGCGGGCGGACGACGAAAATCCATGCTCTGAGCGATCATTGCGGCCGGCCGCTCGTTCTGTTGCTCTCGCCCGGCAACATAAGCGACATCGCTGTCGCGCCGACGCTGATCGCGCGGGTCGGGCCGATCACGGGACTCATCGCAGACAAGGCTTACGACGCCAACAGCCTTCGCTGCTTACTGGCCGAGGGCGGAGCCAAGGCCGTGATCCCGTCGACCACCAGCCGCAAGCAGCCGATCCCCTACGATCGCATCGCCTATCGACGGCGCAATCGCATCGAGCGGATGTTCTCGCG
>NZ_NPEX01000634.1 GCF_003258865.1 Rhodoplanes roseus | reverse complement strand
GAACGGATAGTCCGTGCTGCGCATCATCACGCGGCAGGATACGCGGAGGTTGTGAAAGTCCGGCCCGACGAGCGACCCGATCGCCGGCGGCGGCAGCCCCATCAGCCCGTTGGCGCCGCCGGTGAGCGCCCGCCATTCGATGGTGCCGTGCTGGACGATGAAGGCGAACGCGATGGTCAGCATCGCGAGCGTCGGCCCGGCGACCCGCAGCGCCGGCAGCGATAGCAGGACCCCGACGGCGGCGGCGATCACCCCGGCCAGCGGCAGCGCGATCCAGAAATTCACACCGGCGAGAGTCAGGATCGCCACCGCATAGGCGCCGATCGCATAGAAGCCGACATGGCCGAGCGACACCTGTCCGCCGAGCCCGAGCAGGATGTTGAGGCCGACGCAGACGACGACGGTGAGCGCGACCAGCGCCAGCACGAACGAGGCGTAGTCCTCCGCCAGCATCGCAAACGCGAGCGCGCCGAGGGTGAGGAGCACGATGGCGGCCGGAGTGGCGACGCGCCGCACCGGCTCGGGCACCGGCGGGAGCGGCGGGAGGCGCAGGCGGCCCCGCAACGCCGTGATGGTTGCGCGGATGGTCGGCCCCTGCTCCGTCATGGCCCGCCTCCGACCCGCCGCGGGCGATGTCCACCCTCCCCTGGAGGGGGAGGGTCGGGGCGCGCCGAAGGC
>NZ_NPEX01000633.1 GCF_003258865.1 Rhodoplanes roseus | reverse complement strand
GTCGCGCTCGCCGACGGCACCCGGCTCGTCAATCACGTCGATCTCGCCGTCGCGCCGGCCGAGCGCGTGCTGCTGGTCGGGGATTCGGGCACCGGCAAGAGCGCCTTGGTGCGCTCGCTCGGCGGATGCTGGCCGTGGGGCGAAGGAGAGATCGCCCATCCGGGCGCCGTCGCGGTGGTGCCGCAACGCCCCTACGTGCCGGCCGGCAGCCTGCGGGAGGCCGTCGCCTATCCGCGGCCGCGCGGGGCCGTCGACGACGCGGCCGTGCGCGATGCGCTCGCGGCCGTCGGCCTGGCGCCGTTCCTGCCGCGGCTCGACGAGGACCTGCCGTGGGAGCGGATGCTGTCGGCCGGGGAGAAGCAGCGGCTCGCCTTCGCGCGGCTGCTGCTCCACCGCCCGGCCGTGATCGTGCTGGACGAGGCGACCTCGGCGCTCGACGTCGCCGCCCAGGCGCAGGTGATGACGGTCGTGGCGGACCGGCTGCCCGAGGCCGCCGTCCTGAGCGTCGGTCACCGGCCCGAGCTCGCCGCGTTTCACGACCGTCGCGTGACTCTGACCCGTCGCCCCGACGGCGCCCGGATCGTCGCCGACGAGCCGCTTCGCTCGACGCGGGCCCCGGCCGCCCGCGCCGCCACGGCGCCGCCCGAGCGGGTCGAGCCGCAGACGACCTGAGTCGCCCCGTCGCC
>NZ_NPEX01000632.1 GCF_003258865.1 Rhodoplanes roseus | reverse complement strand
CCGCCGCGGCGGGCCGTGGGCTCGGCCCGCGCTGCACGCTGCGGCGCAGCCGCCTCACGTGACGCAGGAAGCGGCCGCGGCGGCCGGGCGCCATCAGCCGGGCGAGCCGGCGCAGCCGCCGCTGCAGCGGCGCGATCGTCCGCGCGAGCCACGCCTTCACCTCGGCCTTGTACGGATCGACCAGGCCGTGCGCCCAGGCGAGGCCACGCATCACCAGATCGTAGAGCCGGCGGAACCAGGGAAGCTGCATCAGCTTCGGCCGGGTGAGGTCGAACACGAAGGCCGTGACGCCGACGCCCATGACCTTGGCGAGGCCGAACACGGCGACGCCGCCGAGCCAGAAGCCGTGCGAGAACATCCACAAAGCCAAGAGCTTGAGCGGAAACAGCAGGGCCGCCGGAACGGCGAACACCAGCAGGGTCGGATAGGGCGGCAGCCGCTCGATCGCGGCCGCGAGCTTCGCCCGCAGCGCCGGCCAGGAGATCCAGTCGACGACGCGGGCGACCAGCGGCCGCACATGCTCCCACAGCCACGCCTCCACCAGGAAGACGACGGCGAGCAGGATCCAGAACGGGCGGGTCAGGCGGCGCATCACCGTGGGTATATGGGGCGCGGCCGGGGGTTCACCACGGGGGGGGGCGACACCATCGCCCCTCATCCTGAGGAACGGCCGAAGGCCGTGTCTCGAAGGATGTGGCCCC
>NZ_NPEX01000631.1 GCF_003258865.1 Rhodoplanes roseus | reverse complement strand
AGGTCGTGGTGCCCCCGGCGGGCGATGTCGGCCAGCACGATGCCCATTCCGAGAATGGTCGCGGAGTGAACCGTGCCGGACATGTCTGCGACTGTACGCATCGGCCAATCCCCCTCACTGGACCATCATAACACTGCAAGGTTGAGCCTTCGCTTACGGAGCTTCGCGTAAGCAGCACCCCGGGGGCCGGGGCCGGCGCCGGCGGAAACGACGGACGCGGGTGTCGTGCGGCGAGAAGGCCGGGCGCGCCGCACCGCCGGCGGCCGTTTCGCCCCCTGGCGATGAACTTATCCCCGCTCCGGAAAGTAGTCCTATACTGTCCGAGTCTCGCTCGTCGAGGGACGTCGACCGGTGACGTCGGGCGGCGGAGCGGGCCGGTGCAGTGCGGGTCGTGCGTCTCCTCGGAGGCGTGCAGGTCGCACGCCGGCGGGTTCGGTGCCCGTCGGTCAAAGCCGGGCGCCGGGAGTCCGGGTAGATGCCCGCCCGGCGAATGCGGCGCTCACGGATTCGGCTTCGTCACCGGGTCCCTGGGGGGCTTCGGGAGCGTCCGGCGCGGGGTAGTGAGCCGACCCCGCCGACGACCGTGTGGGCGTTGCGGACCGCCGCGATGCCGCAGCGGAAGGAGCCGGCCCGATGGTCCACAAGACGCCGCGGTGGAGCGCCGGGAGGCGCGCGTGCCGACGCTTCGGCGCGCGCTGCGTCCCGTC
>NZ_NPEX01000630.1 GCF_003258865.1 Rhodoplanes roseus | reverse complement strand
CCCCGGCTGCGGCCGAGACAGCGCCCACGGCGCAGCCCGCGCCGGCGCCGCCGCCGTCGGCCGGCCAGGCCGCGGACGGCCCCGCCTACACGCTGTCCGATCTCGAATACATTCTGGCGCCGATCGCGCTCTACCCGGATCCGCTCATCGCCGTGCTGCTGCCGGCGACGCTGTTCCCGGACCAGATCGTCGAGGCCTACAACTGGATCGACGCCAACCCGCGCTTCGTCCAGGCGCGCAACTTCGCCCAGGTGGATCGCAAGAGCTGGGACACGTCGGTGAAGGGCCTCGTCCGTTTCCCGGACGTGGTGCGCATGCTCCACGACAACATGCAATGGACCGAGTCCATCGGCCTCGCCTTCTCGACCCAGCCGCAGGACGTCTCCACCGCGATCCAGACGCTGCGCGCCAAAGCCGAGAGCGCCGGCACCCTGAAGTCGACGCCCCAGCAGGCCGTGTCGACGCGCGACGACGGCGGCCAGCGCGCCATCTACATCGCGCCGACCAGTCCCGAGCGGATCTACGTGCCGATCTACGACCCCTCGACGGTGTTCACCGACGTCGCCGCGGGTGCGCTGCTGTTCGGCTCCGCCGTGCTGGTCGGCTCCGCCTGGAACAATCGCTGGGGCTGGCGCGATCGAAGCTGGAACTCGGTCTGGGTGGTGCCGCCCGGCTGGCGGCGTCCGCCGCATTGGGGTCCCGGCCCGGGACC
>NZ_NPEX01000629.1 GCF_003258865.1 Rhodoplanes roseus | reverse complement strand
CGGGCCGCGGGCCGATCATCCGGCGCAAGGTCGGATCCCGGAACACGACGTGATGCACCAGCGCCGCGATCGCGTGCAGGACCGCGATCGCGATCAGGGCCTGCGCCAGCAGGCCGTGATACGGCTTCAGCATGGCCGCGAAGGCCTGGTCGGCGGCCCACGGCGAGGCGATCTCGAACAGCCCGAACACCGACAGCGCCCGGCCGCGGGCGAACACGGTGGCGATGCCGATCAGCGGCACGGCGGCGAGCAGCAGATAGCTGAGGCCGTGAGCCGAGGCGGACGCGATCTCGCCGAGACGACCGAGCGGCGTCCTGGGCGCCGGCGGCGCCGGATCGGCCAGCCGCCACAGGATGCGGGCCACCAGCAGCCCGAGTACGGCCAGCCCCAAATTGACGTGCACGAACATGGCGGTCGCCCGCGCCGGCCCTTGCGGCAACTCGCCGCGGAACATGCCGATCGCCCAGGCGGCGACGACGAAGATCACGGTGAGCCAGTGGAACAGGCGCGCCAGAGTCCCGTAGGCCTCGTAGGAATTGCGCAGAGCCATCGCAATGAACCTCGCATGCGGAATGGATTGCAGGGATGTGAATACGTATGCGCCGCGGGGGTCGCGCCGCCTTGATTCAGAGCAAGGCGCGGGATGGTGGCGGGCGGGGCGGCCGGATCAGAGGTCGAGCGCGGCGGCCAGTTGCTCCAGCGCGGCCGGCGGGTCGGCCTCG
>NZ_NPEX01000062.1:20610-27135 GCF_003258865.1 Rhodoplanes roseus | reverse complement strand
GCGCGCGCGGCCGCAGGGCCGGCCGGCGCGAGGCCGGACCGAGCTGATCAGTTGGGCGCGCCGCCCCGGCCGGCGGCGAGGCCGCCGCCCTGCCCGGCCGCGATCAGCGCCGCATAGCGATTCAACAGCACGGCCAGCGCCCGCGCGGCCGTGACGATGGCGCCGCAGGAGACGCCGCCGCCGACCTTTTGGCCGGCCCGCCGGAGACGGTCGGGGTCGCCCGCCCGCGCCGCCTGGACGAGCGCGATCAGCTCCGCCTCGTCGCGCGACACCTGCGCGCAGGAGGCCGGAAAGAAGGCGAAGCCGGCGCGACGCTCGGCCCGCAGCGCGCGGACCAGGGCGCCGGCGCGCGCCACGAAGGGGGGACCGTCAACCGCCCCGAAGGTGGCGTCGGCATGGGCATGGGCCGCCTCCCAGCAATCGGCGCTCGCCGTCATGTAGCCGGCGCAGACGAAGCGCACGAGCGCCAGCGCCAGGTGCTCGCCGGCGTCCTGGCAGATCGCCCGGCACGGCCGGCAGTCGCCGCCGCTGCGGGCGAAGTCGAAACGGATCGGCTCACCGGACCGCATCGCCGGCGGTGACGCCGATTCGGGCTCGAAGCGATCGGACGCGAAGCGATCGGACGCGAAGCTCATGCCGGTGTCTCCTCTGTCGGCGTCGGGACGACGTGATCAGCTCGGGCGAAGTCGATGCAGCGCGCCGGCTCGATGCAAGGTGCAGGCTCAATGCAAGATGCAGGCTCAATGCAAGGTGCAGGGTTGCGCCTCGCCGGCACGCATGGACAGCGCCAGCCCGGCGTCGACCTCGCTGCGCACCGGCAGCACCAGCCCGGCCCGCGCGAACAGCGTCGCGAGCCCGCGCAGCGGCGGCATCGCGAACGAGATGCCGTCGGGCTCGAGCCAGGCGGCGAGCCGCGCCCGCGTCGCCCGCAGGTCGCCGACCTGCGCGGTCGCCGCCGCGGCGACCAGGCGCAGCTCGTCGGCGGAGAGCTGCGGACATTTGCGGCAGCGCACCTCGAAGCGGCGCACCGCCATCCGGGCCGTGACCCGCAGCAGCGCGTCGAGCGACAGCGTCGCGTCCTCGACGCCGGCGCGCAGGAAGGTCGGCTTCAGCACTGCGACCGGGCAGCGGCCGTCGCGCACCGCGACGACCCAGCTCCGGCATCCCCAGACGACGAGCTGCTCGGGCCCGTCGAGCGCGGCGAAGCGGTCGACGGAGAACTCGTCGAGCGCGTCCTCGGCCAGGGCCTGCGACCGCATCAGCAGCGCCCCGGCACGATCGTGCGCGCAACAGCGCTGCGGCGAGCGGAAAGAAACGGGCGGTCGGGGGTCATGGACATCTCCTCGTCGGGACGATGTCCGAAGTATTCAGCAGCGCGCTGCACTGTCGAGAGGCGCGGGACGCTTTTCGATCTATTGCAGCTTTACGATCGTTTCAAGGAGTTGCGGGCCGGCCGCACGGCGGCCCGCCGGCTCAGTCGCCGAGACCGTCCGGGAAGCGGACGATGTTGCCCGCCTCGTCGGCCGGCGGGCCGCCGGCCTGCAGCACCTGTGCCACCTTGCGGCCGATCTCCTCGCGGCGGAACGGCTTGCCGATCAGGTTGACGCCCTCGTCGAGCTTGCCGTCGTGCACGATGGCGTTCTCGGTGTAGCCGGACATGAACAGCACCCGCGTCTCCGGGCTCGCCCGCGTGATCAGGGCGGCGAGCTCCTTGCCGCGCAGGCGGCCGGGCAGGATCACATCGGTGAGCAGCAGGTCGATGCGCTCGGCCTTGGTGAAGGCGTCGAGCCCGGATTCGGCGTCCTGGGCGGCCTGCACCTGATAGCCGAGCTCCTGGAGCTGCGCGACGACGACGCGCCGCACGTCGGCGTCGTCCTCGACCACCAGGATGCGGGCGCTGCCGCGCGGAACCTCGCGCAGCCCGGTGACGATCTCGTCCTTGGGGGCGCGCTGCGAGCGCGGCAGATACAGCTTCACGGTCGTGCCCTGCCCGACCTCGCTGTAGATCTTGACGTGCCCCTTGGACTGCTTGGCGAAGCCGTAGACCTGGCTCAAGCCCAGCCCGGTGCCCTTGCCCTCGGACTTGGTCGAGTAGAACGGCTCGAAGGCGCGCGCGATCGTCTCCGGCGACATGCCGCAGCCGGTGTCGGTGACGGCGACCATCACATAGGCGCCCGGCTCCACGTCCGGGTTCAGCCGGCAGTAGTGATGGTCCAGCATCTGGTTGGAGATCTCGATGGTGAGGCGGCCGCCGACCGCCATCGCGTCGCGCGCGTTGAGCGCGAGATTGAGCACCGCGTTCTCCACCTGGGCGGCGTCCGCGAAGGCCGGCCACAGGCCGCCGGTCTCGACGAGCTGGACGTCGATCTCCTCGCCGAGGGTGCGGCGAAGCACGCTGTTGACCAGCTCGGCGACCAGCCGGTTGAGATCGACCGGCTTGGGCTCCAGCGGCTGGCGCCGCGCGAAGGCGAGCAGATGCCGGGTCAGGTTGGCGCCCCGGATCGCGCTGGCGATGGCGTCGTCGAGCCGGCGCGTCACGTCCGGGTCGTCCGGCAGGCGCCGCTTCAGCAGATCGAGATTGCCCATCACGACGGTGAGCAGATTGTTGAAGTCGTGCGCCACGCCACCGGTGAGATGGCCGAGCGCCTGCATCTTCTGGGTGTCGCGCTGGGCCAGCTCGGCGCGGCGCTGCGCGGTGACGTCCGTGACGGTGAGGATGAATCCGGCGCCGCCCGGCATCGGCGTGCGGCGGACCTCCAGGGTGCGGCCGCCCTCCGTGGTGGCGTCGTAGACCACCGGATCGCGCTCGCCAGGCGCCCGCAGGTCCTCGGCGATCTGCGGGCCGCTCTCGAACAGCTCCGCCCCCACGGCGGCGGTGAAATCCTCGTAGGAGACGTCGCGACGCGCCACCCCGGACGGCACGTCCAGGAGCTCGATCAGGCACAGGTTCCATTCGACCAGCGTCAGCTCGGACGAGAACACGGCGATGCCCTGGCTCAGCCCGTCGAAGGAGGTACGCAGCCGCGCCGCGCTGGCCACGGCTTCCTGCTCGGCCGTGCGGCGTCGCTGCTCCTCCCGACGCAGCACCATGCTGCTGCCGACGACGACCGCGAGGGTCAGGACTCCGCCGCCGAGGACGATCCACAGCGCCCGCGTCCGCAGCACCTCCACGGCGCGCTGGCGCGCGCCGAGCAGGCGGACCTCCTCGGTCCGAATCTCCTCGATCACGTCACGCACCGCCGTCACCAGATTCATGGTGAGGTGGCTCTCCACCTCCCGGCGGGCCGCATCGAAACCGAGATTGTCGCGCAGCGTGATCGTCTGGGCGAGCTGCGCCATCTTCTGCTGCACCAGCCGGGCGAGCCGGTCGAGCCGCTGCTGCTGGTCCGGATTGTCGACCGTGAGGGTGCGCAGCGTCGCCTGGACGATCGGGATGCGATCCCGGGCTTGCTCGAAGATCGCCAGATAGGCGGGCGACTGGGTGATGATGTAGGCGCGCTCGTTGCTCTCCGCGTCGAGCAGCGCGCCGGAGAAGTCGTCGATCGTGCGGATGACTCGCCCGGTGTGGTCGACCGAGCGGCGGCCCGCCGCGACCTCCTCGCTGAGCCGGAAGAACAGCGCCCCGCCCGACAGATAAGCGAGGATCAGCGCCAGCGTGATCGCGAGGCGGGCCCGCGCGGCGACTCTCTTGGTCATGCGGCAGGCCGGGGGCGAACGTCCGAGATCATGCAGGGGCGCCGGAGCGGATCAGCTTGTAGACGATGGAGTCCATCAGGGCCTGGAACGAGGCGTCGATGATATTGGGCGAAACCCCCACCGTCGTCCAGGTGTCGCCGTTCTCGTCGAGGCTCTCGATCAGCACCCGGGTCACCGCCTCGGTACCTCCGTTGAGGATACGCACCCGGTAGTCGGTGAGGCTCAGGCCGCGGATGTAGTCCTGGTACTTGCCCAGATCCTTGCGCAGCGCGAGGTCGAGCGCGTGCACCGGGCCGATGCCCTCGGCGGCCGAGATCAGCGGCTCGCCGTCGCCGACCTTCACCTTGACCACCGCCACCGTCGCGGTGACGCGCTCGCCGAGCGCGTTGATCCGGTGCTCCACCGTCACGTCGAACTTCAGCACCTCGACGTAATCGGGCACGTCGCCGAGCACCCGGCGCGCCAGGAGCTCGAACGACGCCGGCGCCGACTCGTAGGCGTAGCCGATCGCCTCGCGCTCCTTCATCACGTCGAGCAGCCGGCCGATGCGCGGGTCGTCCTTGTCGACCGCGATCCCGACGCGGGCGAGCTCGGCCAGCACGTTGGACTTGCCGCCCTGGTCGGAGACCAGCACGTCGCGCTTGTTGCCGACCGACTCGGGGCGGACGTGCTCGTAGGTCGCCGGATCCTTCAGGATCGCCGAGGCGTGGATGCCGGCCTTGGTGACGAAGGCGCTCGGCCCGACATAGGGCGCGTGCCGGTCCGGCGCGCGGTTGAGCATCTCGTCGAGTCTTCGCGAGACCCGCGTCAGGCTGGCGAGCCCGGCGTCCGAGACGCCGATGTCGAAGCGTTCGGAAAACTCCCGCTTGAGCTTGAGGGTCGGGATCAGCGACATCAGATTGGCGTTGCCGCAGCGCTCGCCGAGGCCGTTCAGCGTGCCCTGGATCTGGCGCACCCCGGCCCGCACCGCGGCGAGCGAGTTGGCGACGCCGTGCTCCGTGTCGTTGTGCGCATGGATGCCGAGCCTTTCACCCGGCACCGTCTCGACCACCTCGCCGACGATGCGCTCGATCTCGTTGGGCAGCGTGCCGCCGTTGGTGTCGCACAGCACCACCCAGCGGGCGCCTTCCTTGTAGGCGGCCTCGGCACAGGCGAGCGCATAAGCGGGATTGGCCTTGTAGCCGTCGAAGAAGTGCTCGCAGTCGACCAGCACCTCGCGGCCGCGCGACAGCGCGGCCTTCACGCTGTCGCGGATCGAGGCGAGGTTCTCCTCGGGCGTCGTCTCCAGCGCGACGCGGACGTGATAGTCCCACGACTTCGCCACGAAGCAGATCGCGTCGGCATGCGCGTCGAGCAGCATCGCCAGGCCGGGATCGTTGGAGGCGGAGCGACCCGGCCGCCGCGTCATGCCGAAGGCCGTGAAGGTCGCGCCGACGCCGCGGTCCTGCGCGAACAGCTCGGTGTCGGTCGGGTTGGCGCCCGGATAGCCGCCCTCGATGTAGTCGATGCCGAGGTCGGCCAGCATGCGGGCGATGGTGAGCTTGTCGGCCAGCGTGAAATCGACGCCGTTGGTCTGCGCGCCGTCGCGCAGCGTGGTGTCGAACAGATAGAGGCGTTCGGTCATGCGAGGTCACCCGGAAGCTGAAAACGGACGTGATCGAATGAGACTGGCCGGGCGAAGCGCGTCCGCGCTCACCACCAGCCGAGATACTTCAGAACGAAGGCGACGCCGCCGGCCAGCACCAGCAGCTTGATCAGAATGTAATAAATCCAGTGGCGCGGGAACGGCGTGTCGGGGCGTTTCACGGCGGAGCCTTTCCGGCCAGGGCCTTTTCCATGGTGGTGGTGGCGAGCCACTCGTCGCCGCGCAGAACCGTGTTGCGCCGCTGCGGGACATAGCCGCGCTTCTCGAAGAAGCCGCGCGCATTGTCGCTGGCGTCGACCACCAGGGCCTTGGCGCCGCGCGCCCCGGCGAGCTTCTCCACCGCGTCGACCAGCATGGCGCCGGCGCCGAGCCCGGCGACACCCGGATGCACGTAGAGGAGATCGATGGTGGTGCCGCCGGCGAGCGCGACGAAGCCGACCGGCGTGCCGTTGAGCGTCACGACCAGCGACAGCGCGTCGGCGAGCCGCTTGCCGAACGCCGCCCCGTCCTCGACGGCCGTCATCCAGGCCTCCTGCTGGGCCTCGCTGTAGTCCTCCGCCGCGAGCTCGCCGATGCTGGCGCGGAAGATGTCGGCGAGCAGCGGCGTGTCGGCGGGCAGCACCGGCCGCAGCGCGAACTGGGGATGCGCCGTCGCCATCACGCGCCCTCCGCCCGGCTCGAGGCACCGACCGCCCGCGGCCCCCCTTTCGGCGCCGAGCGGATCTCGGTCTCGATGATCGAGATCACGCCGTCCGGGCTGGTGGCGACGTCCTCGGGGCGGAACAGCAGCACCCGGTAGCCGTGGCAGAAGAACCACTGGTCGCGCTCCGGATCGCGCGCCTCGCCGCCCGTCCCCGGCTCGTCGACCTCTACCACGATCGGCACGTCGTCGCACACGAACGCGGCCCGGTACGGCCCGAGCGTCACGCCGCGCCGGAATCTCGCGCTGCCGAACTTCTTGGTCCGCAGCACCCGCCACAGCCGGCGCTCGCCCTCGGTCATGTCACGATCCTGCTCGTCGCTCATGCGATGGCTCCCGGGACGCTGATCAGATCGCCAGTGGCGGACGTCGTGATGGGCACTGCAAAGCCGCGGGTACGGCCGACCCCTCTCCCCTCGTGGGAGAGGGTGGCTAGCCGCGCAGCGGCGAGACGGGTGAGGGGGGCCTCCGCAAACTCCGCGTT
>NZ_NPEX01000062.1:0-20600 GCF_003258865.1 Rhodoplanes roseus | reverse complement strand
CTTCGCAAGGGCACCCTCTCCCGCGAGGGGAGAGGGAACCGGCGGTCGGGGCGAGCGCTCGACGACGTCGGGGCTCATCGCGCCACGCTCCACGTCGTGCCGTCCTTGGAATCCTTCAGCACGATGCCGAGCGCCAGGAGCTCGTCGCGGATGCGGTCCGATTCGGCCCAGTTCTTGTCCTTGCGGGCGGCGATGCGGGCGGCGACCTTGGCTTCGATCTGCTCGGCCGGGATCGGCGGCGCGGGAGCGTGGGCGGCCTCCCAGGCGGTCAGCTCGGCCGGGCGGAAGCCGAAGAAGGCGAGCGTGCCGGCCAGCGCTTTTCGGCCGGCGGCGTTCTTCAACCCGTGCATGGCGGCGAGCGCCATCGGGGTGTTGAGGTCGTCGGCGAGCGCCTCCAGCACGGCCGGCGCCGGGCGCGGGTCGGCGTCGGCCGAGGCCGCGTCGAAGAACGAGGCGAGCGCCTTGTGGGCCTCCTCGAGCCCCTTCAGGGTCCAGTTGATCGGCTGGCGATAATGGGTCGACAGCATCGCGAGCCGCGCCACGTCGCCCGGCCAGTCCTTCAGCACCTCGCGGATGGTGACGAAGTTGCCGAGCGACTTCGACATCTTCTCGCCTTCCACCTGCAGGAAGCCGTTGTGCATCCAGGTGTTGGCCATCACGCTCGTGTCGAAGGCGCAGCACGACTGGGCGATCTCGTTCTCGTGGTGCGGAAACACGAGGTCGATGCCGCCGCCGTGGATGTCGAAGGTCTCGCCGAGATGCTTCCAGCTCATCGCCGAGCACTCGATGTGCCAGCCCGGCCGGCCCTCGACCGCGATGCCGGCGGGCGACGGCCAGCCCGGCTCGCCCGGCTTCGAGGGCTTCCACAGCACGAAGTCCATGGCGTCGCGCTTGTAGGGCGCGACGTCGACGCGCGCGCCGGCGATCATCTCGTCGAGCGGACGCTTGGACAGCGCGCCGTAGCCCGGCATCGACGGCACCGAGAACAGCACGTGGTCCTCGGCCACATAGGCGTGGCCGGAGGCGATCAGCCTCTCGATGATGGTGCGCATCTCGGCGACGTGCTCGGTCGCGCGCGGCTCGACCGTCGGCGGCAGGCAGCCGAGCGCCGCGACGTCGGCCTTGAACTCGGCATAGGTCTGCTCGGTCAGGTCGCGGATCGTGATCTTCCGCTCGGCGGCGCGCGCGTTGATCTTGTCGTCGACGTCGGTGATGTTGCGGACATAGGTGACGTGGTCGTCGCCGTAGACGTGACGCAGCAGCCGGAACAGCACGTCGAAGACGATGACGGGCCGGGCGTTGCCGATATGGGCGAAGTCGTAGACGGTCGGACCGCACACATACATGCGCACCCGCGCCGGATCGAGCGGGACGAAGGTCCGCTTCTCCCGCGAGAGCGTGTCGTACAGCCTCAGTTCCATGACCTGTCCCCTGCCGCGCCGGCGCCCGGCGCGTCGTCTCACGCCGCACCATGCGGCGCCGCACTGCGGCCGACTCCCGAGTCGGGCCCGCGCTGGCCCGGCGTCTGTTTGTCTGGAAAGAGGACAAGACGGCCGTAGCCAGCGGAGACCGCTAGCGAATAATCCCCCGGCAAATGCCGATATGGGCGTGATGGCCGTTCATGGGCCGGCACAATGGTGAAGCGCGGCGGTCCCGTCAAGGGCCGTGGAACCGGCGTCCGGGGGCCGGCCGGCGCGGCCCTTGGGCCGCTCCGGCATAGCCCGGAATCCGCCCCGGCGTAGCCGGACCTGTGGCTCCGGCGCCACGGTCGCGGCGCTGCCTTGGGAGTTAACGGCCCCTTAAGAGATACCGTCGCATTTTAGCCGCGCATGCACGTCAGGCGGGTCCGCGTCCGACCGGCCGTCTGTGCCGTCGCCCTCAGAATGGATCGAGCACGCCCATGCGGCCCCTGTTCCTGGTCATGTTCGCCGTGAGCCTTCTGGCCGGCCTGTCGGCCGCACAGGCCGAGAAGCGGATCTTCATCCTCACCAGCAATGCCGACAGCTACGGCATCGACCAGTGCCTGGCGACCGGGGCGCGCTGCGGCACCGCCATGGCGACGGCGCTGTGCAAGCAGCGCGACTTCAAGCAGGCGATATCCTTCCGCAAGGTCGAGCGCGACGAGATCACCGGCTCGGCCCCCGGCGTCGCCGGCTGCCGCGGCGCCACCTGCGACGACTTCGTCGCCATCGAATGCGCCCGCTGACGGCACCCTGAGCGTCCCCGTCCACCTCCCGAGCGGCCGACGACGCTGCCGTCCGGGACGGCGCCGATCCACACTTTGGACACCATTCCAGCGCTTCTCTTCGCGGATTCGGAAGCGGCGCGCGGTCCGGTGCGAACCGGGACATCCTGGCTGAACGCGCTTCGAAAACAGGCCGGTCGACGGCTGCGAGCACGAGGGGCGGAATGGTCACTGGGGCAGGCTGGCGTCGCCGGCTCGGAGCGGGTCTCGTGGTCCTGGCGGCCGCCACGGGGACGGCGCTGGCGCAGAGCTATCCGCCGCCGGCCTATCCGCAGCAGGGCTACCCCCAGCAACAGCAAGGCTATCCCCAGCAGCAGGGTTACGGCCAGAACCCGGTCTGCGCGCGGCTGGAGAACCAGCTCGGCATGATCAACCGGGGCGGTGATCCGACCCGCAACGACCAGGCCCGCCGCTACGAGGACGCCATCGCCCGCCAGTCCAGCGATCTGGACCGGATGATCGCCCAGGCGCGCCGGCTCGGCTGCGAGAGCAACCCGCTGTTCTCGCTGTTCAGCAACCAGCCGGCCGAGTGCCGCCCGCTCAACAGCCAGATCCAGGAGACGCGCGACCGCATCACCCGGTCGCAAGCCGAGATGCAGCGCGTCCAGGGCGGCGGCGAGCTCGAGAGCCAGAAGCAGACCCTGATCGCGGCGCTCGCCCAGAACAATTGCGGGCCGCAGTACCAGGCGGCGGCGAGCCAGAACCGCGGCCTGTTCGGTGGCCTGTTCGGCAGCAATCCGGCCCTGCCCTCGCCCGACGGCCTGCAGGCCTCGACGTTCCGGACGCTGTGCGTGCGCACCTGCGACGGCTACTATTTCCCGATCTCGTTCCAGACCAACCAGTCGCGCTTCGCCGACGACGAGCAGACCTGCCAGCGCCTGTGCCCGGCCGCCGAGGTCCAGCTCTTCACCCACCGCAATCCGGGCGAGGAGGTCGGCCAGGCCGTGTCGCTCGCCGGCCACTCCTACCGGGATCTGCCGACCGCCTTCAAGTATCGCACCACGCTCGACCAGGCGTGCACCTGCCGCAAGCCCGGCCAGAGCTGGGCCGACGCGCTGGGCGTGCAGAAGGACAACACCATCGAGCGCGGCGACATCGTCGTCACCGAGGAGCGCTCCAAGGCGATGGCGCAACCCCGCACCGACGCGCAGGGCCGGCCGATCCGGACCGAGCGCAAGCCGGGCACCCCCGCCCCGGCCGGCGCCGCCGCACCCTCCGCGGACGCCTCGCCGACCGAAGAGCCGCGCACCGGCCAGATCCGCAGTGTCGGCCCCACCTACGTGCCGGGCCAGGCCCGCTAGCCGACCTCTGTCGTGCGACGGCCGGGGTCGAGCGCGGCTCGACCCGTACAGCCGCGGTGACATCGCTGCGCCTGTCCGCGCGGCTTCCATAACCGGAGCGCTACGGCTGGCGCTCGCCGCGATCGGCCTGCGGACCAGATCGACGCCGTGATCGTGACGCATATGCACGAGGACCACATGGGCGGGCTGGTCGTCGGCCGGCAGAGCAAGGATCCCGGCGCCGAGCTTTGCATCGACCGGGGGCAGTTGCGGTGGCAGCCGGCGGACTGGGCGTTGCAGACCTGAAGCGGCACCGCGCGCCCGGCGCGGCCACAGGCGGAGTCACGGCACGCACATGAGCCGACGATATCTGGAGATCGCCTCGACGCCGTCGGTGACGGCTGCGCAGGCGCACTACGGCAGCGCGGCCCAGTGGACGCGTCTCGGCGAACGCCGACGCGCGGACGAGGGCCCCCGGCAGGACAGCCTCGGCGAGGTCGAGCGCGAGTTCATCGCCGAGCGCGACGGCTTCTATCTGGCCAGCGTCTCCGAGACCGGCTGGCCCTATGTCCAGTTCCGCGGCGGGCCGCCCGGCTTTCTGAGGCCCGTCGGCGACGCGACGCTGGGCTTCGCGGATTTCCGCGGCAACCGGCAGTACATCACCACGGGCAACGTCACGGCCAACGACCGGGTGTCGCTGTTCCTGATGGACTACGCGCATCGGCGGCGCCTCAAAATCTTCGGCCGCATGCGCATCGTCGATCCCGACAGCGACCCGGCGCTCGGACCGCTGCTGGCCGTCCCGGACTATCCAGGGCGCATCGAGCGCTTCGTCCTGATCACGGTCGAGGCGTTCGACTGGAACTGCCCGCAGCACATTACGCCGCGCTTTTCCGAAGCCGAGCTGCAGGCCGTGCTGGCGCCGGTCCGCGACGAGATGGAGGTCCTGCGGCGCGAGAACGAGCGCCTGCGGCGCGCCCTGCAGTCGCGCGATCAGAGCGACGACGAGCACGGCGCCTCCTCCGCCTGAGCCTGCGGAGGGGCGCGGCCCATCGTCGTCGTCCGACGCGGATGTCGCGCGTGGCCGGACGACGTCGACCCCGGCCTAAAAATCCATCGCCGTGCTCTTCGCCGCCGCCGGGCGGTTCGCCTTCGGGGCGGCGTTCTCGGGCGGCGGCACCGGAACGCCGGGGTCGCGGAACCGGTTGGTGATCGGATAGCGCCGGTCGCGGCCGAAGTTCTTCAGCGTCACCTTCACGCCGGGGGCCGCCTGGCGACGCTTGTACTCGGCGAGGTTCAGCATGCGCTCGACCCGCACCACCATGTCGCGATCGAAGCCGTCGGCGACGATGCGGGCGATCGGCTCCTCGCGCTCGACCAAGCGTTCCAGCACGGCGTCGAGCGCCTCGTAGGGCGGCAGCGAATCCTGGTCGGTCTGGTTTTCGCGCAGCTCGGCGGTCGGCGGCCGCGTCAGGATGCTCTCCGGGATCACCCGGCCGTCGGGGCCGAGCGCGCCCTCGGGCTTCCAGGCGTTGCGCAGCGCCGAGAGGCGGAACACCTCGGTCTTGTAGAGATCCTTGATCGGGTTGAAGCCGCCGTTCATGTCGCCGTACAGCGTGGCGTAGCCGACCGACATCTCCGACTTGTTGCCGGTGGTGACCACCATCAGCCCGAACTTGTTGGAGACCGCCATCAGGATGACGCCGCGGGCGCGGGCCTGGAGGTTCTCCTCGGTCACGTCGCGCGGCAGGCTGCCGAACAGCGGCGCGATCGCCTGCTCCAGCCCTTCCACGGCCGGCGCGATCGGCAGGATCTCGTATTTGACGCCGAGCGCCTTGGCGACCGCGGCGGCGTCGGTCTTCGACACGTCGGCCGTGTAGCGATAGGGCAGCATCACGCAGCGCACCCGCTCGGGCCCGAGCGCGTCCACGGCCATGGCGGCGCACAGCGCCGAGTCGATGCCGCCCGAGAGGCCGAGCACGATGCCGGGAAAGCGGTTCTTCTCGACATAGTCGCGCAGGCCCAGCACGCAGGCGGCGTAGTCGGCGCGGTCCCCCTCCTCCAGCGTCGCCACCGGCCCCTCGGCGCAGCGCCAGCCGGACGCGCCGCGCTCCCACACGGTGGTGACGACGCTCTCGCGGAACGCCGGAAGCTGGAAGGCGAGCGAGCGGTCGGCATTGAGGGCGAAGGAGGCGCCGTCGAACACCAGCTCGTCCTGGCCGCACACCTGGTTCACGTAGATCAGCGGCAGGCCGCTCTCGGTGACGCGCGCCACCGCGACGGCGAGGCGCTGGTCGCCCTTGTCGCGGCTGTAGGGCGAGCCGTTCGGCACCAGCAGGATCTCGGCGCCGGTCTCGGCCAGGCACTCGACGACGTCCTCGTAGGCGCCCCACTCGGTCCAGATGTCCTCGCAGACCGGCACGCCGAGCCGCACCCCGCGCACGTCCACCGGACCCGGCAGTGCGCCCGGCGCGAACACGCGGCGCTCGTCGAACACGCCGTAGTTCGGCAGGTTCACCTTGAAGCGCACCGCGGCGACGCGGCCGCCGTCGAGCAGGCAATAGGCGTTGTGGAGCTTGCCGTCCTCGGCCCAGGGGGTACCGACCAGCACGGCCGGGCCGCCGTCCGCGGTCTCCCGCGCCAAAGCCTCGACGGTGGCCCGGCAGGTCGCCTGGAAGGCCGGCTTGAGCACCAGATCCTCGGGCGGGTAGCCGGCGAGAAACAGCTCCGGGAAGGCGACGAGATCGGCGCCCTGCTGGGCCGCCTCGCGGCGGGCGCGCCGCACCTTCTCGGCGTTGCCGTCGACGTCGCCGACGGTCGGGTTGAGCTGGGCGGCCGCGATGGCGAGCCGGTCGGCGGGACGGTCGGTCATGATGTCTGGTTCTGGCCCGGAATTCGACACTGCGGTTCGCACCGGCAGACGCCGGGCCCCGGCCCGACGACGCGCATCTCGCGTAAGAGTCGGACCGGCCGAAAGTTCCCGGCGCCCGCTCAGTCTAGCGCACCGGCGGCGGCGAGGGGAACCACCGCCCGGCCCGACGCAGCGTCGCGGCCGCGTCTCGCACCGCACGCACAATCGGGTGAGGCCCACGGCCGCGCCGGCACGCCGCCGGGCCGGCCGCGTTACCATGGCGAACCGAACAGGAGCACCCGCCATGGCAGCGACCGCGAGAGCCGTGAAGCGGCCCGGAGCCGACCACCCCATCACCATCACGCCCCACCCCGGACGCATCGTCGTGACGGTCGCGGGCCGCGTGATCGCCGACACCCGCGCGGCCCTGACGCTGCGCGAGGCCGCCTACCCGCCCGTCCACTACGTTCCGCGCCAGGACGTCGACATGACGCTGCTGACCCGCACCGACCACGCCACCTACTGCCCCTACAAGGGCGACTGCAGCTATTTCAGCATCCCGGCCGGCGGCCCCCGCTCGACCAACGCGGTGTGGAGCTACGAGTCCCCCTACGAGGCCGTCGCCCCGATCCAGAACCACCTCGCCTTCTACCCCGACCGGGTCGATGCGATCACGGAGGAGACGTAGCCGGCGGCGGAGTAATGAGGCCTGGGCCGCCCCGTCGGCGATCGTCTTCGACCTCGACCCGGCGTCCCACCTCGCCCCTCATCCCGAGGCGCCCGGCGAAGCCGGGCCTCGAAGGATGCGGCCGAGGCGCCGGCCCGGGCGGAGCAGCGCAATCCGGATATCAGTGCAGCACGTGCACTCGATCGCTAGACATAGTGCATTGGGTGCACTAAATTCGGATGACCGGATGGGGAGCCGGGACATGCCGACGCTGGCGACACTCGGAAACGTGCTGATCCGCATGTTCGCGGACGATCACAACCCGCCCCACTTCCACATCGTAACGCCGGACCACGAGGCGCTGATCCGCCTCTCCGACCTCTCGGTCGTGGCCGGCTCGATCGACCGCCGCAGCCTCGCCGTTGCCCTCGACTGAGCGACCAAGAACAGGGAGACGCTGGAGCATGAATGGAAGCGCCTCAACGAACGATGAGGTCGTCCGGGTCGGCCCCGCCCTTCCGCGGATCGCCGCCGCGACGCCGCTCGACGGCCGCAAGGTCGCGGTGACGTGGCGCTCGGGCGAGACCAGGACCGTCGATCTGGCCCCGGCGCTGGACAGCCGCCGCATCTACATTCCGCTCCGAACCGACGATGCGCTGTTCGGCACGCTGCGCGTCAGTGCGCACGGCGATGCGATCGAGTGGGACGGGGGGCTGGACTTCTCGGCGATCTGGCTCGACCAGTTGCCACCGATCGCCTTCGACAATGCCGACTTCCGCCGGGCGATGGATGATCTCGACATGACGCTGGACGGCATGGCGGCGCAACTCGAAGTGTCCCGCCGGCTCGTCGCCGGATACCGCAAGGACAAGCCGATCCCCCGCCACATCGCGCTCGCGGTCCGCTACCTGGTCGAGCGGCAGCGAGCGTAGGCCGTAGGATGGGTGGCCGCAGGCGGTACCCATCGCTCCCACGCCCGGGCTTGATGGGAATCGCCTGCGGCTTCACCCATCCGACGCACTGCGCGACGCACAGCGCATGTGGCGTGGTGGGCGGTGACGAAGTCACCTTCCGAGCCAGATCAGAGACTTACCCGGGGGTGAGGGAGAAATCGCCCCTTTGTGCGCCTTAGGGAACTTTCGGAGGCTCCCCCACCGCCCACGACACTACCCAGCATACGAGCCCTACGCCCACAATGAATAACAAACAAGCGAACAACCCAGAAACGATCGCTGCTATACGAGTCCAACGAATTCGCCACCCGAAACGCTTATGAAACTCGACTCCGGTTTCATGCTCACTCTGAAAGCGCGCTGCTGGCCACTTCTTGGATTCCGGGTCCATAAACAAATGCAGTTGTTCCGGCGAGGGCTGAGCAGCATCAAAATAAGAGAAGTTCAGAAACCCGAACAATCCAGCCATCACCACGCAGATACACCCAGCCGCGAACGGAATTAACGACACGGTCAACAATCCAGTAGATGCCACTGCCAGCTTTCCAGTGTACGCAAGTATTACACCAATGGCACCAGCATTGAGCAAAAACAACCAACGCAGAGTTTGTAATCCATAGTCCTTTAATCCATTGAATTGGTTTTGCGCAATGGCGTTTCGTTGTTTTATGTACTCCATTCTCGCTTCAAAATGGTTTCGGTGCGCTTGCCGTTCATAGCTGTGCAAGTCAGAAATGCACTGCTTCAACAAGTCGTTGTCATCGCCGAGCTGCTCTCTTATTATGCGAGCAAATTCCCCGAGAACACCGGGAGATTTTGCCCCTTCATTTATCTCCATTGTGCCCCTCCCGGAATTACGAGAAAGATGAAGCGGGCCGCCTTAACGGCCCGCTGAAAGTTGATTCGCCACTCTCTAACGGCCCTAGGTCGTCGAGATGATTGCCTTCAGGCATCGTGCGCCGCGAGCATAGCTCGCACCACGCAGCGGAAATTCGTCGTCCATTTCGTTGAGATCGGCGCACACGGCAGCGGGCAGAAAGTCGGTGCAGTTCCACAGCAACCCACAGATCTCTCTAACGGAGATATCGCTGCCGCGGATTTCAACAGCGGGTTCCGGCTGCCCGTTATCCCACGCAAGAACAGCCTGTACAGCGTCATCGAACCCTGCATGAAGGTCGTTAGGCGCCCGCCCGCCGCGAGATGGATTGTATTTCGAAGACTGGAGAGTGGTCATGTAGTCGCCTCCATGGCGCAATTAGATTGGGGATTGCCAATCCGTTGCGTTGCCATGCGGCTCGCGGGGCAGACTGTCGGCGAACTCGGCCCGGCGATAGCGCCCTACGCTCGATAGTACGATCAGCAGGCGCAAGGGGAGAATATCGGGTACCAACTATCCGTCAAGAGCAGATATATAGCACCGCGCCGGCCGCTTCCCCGGCGCCGCCGCAAGCGCCGCGATCTCGTCGCGGTCGAAGCCGAGCCGCCCCAGGTCTTCCCACAGGGCCGGTTCGCACCCGTCCGCTGCGTAGGCCGCAAGAGCGCGCTCGATCTCCGCATCGGTGTGGAAGTGGTCGATCAAGGCTTGCCGGTCTTCGAAGGCAGCACCCGGCAGAGCCGGCACCGAAATCTGCATGAACATGGTAGTTCGTCCCCCTCTTCACTCACGAGGACGATCGTACCTTTCTGGTGCGCGAACACCATTCGTTAGACTACGTACTTCTACGTAGACAGTAAACAGCCGTGTTTACTGTCTACATCTACGCCCTACCCTCTCAATCTATTTTGCCGCTTGACCACGCCAGACAGCGGCCCGCGACCGCGCGATGTCTGATCGGCGATGCCCGCGTTGACGAGGTTCACGACTGTTTCGATCGTGAAACCGTCGCTGCCCGTCCGCTGCTCGACCGTGGCAAACCCACCGGTGTTGTTGTTCACGACGCTGTTGATTTGGAGAGCCGGAGACGCGATCGTCTGTGCGTTGAACGCCGAGGATCCACGAACGACTCCACCATCCGCGAACCTGGAAACCTTCCCGGTGTTGATCGCCTCCAGAAGCCCCCGATGCTTCGCGCTTGCCGCTGCGTTGACGATGTATTCGCCATTGGACACCATCGCGGGGATCGAATCCGAAGTGCTGCTACCCGGTCCGCTGACCGCCCCACCGCTCGCGAACTTCGGAACCTGGACAAGGCCGCCGCCGGAAAAGCCGGTCCCCGTCATCACGCCCCCAAGCGCTTGGGCAAGCGGCGCCGTGATCTGCATCCGGATAATCATCTTCGCGAGGTCGGCCAATATGGACGTCGCCATGTTGCTGAAGGCGGCTTTCGCGTCGTTCGTGCCGGTCACGACAGACGCGATTGCGCTCTCAAACCCGCTGAACGCGGAGACCGCGACCTGATCGAAGGACTTCGTAAAGTCGCGACCGTCCACTGCGAACTGCAAAAGTTGAGCGTGGGCCTGTCGCTGCTTCCGGGCTGCGGCTTCCATGGCGTCGGCCAGCTCGTTGATTTTCACCCGCTGTTCGTCGGTCACAGTCGCGTTCTGGAATCCCGCCTCGGTGTTCGCCTTCTTCGCGGCGGATTCCAGATCGGCCACAAGCTTCGCCCGCTCGCGCGCTTCGCTGTTCAGGCCGATTGATCGCGTCTCGGCGTCGGTCGCTGCAATGCGCTTCTGCGCTTCGAACACCGCGCTCCGGAAGGGGTTATCCTGCTTATCCTGCGGCACAACCGTGGACTTGTTGTCGCCCGCCACCTCCGGGGTGACCGTGACTGTGAGCGGATTGCTCTTCGTCCGCCGGTCGATCTCGGCCTGAATCCGGGCAACCTCAATGTCCCCGAGCCCTTGTTCCACAGAGCGCTTCAATGTCTCCCGCAACTCGGGAAGGGACATGCCGTCCAGACCGCCGGCCCACTCGCGCAACTTGTCACGGATGAATCCTGCTCCTGGAACATCCACGATAAGCTTCTCCCAAAAGTCCCCGAACGCATCTGCCAAGTCGACCAGTGCCGAGGTGAAGCCAGCCTTGAACTTCACGACGGCTTCGCCCCACTGCCGTTCGAATGTCTTCGCCTTATCCAGGATCTGCGAGTCGATCACAGCTCCCGCATCGTGTGCGCCTTCCGCCGACTTCCGGAACACCTCAGGACCGTTACGCAGCGCACCGATCCACTCGCGCGACAGACCCAACATCTCGGCGATTTTGATTTTCTCCTGCTCGGTTCGCGTGTTTACCATCAGCTTCGCGGCGATCTCCAAGAGCTGATCGAATTTGATCAGTTGTCCGTTCTGATCACGGATGCTGAGCCCGTTCGCATTGAACAGGCGCGACAGGCTGTTGACGTTCCGCTGTGCCTCATCGAGCAACTTCGTTGACTCGCCGAGCGACGTTACGAATGCCTCATTGTCGACCCCCTTCAATGCTCCGGCGAACTTCACTTCCTGGAGCCGGTCGGTAGAGATCCCAGCGGTCCGCGCGAGCCCGGGAAGCTTCGCCAGTTCCCCGTTGATCTTGATCGCCGTCGCCAGCAACGCCGACAGACCGAGTCCGGATATTCCGGCGGCACCGAGAAAGTTCGACCCGAAGCCTTTGAACACCCCGGTCACGCCCTCAGCCGCCTTGCCGAGATTCGCCGAGATCGTGTCCGCAGCCTTCGCGGCCCGCTTCTCAATCCCGCCGAATCCCTGATCGGCAGAGCGCGACGCCTTCGCGAGGTTCTTCTCGAACTGATCGATCTTGGCTTCGAGTAGCACAATCAGACGTTCGGTGTCGTCAGCCATGGCGGTTCTCCCCTACATCACGAACATGGCGGGATCGAAGTCCGCCGATTCAAATAAGCTGCCACCCTCGCCAGCGCTCGCGCGCCCAACGGCCATAGCCGCAGCAACTGCGCCGTCGATTCGGTCGCGGCTCTTCCCCTTGTGGAACATCCGATTGCCGGCCTTATCCGTCTCGACCGCGACGTTGCTGAAGTTCCACCGCAACACCGGATGGCCACCGTGCCGGAACGTCCGACCAACTATCGCGCGCTCCAGCTCTTTGATAGCCGGCGCCATCGTGATCCAGCCTTGCCGCATCTCAACCGCGGGATATCCGTCGTCTAGCAGGTTGTTTAGCATGTTGCGCGCGAGGTGCGGATCGAATGCGACCTCACGCACGTGGTACTCGGCGCAGAGATCACGAATCGTGTCCTCGACTGCTCGGAAATCGACGACGTTCCCGGACGTCGGAATGATGTGTCCTTCGTCCGCCCATATCGGATAAGGAATGTTGTCACGATCCGCGCGAGCGCGAAGGTTGTCTTCCGGGCAGAAGAACCACGGGTGTACAATGTAGCCGCCGGCTCCGTCGCGCCAGCACGCCACGATCACAGTCAGATCACTGTTGCTCGACAGATCGACCGCGAGCCAACACGGTTCGTTCCGGAGGGCGTCAAGATCGACCGGTGCCGCCCCATCGTCGTACACGATCATATCGACGAACGGGTCCGCCGAGTGATCGAGCCAAATATTGAGATGAAGTTGCCGGAACGCCTCACGGTCCGCCGGCCGACTCTCCGCCTCGCGCGCAAGCTGGCGAAGACCCTCAATGTCGGGATAGCCGTGCGACAGGCCCGGATTTACAGCCCGCCAAACAGCCTCGTCTCGCCAGTCACATTCGCGAGGCGCTTCGAACAAGATCGGCAGCGTCGCCGGATCGTCGATCTCTCCGCGTGCTACCTTGCGCGCGTAGTCAACGATATCGTGCGCGACGTTCTCTTGCCCACGGCCGGCCGTCGTGATCACGACCATCAGCGACCCCGGCACCTTCACAAGTCCAGTTCGGATCACGTCCCAAAGGTCGCGTTTCAGCCACGCGTGCAGCTCGTCGACTAGAGCGAAATTAGGTGTGCCGCCGTGCGCACGCGCCGCGTCACACGAGATGGCCCGCATCTCTGCGCCGCTCGCGACGTGACGAAATCGATGCTGCGAATCGAGCATGTGGACCCGCGAGGCAATGCGGGGATCCTCGCGGATGATGCCGGCCGCCTCGTCGAAAGCAATTCGCGCCTGCTCGCGGTCCGATGCCGCGCACACGACTTGACCACCAGGAATCTTCTCGGGGCCAATAGTATGCAGCAAGGCCAACCCAGCGCCGAGCGACGTCTTGCGGTTGCCGCGCGGTAGGAGCATCACGACGTTCCGCACAATGCGCCGTCCGTCAGGATGACACGGACCGTAGACTCGGCGGACAATCCGCTCCTGCCACGGATCGAGAGTGAACGCCCTCTTTGCAAGGCGCGACTTCGGATGCCGCAGCGCCCGGAGGGCACGCACTGCACGCTCGCCGTAACCGAGAGGGTCAGGTATCGGTGAGTTGTCAAACACCCAGGTCGGCAAGATCATCGTCCTGATCCTCCGTGGGTGCCCCGACCTTGTTCCGACTGGTCGGGGTCAAGCCGAGTTCCGCGGCCAAGCGCCGGCCCTCGCACATAAACTCGCGCATCGTCTGCACGGCCGGATGTCGCTGCATGCCGCCTTTGGCGGTCGGCACTGCGTGCCCTTCGACCCGCAGCGTGTCTGCGCTGATCTTCACCATCCCGATGGCCATTGCGTACGACTCAAGCAGAGACAGATTGTCGACCGTCAGCACCTTCCGACGAACGAGGTCCGGTGCGACCCGGCGCCATTCTGCCTTCGCTTCATCAGTCAGATTGCGCGGCGCCACCGGCACACGCCGCAACGCGCCGTCGACCGGCTTCAATGTGGGCTTCCGACCGCGGGCCATCACACACCTACCCGCTCGCACCGCAGCTCGAGTCCGCGGCGCCGCCCGATTTCCTTGATCTCTTTCATGTTGTGAACCTCGCCGCCGTACACGACGCGATGCGCGAGCGTGACCCCCTCAACGTACCGAGTCCGGAACACGATCGCCGTCTCGGTGCTGGCGCCGTACGCGCGTTGAAATTCCTCTGTGGACGCCTGGACCATCTGCGCCCGGAGAGTGGCGAACGTGGACCACGTCTCGGCGACCGCGCCCGTGCTGCTCGGCGCCGTCGTCACACCTTCGACGGTGATCGTCCGATCAAGTGTCCCCGCCTTCATGACACCGCCTCCGCGATCAACGACTCGAACGTGACCACGGCGTGCGCGTACTCTCCGCCCGGATCACGGAGGAATCGCGAGCCCTGAAAACGCCACTGCGAAACCTCACCACCGCCGATCGTCACCCCCGATCGCAACGCGCTCCGCACGGCGTCGGCGAGGTTCTTGACCAGTCGGAGGTCTTCGGCCTTGTGCCACAGATGCAACGTGATGAAGGCGTGCATATAGTTGTCCGCGAGGGTCACATCCTCGCGGACAATCTGATCCTCGCCCACGACCACGAGAACGTCCGTCTCCGGCCGAGAGCTGCGGTCAACAATTTGGTCGGCTGGGCATAGCGCGACGACGGCCGGCGCGGCACGAAGCCGCGCAACAACCGCCGTCTGAAGCTGCACAGCCAGGCCGTCAGACATGGGCCGGTTCGATCGCTTCCGCGATCGACTCCTTGACTTTGCCGCCATTCATTAGGGCGATTGTGAACCGGACCAGCGTCGGAACCACGGCGGTCATGCCCAGGTCCTGGACGATGTCGGACAGCTCCTGAGCCTTCTCTCTCGTGATCGAGAAGCTCGACGGAGCAATTCGGAAAGCACCGCCGAGAACCTTCGCCGCGGCGGCCTCTACCTGCCGACCCGGAAGCGTCGTAAACCGCTCCTGGCGAGAGAGGGGCAATGCCCAATACAGTACGTCGATTGCAACCTCGATCTGCCCGAAGTTCAACCTTTCGACGACCGGAATCAGTCCGTTGTATTTGTCGCTCAGCGCGAGCCCCGCCTCCAGAGTCGGCGTCAACTCGACGAGATCGCCATTGATGGTCAAAGTGAGATTCGACATGTCATTCTCCCTTGGTACTCTTCACGGCCTTGCTGATTGCACGACCGATCTTCCGTTTCACCTTCGCTCGATAGAGCCGGTACGCTGGCCAGAAGAACGCCTGTGCCGGAGCCGAGGTAGTGCCGTATTCAACGAGATGCGCGTACCGAACCGCGGTGTTCCCGGCCGTGATCGCGGCTGCATTCTCCGGAACCACGTGGGCGCCGCCCGGCTGCGAGTAAGCCGGTGTCGACTCACCGGGTCCGGTGACCTCGATCGATTCGATCAGAGCGCCCGTGTCCCGCGGTGCGAGGTGCCGCATCGCATCCGCCATGTCGTCCGCGGCGGCGAGAAGCGACGGCCCGACCGCCTCGCGCACCGCCTTCGGGATCGCCTCCAGGCGCTTCCGCAACCGTTCCCGGGTTCCCTCGTTCGCCATCAAAAGGCCCACCCACGGTAAGGCCCGATGAGGTCGTCGAAGCCGAGGGGAGCCGTTTCCATGGCGCCGGTGCCGTAGGTTGCGGCTTCGCGGTTCTCGTAGAGTGCTGCGGCGTGCATGAGCGTCGCGTGCTTTACCGGTTCCGGCACCGTGGCCGTGTCGGCGAAGCTGTCGGGGCAGAGCTTCGCCACGTACCCGACCGCCGCGCCGAGCACGCGGGTCAAAAGCGTGTCGTCGGCGTCATCCGTGATGTTGAGTTGCGCCTTCAGGTCGGCCAGTGTCGGCAGGTTCGCGGCCGTCATCGCAGCACCTCGCAACCAAAAACTTCATTTCGGCGATTTATCGAGCTGTGGACCCCCACCGGTCGGCTGCCCCCGGGCGCAAGTCCGCGACCACCCCCGGGGGTGCCCTCCGGCGCTCCGTTGACGGCCCATGCGCGCCGCTTCTCGGCCGCCTGCTTCGCCCGGCTGTGGCATGTGGTGCATAGGGGCTGCCAATTCGACCTGTTCCAGAAGAGCCGCGACACGCCACGGTGAGGAATCAAGTGGTCGACCAGCGTTGCCGGCGCACCGCACCGCTTGCACGTCGGGTTCGCGCGAAGGAACGCCTTCGCCTCTGCGCGCCACACGCCATCGTACCCACGCGCGGACGCATTGGGGCGGCATGCGTCGGACTCTGCCTTCCTGATGCGCGTACACGAACACGTCGCACCACTGGCGACGACACGACCGCACGAGCAGATTCGGGGAGCGCGAACAGGCATGATCACGGCCTCATGTAATTGCGGATGAACACGCGATCCCCGGCGAAGACGCCCAATTGGAGTGGCAGATCCGCTATTGTTTGCCATGCGGCCATACTGCCGACGGCCGGCGTCGTCTCGCCAACGTAAACCAATACGCCCATTCGGCCATAGATCGTCAGAACGTCACCGTCTCCCTTGCTGAACGGCGCGGGAAACGTGATCTCTGTCCAGGAACCAGTGAGGTCCGCGCCCTCGTAGGTGACGCAACTCTTATATCGACCAACGAGGATCGGCGCCGGGAGGCCGTTGCCGCCGCGGTAGCCGGTGCTCGATAGAATCAATACGACGGGATCGCTCATTGGCTTTTCCTCGGAAAGGGACTCGGGGCATCTCGCCCCGAGTCAAGTTGCTGACAACGATCTGCTGGTGCCACCCAGCTTCGGGAGTTAGAGGCCGGATCGCGCGACCTCTATTCCTGCTACGCCGCGACCTGCGTCACCGGTGAGTTCTCCGGACGCGCGAGGATCGCCACGGACGACAACAGCGCAGCGCTGGCATTGCCGGTCGGGGTGATCGTCAGGCGCGTGTACCGCTTGTTGCCGATGTAGCCGAGCTTCCGGACCTGATCGTCAGCGTCGAACAGGAAGCCCGCGGCCGTCTCGGGCGCCGTACCGGCTGTCTGACTGATCATGTCGGCGTCGGCGACGGCCACCGCGCCCGCCATGTTCGCGGTATCGCTCTCTTCGAGCAGCACCGCGAAAGTCGCGTCGGCATCGGCAATCGAACCGGTGCTGATGATGTACGTCAACGATTCGAAACCGAGGCGGTCGATGATCTGACCAACCTGAGCGGTGTTGTCGCTTACCGAAGCGGGCGATAGAACCCGCTTCGCAAGGATGTTATGGGCATGGTCACGCATGTTCTGATCCTCCCCTTAGGCCGTCGCGATCTTGAGCTTACGGATGGCCTCGGACCGCGTAACGCGGGCGCCGACGCGACGCCGGGCGTGAAAGCGCGTGATACCGAGCGTTGCCTGAGTCAGGTTGTCGCGAATGAGACTGAACGCGACCCGGTCGTAGACCCGGAAGCCTGACGCGAAGTCGCCAAACAGGACCGGAAATGCATTCGCGGCGATGTCCGGCATGTCGACAGCCTCGACAACGGGTCGACCAAGGATCGTATCGGGCTGACCACCGGCAAGGCCCGGCTGCCAAAGATAGTTTCCCTGCCCATCTTTGAGCTTCCGGAGCGTCGCAAGAGTCTTGCCGTTGCACATCCACACGCCACGAGTTCGATAGAAGGGTGCGAGGGCGTAGTACAGATCGATCAGGCCATCGGCCTTGATAAGAGCTGCGTCACCACCGGGCGTGTAAGATAGGCCGGGGTCGTTCAGAATGCCGAGCGGCTTCTTCGCACCGTTTCCGGTGACGAAGGCTTCACCCTCAGCCCGGCCGAACTCTTCCGCAAGGTCAAGCCCGACCTCCGCCTCGATATTTACTGCAGAGTCTTCGAGCAGGCGGTTACTGACATCGACGAAGCAAGTGATCTCATCGATCGGGATCTCGGTCTGCCCGTAGGCCGACTCGGTGCTCGACCGCGCCTCGGTCTCACCGACCCACGATGCAGTGGGCCGCCCGGTGCGCTTCGGCAGAAGAACGCTTCCGCTCGCCGTGGAACCAACGCGGGCAGCCTCGCGGATGGGCGAGAATTGGACGATGTTCTTGTCCACCTCGGCGACGAACTGGGCCGGCGCGAGATAGCCACCCGACGAATCGTCGGCCACACGGAGGCTCTTGACCTCGTCAGCGCCGAGCGCCTGATGGCCCTTACGCAAGAAGATGCCGAACGCCTTTTTCTCGAATGCTCCCTGTTCGTCGTCGACCTTGCCCTTGCTCACAGCCGGACGCGCGATCTTGGTTTCAAGGTTGTCGAGGCGCTTGCCGTGCTTGTCGAAGTCGGCCGCCTTCGCTTCGACCGCGTTGAGTCGCTCGTCGACCGTGGTGCGCAGATCGTCCAGCGCCTTGGTGACGATGGCGTTTGGATCATCGCCAGTGCCGTCGTCGCTCTTCAACTCGATGAGCTTTGCGGGGTTGTAGTTCTCCATTTTTCAGTTCCTCACCTTGAGGGCCGCCGCGGCCCGGTTGATCGCCTCGGCAAGCGCGATAGCGGCCTCGGCAGACTTCACTCCAGACACGCGAGCGCCGGGGTGCATTGGGATTGTGACCAGAGAGATTTCCACCAAATCGAGCGACTTGATCGTCCGACCGCCGCCCTTGCGGGTGATAGCCTTGCGAGTCGAGAAACCGATCGACAGGCCCGTAATTGCACCGGCTCGCACCAACGCACGAACTTCCCGCGCTCGCTCCACGTCATCGACCAGAAGCCGACCGCTAACGTGCAGACCGTCCGCTTTCTCCGTGATGCTGTTCCACGTTCCCACCGGCGCGGACGGATTGTGGAACGCCAGCATCGGCAGCGGAGCCGATGCGCCTTTGAACGCGCCGGGCTCGATCATGTCGCCGACGCGATCGGGCGTTCCAAACGGCCACGCGAGCCCGGCAATAGTGCCGGCGTCGTCAACGGCAAGCGACGCCTTGACCTCGAAACGATTGGTCATGACTGCACCCCCGCCGTTGACGTCGCAATATTCGGATTGATGAAGGCCTCGCCACCAGCGTACGGCGGGAGGCCTTCCCACCTGCGCGCTTCGTTCGGGTTGAGGACACGCGAACTAATCAGACTCGAATATGCGACAGCTCGCGCGCTGATGTCCGCCGCTGTCAGGTCGTCAGTCTCGAATGATATCGTCAGGCCGGCGGCGCGCTCTTCATCGGTCAGGAGCGCGCGGCGCAACGCGCCTTCCCACGCACGAAGCCAAGGGCCTAATGAGTACACGAGAAACTCGCGGCTCAACTGCTCCATGTTGCTCCATGTCGCACGCGCCAAGTCGAACAGCATGCTCGGCGGTACTCGGAACGCGCGGGCGATCTCCAGGATCTGGAATTGCCGCAGTTCGTGGAATTGGGCATCGACAGACGTTAGGGCGATCGGGCTGTAGCTGCCCTGAACGATGGCGGTGCCGCCGCTCTTGGCGCCACCGTGCGCGGCGAGCCACGCAGCCCGCATGTTCGCGACGGTCTCCGGCGAGTACCGCACCTTCGGATCGAGCGACAGCACTCCAGACGGTCGGGCGCCGTTGCCGAAGAGCCGCGCGCCGTGCTGCTCAAGCGCGAGCGCGAGTCCGATGGCTTCACGCGCGAGCGACACCGGAGCGCGACCGAGCGGCGAGCGGAGCTGAATGACATCGGCCGGATCGAGCGGCGCTCCGCTGATCGAATAGGTCGGCTCGTCGGTGTTCACGTCGTACGCGACCGACACCACACCCGGTCGATAACGAATCAGCTCGCGCGGTTCGCCGCTGACACGCGTAACGACCGCAAGGCCGCCGTCATCGTGAAGCAGCGCGTCCGCGGTCATCGCGAGCAGGAAGTCACTAGCGGACGCCCACGGGCAAACGTCGCCGCCGAGCAACTTCGCCGCGACATGATCAAGGACCGGTGCGCGACTTCCATCCGGCGCGACGCGCGAGACCACGAGCGGCAGCGTTGCGACGGCTTCGGCAATCACACGCACCGCGCATGCGACCGCCGGCACACGAAGAGCCCCTGCCGGCGAGATCGGCACGCCTGCGGAGGTCGCTCCGGCGGTGCCGCCGAGAAGCTCTAGCAGACTCGTGTCGAGGGCTTTCACCTCGGTGCGTCGAAAGATTCGTTTCAGGTCCATGGCGGCGACGCTACCGCCGAGATCTGTACCGAAACTGACTCGGTGCGACCTATCTGCGTTCGTCGACTTGGCAGCCGCGCTTCATGGGGCGTTCGCCAGGGGCACCGCTGGCCCGCCAAAAAATTCGAATATTCCGCGGGAATTTCCGCCGTAACCACGTAACCGCTGTAACCGTAACCAGGGCACTTCCACATAGGACGAGCGGCACCACAACGTACCGCTACGCTCCGCAATATGTCGTTCGGCTCTTCTATTTGTCCTCTAAGAGAGTCGTTGGTTACATGGTTACATCGATTACAATATCGTCAGATCAATGACTTAGATGTAATCGGCCGCTTCTGGCCCGCGGTTACGGGTTACAAAAAAAGACCCCGGAAAATGGCCGGGGTCCTCAATTATTCGTCTAGGGGTGCGCGCCCTGGCAAAGGAGACAACTGCGGAGGCAGATGCGGAATTTTCCGGCCGATCGCATCGTGGCCGGGAAGGTACCGGTGAGTTGGCGCCCCGCCCCGCCGCCAGATGGCCCGTGGTGTCATCTCCGGCGGAATCCGGTGCGACGCGTCGTAGAAACCGAGCCGGCGCATCGCCGGGGCGTAGCCGTTGGTGCGGCCTAGCCTCTCCTGCAGCAGGCCGACGAGGTCCGCGGCAGTGATGAACGCCCCGGCTGGCGCCGAGCCGAACCAATCGCAAAGAATCGTCTCAACATCGGACCGTTCGCGGATCGCCTCCTGCCGGGCGCTCGC
>NZ_NPEX01000628.1 GCF_003258865.1 Rhodoplanes roseus | reverse complement strand
AGCGCGTCCGGGAGTTCGGAGAGGAGCGCGAGCAGCAGCGCGCCCGAGCCGGTGCCGAGATCGGCGCGGCGAACGGAGCGAGCGCGCCCCGGTGGCCGCACGCGCGCCCGGCAGCGAAGGCGCGCCCGACGGCGACGTCGAGGTCTCGTTCGAGGACCAGGACGGCAGCGACGCAGGCCCCGATGGCCCGCCCCGACGCGAGGCGGCCGACGGCGAAGGCGGCGAAGGCGGAGAGAACGGCGACGCCAATGCGCGGCGCCGTCGTCGGCGCGGCCGCCGCGGTGGCCGCCGCAACCGTCGTCAGGACGGAACGCCGGGTCAGTTCGGCGATCCGGAGGGCGGCTTCGACCTGCTCGAGCCGGAGGTCGCCGAGGCGATCGCGGATTTCGGCGGCCCGCGGCTCGGCGAGGACATCCCGACCGGCGAACAGCCCGAGCTGTCCGGCCCGGTGACCGAGACCGACCACCTGTCGGCCCCGACCGAGGCGACGAGCCCGGCCGCGCCCGACGAGATCAGCCCGGAGAACCTGCCGGTTCCGAGTGCCGGCTTCGACGCGCCGGAGCGCCCGATCGAGCCGCGCCGCAGCCGCCGGCGGACCGTCGATGTTCCGCCGCCGCCGGATTTCGGCCCGGTCGATCCGCCCGAGCCGCTGCAGGCCCTCGACCCGGACGCGGCGCTTCCGGTGTCGGCGTCCGCCCTTTCGGCCGCGGCGCCCGAGCCGACCCCGGC
>NZ_NPEX01000627.1 GCF_003258865.1 Rhodoplanes roseus | reverse complement strand
CGACTGCAGTCGCGGGCACCTCGGCGGCGGGCAGGACGGTGGTGCGGAAGACGAACTTCGGATCGGCGCGCCAGCGGGGGTCGCGCTTCACCAGCGCCATGAACTCCCGGTGGCCGGCGGTCGTACGGCCCACCAGGCAGCCGGCCGAGGCACCCTTGATGTCGTTGCGCGGATAGTCGTAGCCGTGGTGCTGGTTGATCCCGAACCAGCCCGTCTCGGTCGCGTCGCCGTCGCGGCGATAGTCGCGGTTCCCGTCGCGGCACACGGTGATCTCGGCGCCGGTCTGGACCAGCGCCTCGTGCGCCGACGCCTTGCCGGGGTGGTGGGTGCCGACCTGCCAGCACCGCTGCTGCCCGTGCGGGATGCGGGCCGCGCCGAGCTTGCTCAAGGGCCGCTCGGTATAGAGCTTGCCCGGCTCGGTGGTCGCTTCCCAGGCGCCAGGGTCGGCGATCACCGGAATGCCGTCCTGGAACAAGATGATGAAGCGCACGTCGTCGAAGCCGTTCGGGCGATTGGCGTTCGGCGTCCCGTCCGGGTCGATGCCCTCGACGTAGACGATGTTCACCTCTCCCGGCCCGCGGTCGATCGTGCAGCCCCGGCGCTCCATGGCGGCGACGATGCGCTCGGCGAGCGTGCCGGTCGCGGCGGCCGGGGAAACTCCGCCGATCGGCGGAGTTTTCGGAGCCGGGGCGGCCTGGGCGGCGAGGCCGTCCTCGAACAGCTTTGCCTC
>NZ_NPEX01000626.1 GCF_003258865.1 Rhodoplanes roseus | reverse complement strand
CGACCTCTCCCCGCCGGGGAGAGGTGAAGCGGCGGATGCCGCTGGCGCCCTCATCCCATGCTGGTGCGGCTGCGGATCGCGGTGGTGAGCGTGCCTTCGTCCAGATAGTCGAGCTCGCCGCCGACCGGGACGCCGTGGGCGAGGCCGGTGACCTTCACGCCGGCGTCGCCGAGCAGGTCGGTGACGTAGTGGGCCGTCGTCTGGCCGTCGACCGTGGCATTGAGGGCGAGGATCACCTCGGTCACGGCGGGATCGTGCGCCCGCGTCACCAGCGGCGCGATGGCGAGGTCGTCCGGGCCGACGCCGTCGAGCGGCGACAGCGTGCCGCCGAGGACGTGATACCGCGCGTTGACGGCCTTGGCGCGCTCCAGCGCCCACAAGTCCGCGACGTCCGCCACCACCACGATGATGCCGGGATCGCGCCGCGGGTCGCTGCACACCGTGCAGGGATTCTTGCTGTCGAGATTGCCGCAGACGCGGCACACCGTGATGGTGTCCATGGCGGCCTGCAGGGCCGCCGCGAGCGGCGCCATCAGCAGGTCGCGCTTTTTCACCAGATGCAGCGCCGCCCGCCGGGCCGAGCGCGGCCCCAGTCCGGGCAGCTTCGACAGGAGCTGGATCAGCCGCTCGATCTCGGGGCCGGCACTCATTTGGACAGTCGTACTCGCTGGGTGATCATGCCGGTATCGGTCGTCCGGGGCTTTTCGTGACCCTCTCCCCGAGGGAGAGGGT
>NZ_NPEX01000625.1 GCF_003258865.1 Rhodoplanes roseus | reverse complement strand
GATACCGATCGGCTTCTCCTCATGCATTTCGAGGGTCACCGTCATGCCGTCCTGCAGAAAGGCGGCGCGCTCTCCGACGAATTCCTCGGCGAGATTGATCTGCTCGTAGCTCTCGGAATCCATGAACACCAGCACGTCTCCATCCTTGTAGAGAAACTGGAAGTCCTTGGTTTCGATGCGGGCGCGCTCGACCTTTTCGTCGGAACCGAAGCGATTGTTGAGCTTGCGCCCGTCGATCAGGTTCTTGAGTTCGACCTGGTTGTAGGCCGGCCCCTTGCCGGGTTTCACCTTATTGGTTTTCACCGCCACCCAGAGCGTGCCGTCATATTCGATGACATTGCCCGGGCGGATGTCGTTACCGCTGATTTTCATCGCTAATCCTGTCGAGAGATCGGCGGCCTTGCACCACACTTTGCGGGGCTTAGCAAGGCGCCTTGGTAAGCGGCTGCAGCCGCGTCACATGCCCCATCTTACGCCCCGGCCGGATTTCGCGCTTGCCGTAAAGCGTCACGCAGCAATTGTTCTCGCCCGCAAGCGCCTGCCAATCCTCGGCCTCTTCGCCGATCAGATTGGTCATCACCGCGTCGCTGTGGCGGGAGACGGACCCGAGCGGCCAGCCGGCAATCGCCCGGATATGATTTTCAAATTGCGAGCAGACGCAGGCATCGCGCGTCCAATGGCCGGAATTGTGCACCCGCGGCGCGATCTCGTTGACGAGGAGCAGCTCGCCGCCC
>NZ_NPEX01000624.1 GCF_003258865.1 Rhodoplanes roseus | reverse complement strand
GTCCTCCACGCTCGGCGGCAGAAGACAGGACTGCGCCCGGCTCGCGCCGGTCTTGAACGGGCGATTCGTCATGCCACCAATCCTACATCAGCTGCAGCCGCCGATTCTTGCCCAGTCTCTCCGCTCCATGCGGGCTACGGCTATGGCCGCCCGGGTCGGTCGGGCCGCCTTGCGGTCGGGTCGTGTCATGCGTAAGTAAACGCCACCCTCGATCCAGAAGGTCGCCATGGTCGTCGTCCTCGACACCGTCAACGGGCCGCAGCGCCCGCGACATCCCGAAAAGGCCAATCGTCCGGACCAGCCGGTGATGCGCAAGCCGGATTGGATTCGGGTGAAGGCGCCGGTGTCGAAAGGATACGGCGAGACGCACGGCATCGTGCGGGCGCACGGGCTGCACACGGTCTGCGAGGAGGCGGGCTGCCCGAACATCGGCGAGTGCTGGGAGAAGAAGCACGCGACGCTGATGATCATGGGCGAGACCTGCACGCGGGCCTGCGCCTTCTGCAACGTCAAGACGGGCCTTCCGGGCCCGCTCGACCCGGACGAGCCGGCCCGCGCCGCCGAGGCGACCGCGACGCTCGGCCTCGCCCATGTGGTCGTCACCTCGGTCGATCGCGACGACCTTCCAGACGGCGGGGCGGCGCATTTCGCCGCCGTGATCCGGGCGATCCGCGCGCGCGCCCCGAACAGCACCATCGAGGTGCTGACGCCGGACTTCCTGCGCAAGCCCGGCGCC
>NZ_NPEX01000623.1 GCF_003258865.1 Rhodoplanes roseus | reverse complement strand
AAAGAGTCCGGCCACAGAGACCCCCGAGCCCGAGCCCGCATCCGACACGACTCCGGCCACGGCCGAAGAGCCGTCGAAGATTCCGCCGCCCGAGGTGCTGCTCGGGGCGGCGCTGCGCGACGAGCTGGACGCCGGCGCCACCGGCGCGCCGGTCTCCAACGGCACGGCGCCGGACCTGGCGGTCGATCCGGAGGACGTGATCCCGCTCGCCGGCACGGGCCGTGCGCTGGTGCTGCGGCCGGAGCGCGAGGAGGACGAGGCGGTGCGCCGGCTGGTGCGCAGCGTGCAGCGCTGGCGCAGCCTCGCCGCCGGCCTCGCCGCCTTCGCGGTCGCGCTCGCCGGCATCACCGTCACGACGGCGGTGGCGCCCGACCTGCTGCCGGACCAGCTTCGCCCCCGGCCGCCGGCCGAGCCGGTCCGCGAGGTGGTCCGCACCGTCGAGGTGCCGGGGCCGTCGCCGGGCCGCTTCGTCGCGGTGCTGCAGGCCCCGGCCACGACGCCGGCCTTCCTGGTCACGCTGGAGCCGGACCACAAGAGCCTGATGGTGCGGCGGGTCGCGCCGGAGCAGGAGGGCGACAAGCGCTACGAGCTGTGGCTGGTGTCCGACCGCCTGCCGGCGCCGCGCTCGCTCGGCCTGCTGGGCACGGCGGAGTTCACCATCGTGCCGGCCATCGCCGAGTTCTCGCCCGAGATCGTCGAGTCGGCCGCCTATGCGGTGTCGCTGGAGGAGCCGACCGGCTCGCCGGTC
>NZ_NPEX01000622.1 GCF_003258865.1 Rhodoplanes roseus | reverse complement strand
CGGCATCGGCCGCGCCTGCGTCGACGCCCTGGCCGGCGCCGGCGCCCACGTGATCGCGGTGGCGCGCACCGCGGCCGATCTCGACGCGCTGCGTGAAACACGCGGCGACGCCGTCGAGCCCTGGGTCGGCGACGTGCGCGACGACGCGCTGATCGGGCGTATCCGGGCGCTGACGCAGCTCGACGTGCTGGTCAACAATGCCGGCACCAACAAGCTGCAGCCGCTGCTGGAGGTCGACGACGCGACGCTCGACCTGCTGCTGACGCTGAACGTGCGGGCCGCCTTCAAGGTGGCGCAGGCGGCGGCCGGCGTGATGGTCGCGGCCGGGCGCGGCGGCTCGATCGTCAACATCTCGTCGCAGATGGGCCATGTCGGCGGGCCGAAGCGCGCCGTCTACGCCATGACCAAGCACGCCATCGAGGGACTGACCAAGGCGATGGCGATCGAGCTCGGCGCCCACCGGATCCGCGTCAACGCGGTGGCGCCCACCGTGGTCGAGACCTCGATGACGGCGCCGTTTTTCCAGGATCCGGCCTATCGCGAGTTCGCCCTCTCGATGGTGCCGATCAAGGAGATCATGCAGCCCGAGGACGTCGCCGCCGCGGTGCTGTACCTGGCGAGCGACGGGGCGCGGCTGGTCACCGGCACCAGCCTGCGCGTCGACAGCGGCGCCACGGCGCAGTAGGGGGGGCGTACCGCCGCCGGCCGAGGAGCGAGAAAAGAGCCCCCCACCCCCGACCCCTCCCCGCCACTCGCTTCGCGAGCG
>NZ_NPEX01000621.1 GCF_003258865.1 Rhodoplanes roseus | reverse complement strand
GAGGCAAAGCTGTTCGAGGACGGCCTCGCCGCCCAGGCCGCCCCGGCTCCGAAAACTCCGCCGATCGGCGGAGTTTCGCCGGCCGCGGCGACCGGTACGCTCGCCGAACGCATCGTCGCCGCGATGGAGCGCCGGGGCTGCACGATCGCCCGCGGGCCGAACGAGGCGAACATCGTCTATGTCGAGGGCATGGACCCGGACGGGACGCCGAACGCCAATCGCCCGAACGGCTTCGACGACGCGCGCTTCGTGATCGTCTTTCAGAGCGGCGTGCCCGTGATCGCCGGCGCCTGGGAGGCCACCACGGAGCCCGGCAAGCTCTACACCGAGCGGCCGCTGAGCAATCTCGGAGCCGCCCGCATCGCGCACGGGCAGCAGCGGTGCTGGCAAGTCGGCATCCACCACGCCGGCAAGGCGAGCGCGCACGAGGCGCTGGTGCAGACCGGTGCCGAGGTCACGGTCTTCCGCGACGGCAATCGCGACTATCGGCGCGACGGCGACGGGACCGAGACGGGCTGGTTCTGGATCAACGAGCACCACGGCTACGACTACCCGAGGAACGACATCAAGGGCGCCTCGGCCGGCTGCCTGGTCGGCAGGTCCACGGCCGGCCACCGCGAGTTCATGGCGCTGGTCAAGCGCGATCCCAGCTGGCGCGCGGATCCGAAGTTCATCTTCCGCACCACCATCCTGCCGGCCGCCGAGGTGACGGCGACTGCAGTCGCAGCGCCGACGACGAAGGGCCGGACGGCGACCGCGGGGGCCGCAGCCGC
>NZ_NPEX01000620.1 GCF_003258865.1 Rhodoplanes roseus | reverse complement strand
CCGGGCGCGCCGGCCGCCGTGGTGGAGGCCTTCCGCACCGCCCGCACCGGCATCGACGCGGCGAACCAGAAGATCGACCAGGTGGTCGCGAAGCTCGGCACGGGCACGGGCGCCGTGATGCCGCCGGCCGAATGGACCGCCACCTGCCAGGCGCCGTTCGACTCGATCGTCCAGGTCGCCATCCTGGCGCTCGACGAGGCGATCGCCCAGGGCGACCGCGACCGCAGCGCGGCCCTGACCAATCTCATCGTCCAGTCGGTCGCCTTCGCGGCGGCGCTGGCGATTGCGCTGTTCGGCTGGATCGTGGTGCGGCGCCGCTTCGCCGCGCCGGTGCGGGCGCTGCTGGTCGCCATCGGCCGGCTGCGCGAGCGCGACTTCGCCACGCCGGTGCCGCCGCCGGCCCACCAGGACGAGTTCGGCGCCATGGCGGTCGCGCTGGAGAACCTGCGCCAGTCGGCCGCGACGGCCGAGCAGCTCTCCGCGGCGCACGAGGCGTCGCAGCGCAGCCAGCTCGAGCGCGCCGGCACCATCGATGCGGCGTGCGAGAGCTTCGACAGCACGGCGAAGTCGGTGATCGGCAGCCTGACCCGCTCGGCCGGCGCGCTGCGCGACACCGCCAACGCGATGCGCTCCATCGCGGGCCGCTCCAGCGAAGAGGCCGCCGCCGTCTCGGCCGCGGCCGAGCAGGCCACCCTCAACGTCCAGGCGGTCGCCGCGGCGATCACGGATTTCCTCGACGGGTGGCTGGCCCGCTCGTGGGGCCAGCAGTCGAGCTTCGGCC
>NZ_NPEX01000619.1 GCF_003258865.1 Rhodoplanes roseus | reverse complement strand
TCCAGCGTCGCGACCGAGACGCCGAACATCTGCGGGATCCGGGTGAAGGCGCCGAGGTCGTCGTTGATGATCACCTGACGGGTGATCGCCACCACCTTGCCGTAGGTGGCGATCTTCCACTTCTCCTTGCCCTCGGTGATCGAACCGCGGGTGTACTCGCCCGCCTCGTTGATCTTCACGAGCTGCGGCGCCTCGCCCATGCGGACCGAGGTCTTGTCCTTGAAGTCGGTGGCATTGGTCTGGCGGCAGAACGGCCGCCAGTTGCTCTCCAGGGCCTCGTAGGCGGCGCGCAGCGTCTGTTCGGAGACATTGCCGAGAATGGCCGGGAAGTCGCTGGTGGTGTGCAGCGACCGACGGGCGATCTCGTCGCGCGCCATGCCGCGGGTGCGGGTGCCGGAGGCCTCGACCACCTCGCGGGCGATCTCGAGCAGCGTCAGGCCGCGATAGTCGCGGCCCGGCTCGGTGAGCGCGAAACGGCCGGGATCGTGCCGGTGCAGCAGCGCGTTGGTGATCGCGTCGCGGCGGGTCTGGGTCTCGTCCTGACCACCGGTCTCGACCCGGGTGTTGCCGTTGGCGGGCCCGCGGTCCGAGGCCGCGGCGAGGCGCTCGAGCAGTACGCCGCGGAACGCCTCGACCGAGGTGCCGCGGCGGACGTGCTCGTCGCCGAGCTCGCGCATCTCGAAGGTGCGGGCGAGGTCCCCAATCCCCGCGGCACGCTCACGCTCGGCGCGCTGGGCCGTCTCCACGGCGGTGCGGGTGGCGGCATCGTCGGCGCCGGCCGGC
>NZ_NPEX01000061.1 GCF_003258865.1 Rhodoplanes roseus | reverse complement strand
GGCCATCCACGTTGTTCTTGCGTGCGGCGAAGTCGGCGTGGATGCCCGGGACGAGCCCGGGCATGACGAGTCAGAGAGCCCGACTCAGATGTGGTACGTCTTCAGCGGCGCGAAGCCGTTGAACGCCACCGCCGAGTAGGTCGACGTGTAGGCGCCCGTCCCTTCGATCAGCAGCTTGTCGCCGATCTCCAGGCTGACCGGGAGCGGGTACGGGTTCTTCTCGTACATCACGTCGGCCGAATCGCAGGTCGGGCCGGCCAGGACGCAGTCGCTCACCGCGTCCCCGTCCCGCGGCGTGCGGATCGGATAGCGGATCGCCTCGTCCATGGTCTCGGCGAGGCCGCCGAACTTGCCGATGTCCAGATAGACCCAGCGAAGCTCGTCCTGCGCGCTCTTGGTCGAGACCAGCACGACCTCGGCCTCGATCACGCCGGCATTGCCGACCATGCCGCGGCCCGGCTCGATGATGGTCTCCGGGATGGCGTTGCCGAAGTGCTTGCACAGCGCCCGGAAGATCGCGCGGCCGTAGTTCTCCACCACCGGCACCTTCTTCAGGTACTTGGTGGGGAAGCCGCCGCCCATGTTGACCATCGACAGCGCGATGCCGCGCTCGGCGCACTCGCGGAAGATCTGACCGGCCGACTTCAGGGCACGGTCCCACGAGCGCACGTTGCGCTGCTGCGAGCCGACATGGAACGACACGCCATAGGCCTCCAGCCCGAGCCGGTGGGCGTGCTCCAGCACGTCCACGGCCATGCCGGTGTCGCAGCCGAACTTCCGCGACAGCGGCCATTCGGCGCCGGCGCAGTCGTACAGGAAGCGGCAATAGACCCGCGCGCCGGGAGCGACGCGCGCCACCTTCTCCACCTCGGCCTTGCAGTCGACCGCGAACATGCGGACGCCGAGCGCGTAGGCGCGCGCGATGTCACGCTCCTTCTTGATCGTGTTGCCGAAGGAGACGCGGTCCGGCGTGGCTCCGGCGGCGAGCGCCATCTCGATCTCGGCGACCGAGGCGGTGTCGAAGCACGAGCCCAGCGAGGCGAGCAGCGACAGGACCTCCGGGGCCGGGTTCGCCTTCACGGCGTAGAACACCCGGGTGTCCGGCAGGGCATGGGCGAAGGTCTGATAGTTCTCGCGCACGATGTCGAGATCGACGACGAGGCACGGCCCGTCCTCGCGGCGACGGCGCAGGAACTCGCGGATGCGCTCGGTCATGGCGCTCTCCCCAACAGGCTAGGCGGGCGGCAGTGAGCCACCCTGGTGAGTGCGGCCGGAGTCGCCTTCACGACCACGCGCGATGGGGACGCGTGTGCCGCAAACGGCTCTTCGACCGTCCGTGCTGCCTTGGATTGGAAAGGGGAGGCCCCGATCCGCACGCCCGGCAATGATGAACAAGCCTCTTCGGCGCCCTAAACCGGCGGTGGAATGCCGGCAGGACCAAAAAAGCCCGCTCCGTCGTTGCTTTAAGCCGCGTCCCCCGGGGAGAACGGGGTGCGCCGGTTTCGCCTCCGGCTGTCGATCAAGTGTTTCGGAGCTCAAGCAATCGGCGATCTCGCGATCGTTCCGATCTCACTCCGGGCGGCTGTCCGGCCTCTTGTCCGGATGCCCACCGATCGACACACGGCCACAGGCACGTGCGAAATTGGGCAGGGGTCACTTAAGCGATTTGACCCGGGGGTGCAAGACGTTTGGAGGCCCCGGAAGCCCCCACGATCGATAAAAATTTTTGGAAAAGTTCGCAGCGCTTTAACGCGCGCCGAAGCGCACCGGCGCGAGTCGAGCCCAGCCGCTCAGTGACGGGTCGTGAACGGCTCGATCTTCATGCCGCCGCGCACGAATTGCACCATCACGACGAGGCCGAGCAGCATGAAGATGGTCTGTGCGATGTACTCGCCGACGAGTCCGAGGCCGAACAGACTCGCCATCGCCCAGCCGCCCGCGAAGGCGGCCCCGAACACCTCGGCCCCGATCAGCACGGTGGCCCCGAGGACCGTGACGACGTTCTGCCACGCGATGCGGCGGGAGGCGGGCTTGGTGACGGTGTCGAGCACGGGCGGTTCCTCGTTCTTCGGCAGGGACTCTCCACGAAACGCCCACCGCGTCAACCCGGTCCCGGTCCACCCGCCCCTTCGGGTCGCGGGACGCGGCGTCGCAGGCCCGGCGCCGCGCCCACCCACTCACCAGCAGACCCGGCGGGTCCAGCAGCCGCGCCGGTTGCAGTACCGGCGCATGGCACAGGGCACCTGATGGACGATCGAGGCCGATCTGGCCGCCGACCCGACGGCCGTCGCGCCGGCCGGCGCCGCCGTCGCGGCGGGCGCGAGCAGCAGCCCGAAGGCGATGGCGGCGAGGCCGCCCAACACTATATTGCGCATGTGGTCCTCGATGTCGGCCGCGACCCGGGTCCGCCGCGGCGCTGCTCCTCCATCGGTCGGCCGTGCCGTTCCACCGTCGGCATTGCCGTCCGCACCCGGTCCTCCAATCTTACCCCAGGCGGTATCCTATGGCTGTTCAACCGTCCGCGAGCGCGCCCGGCCCGGCCGGCACTCCCTTCGACACGGCGTGGACGACGCCGTTCGAGACGCCCCCCTTCGCCGCGATCCGGCCGGAGCACTTCGAGCCGGCCTTCGATGCGGCGCTCGCCGCGCACCGGGCCGAGATCGAGCGGATCGCCACCGACCCGGCGCCGCCGACCTTCGAGAACACCATCGCGGCGATGGAGCGCAGCGGACGGGCGCTGAGCAAGGTCTCGGCCGTGTTCCACGTGCTGGCCGGCGCCCACACCAACGACGCCCTGCTGGCGCTGGAGCGCTCGCTGTCGCCGAAGCTCGCCGCGCACGGCAATGCCATCCGTACCGACGGCCGTCTCTTCGCGCGAATCACCGCGCTCGGCGACGGCACCGGCCTGCCGCCCGAGGAGGCGCGGGTGCTGGAGCGCTACACGCTGACGTTCCGCCGCTCCGGCGCCGGCCTCGACGAGACGGCCAAGGCCCGGCTCGCCGAGATCACCCGGCGGCTGGCGACGCTCGGCACCACGTTCAGCCAGAACGTGCTGGCCGACGAGCAGGCGTTCGTGCTGCTGCTCGACGAGGCCGACCTCGCCGGCCTGTCCGAGGCCGCCCGCGAGGAGGCCCGCGCCGCCGCGACCGAGCGCGGCCATCCGGACAAGTTCGCCATCACGCTGGCGCGCTCCAGCGTCGAAGGCTTCCTGCGCGCCGCCGAGCGGCGCGATCTGCGCGAGCAGGCCTTCAAGGCGTGGGCGGCGCGCGGCGAGAACGGCGGCGCGACCGACAACGCCGCCGTCATCGCCGAGACGGTGCGGCTCCGCGCCGAGCGGGCCAAGCTGCTCGGCTACGACAGCTTCGCGGCCTACCGGCTCGAGGACGCCATGGCCAAGACGCCGGACGCCGTCCGCGCCCTGCTGGACCGCGTCTGGACGCCGGCGCGGGCGCGCGCGCTCGCCGATCGCGACGCCATGCAGGAGATGATCCGGGCCGAAGGCGGCAACGAGCCGCTCGCCGCGTGGGACTGGCGCTTCTGGGCCGAGAAGCTGCGCAAGGCGCGCTACGGCATCGACGAGAACGAGGTGCGGCCCTATCTGCCGCTCGACCGCATGATCGCGGCCGCCTTCGACACGGCCGGCAAGCTGTTCGGGCTGTCGTTCGCCGAGCGCCACGACGTCCCGGTGTGGCACCCCGACGTGCGGGTGTGGGAGGTGACGGGCCCGGAGGGCCGACCGGTCGGCCTGTTCTTCGGCGATTATTTCGCGCGGAGCAGCAAGCGGTCGGGCGCCTGGATGACGTCGCTGCGCAAGCAGGAGAAGCTCGACGGCGAGGAGCTGCCGCTCATCGTCAACGTGATGAACTTCGCCAAGCCGGCGGCGGGCGAGCCCGCGCTGCTGTCGTTCGACGACGCCCGCACGCTGTTCCACGAGTTCGGCCACGCCCTGCACGGCCTGCTCTCCGACGTGACCTATCCGACCATCTCGGGGACGAGCGTCGCCACCGACTTCGTCGAGCTGCCCTCGCAGCTCTACGAGCACTGGATGGAGCATCCGGAGATCCTGAAAAAATTCGCGCGGCATGCCGTCACGGGCGCGCCGATGCCGGACGAGCTGATGGCGCGGCTCGCCCGCGCCCGCACCTTCGGCCAGGGATTCGCCACCGTCGAGTACGTCGCCTCGGCGCTGGTCGACATGGATTTCCATGCGCTGACGCCGGAGCAGGCCGCCTCGATCGATCCGAGGGCGTTCGAGCGGGAGTCGCTCGGGCGCATCGGCATGCCCGAGGAAATCGTGATGCGGCACCGGCCGCCGCACTTCACCCATGTGTTCTCGGGCGGCGGCTACGCGGCGGCCTATTACAGCTACATGTGGTCCGAGGTGCTGGACGCCGACGCCTTCGCGGCTTTCGAGGAGACCGGCGACGTGTTCGACCCCGGCGTCGCCAAGAAGCTGAAGGACCACGTCTACGCCGCCGGCGGCTCCCGCGATCCCGCCGACGCCTATGTCGCCTTCCGCGGCCGCCTGCCCGACGCCGACGCTCTCTTGAGGAAGCGCGGGCTGGTCGCGGCGGCGTGACTCGAGCGGCAGCCGGGCCCGACGCTCACGTCACGCCCGGCAGAGCTTGTCGAACAGCGGCGCCACGTCGTCGATCCGGTCGAGCCGCAGCAGCGTCTCGATCGCCTCGTCGGCGAGCGCCGGGGCGAGCACCCCGTCGACATTGGCGCGGAACTTGGCGACGTAGTCGTTCGCCGTGATCGGATTGGCCCGGGTGCCGGGCATGTCGTCGATCGTGTGGGTGAGCTCGCGCCCGTCCCGCAGCGTGATCGAGACGGTGCCGCCGGAGCGCTTCAGGTTCTGCCCGGCGGCCGGGTCGGCGATCGGCTTCACCTTGTCGGCCAGCGCGTTGATTTCCGGGTTTCGCAGGTTCTCGGGCGCGTAGGCGTGCTTGTCCATGCGGCCCGTCACCAGAGCCTCGGCGACCGTGTGCTGCAGGCTGATCCGGCCGTGCCAGGTGGTGCGCGGCCGCAGCTTCTCGGCGGCCGGCTCGCACAGGATCGGGAACGAGCGCGGCATGATGTGGGCGCGGATTTCTGCCACGTCGGCCGGCCTGATGCCGTGCGTCTCGCGCAGCGCCAGCGTCGCCGCGATGTGGGGCATCATGGTGAAGGCGCAGGGGTGGATCTTGGAGGCGATGCTGGTCACCTGCCAGTCGGTGCCGAGCCCGTCGGTCAGGGCGGAGAAGCGGAACGTGACGTCCGGCGCCTGCACGTGGCTGCGGAACCAGCCGAAGCGTCCCTCGAACACGGCGGCCGGGCCGGAGACGCCCTGGCTCGCGAGGCCGACGGCCCGCACCGCCGACGCCGCCGCCATTCCGACATGCATGGTCTTGGTCGAGGTGCCGTCCTCGAACGAGCTGATCAGGCCGGCCGACATGCTGCCGGCGGCGCCGATCGCGTCGACGACCTGCCGGGCCGACAGCCCGCGCGCCTTGGCCAGCGCCCAGACGGCGCCGAACACGCCGTAGACGGCAGTCGGATGAAAGCCGAGCTCGTGCATGCGGACCGGCGCGACGAGGCCGAGGCGGCACGACAGCTCGCTGCCGGCCAGCACGGCCTCGACCAGGCGGGCGCCCGGCAGGCGGCGCCGGTGACACTCCGGGATCGCCACCGCGACGGTCGGCACGGTCGGATGGATGTTCGATTCGATGTGGGTGTCGTCGAACTCCAGGACCGCCCCCATCACGCCGTCGACGAAGGCCGCGGCGGCGAGCGACGTCTCCCCGGGATGGCCGAGGATGGACGCCCCCGATCCGCCGTCGGTCTCCAGCGCGGCCCTCTTGGCCGCCTGCACGACGTCGAGCGAGCGCGCCGCCAGCATCACCCCGACCAGATCCAGGATCCGCAGCCTGGTGCCGTCGACCACCTCGGGCGGCACGTCGGCGAGCGAGAGCCGGGTCAGCCAATCGGCCGCCCGTCCGCTGAGCGTGTCCACGATCCCCTCCGTCACGCCGCCTCCTCCGTCGCGCCGTCGCGCAGCGACACGCCGCAGCCGGGGCCGGACGGCAGCACGATGTCGCCGCCCTCGACCGGCAGCGGCGTGCACGGGTCGTCGAGCAGATGGGTGTGCTCGGACAGCTCGCTGGCGAACGGCAGGTCGCGGGCGCAGGCCGCCACCTGCGCCCCCATCGCCTGGAGCAGCGACGGCCCGAAGGCGGCGCCGAACCGGCAGGCGAGCCCGCCGGCCTCGCAGATGCGCATCGCCGCCAGCACGTTGCGGATGCCGCCCAGCTTGGTGATCTTGAGGTTGACGCAGTCGGCCATCCGGTCGCCGGCGATGCGCCAGATCACGGCGAGCGAATCGGCGCTCTCGTCCGCCTCGACCGGCACCGGCAGCGTGTCGGTGACGAGCTTGAGGCCGGCCAGGTCGGCGGCCGCCACCGGCTGCTCGATCAGCGCGATGTCGTGCCGCTCCATCGACCGGAACGCGGCGATGATGCCCTTGGCGCTGTAGGTCTGGTTGGGGTCGAGCGTGATGTTCGGCGCCGGCCCGATCGCCTCGCGCACCGCGCGGACGCGCGCGACGTCGGTCTCGGCGTCGCCGGCGAGCTTGAGCTTGAGAGTCCGGTAGCCCTGCGCGACCAGCCCACGGGCGCGCTCGGCCATGTCGGCCGGGCTCTTGATCGAGAGAATTCGGGCTTGCGGCAGCACGGCGCGGCGGGCGCCACCGAGCAGCGCGTGCAGCGGGACGCCCAGCCGGCGCGCCAGCAGGTCGTGCAGCGCCATGTCGATCGCCGCCTTCGGGCTCGGGCTGGCGGCGAGGGCGAGGTCGAGGTCATCCATGACGGCGGCGATGCTGGTCGGATCGCGGCCGACCAGCCGGGGCGCGAGGAACCGCAGCCCGGCCTCGGCCCCCTCCCCGTGCGTCGTGATGGCGGCGATGGCATGTGCATAGCCATGGCCGACCTGGCCGTCCTGGTCGGTGAGGACGAGAATCCAACCCGGGAGCTCCGGCACGGTGGCACGCGCAAAAGTCCAGCCCGGATCCTGCTGGCGCTGCACGCAGCGCTTCAGCTCGAACGACTTGATGGTCGACATGCGAGTCCCCTGCCGTGGTCCGTCGTCCCGGAAGGCCGCGCGAGGTTCCGGGCGGCCCCGTTCTCGTCTCATTTGCCCTTGGCGTCGACCTCGCGCGCGATCGCGCCCCACTTGGCGACCTGGGCCGCCAGATAGGCCGCGAACTGGGCGGCCGTGCTGTCCGGCACGCGCGCGCCCTGACGGGCGAAATTGGCGGCCACCTCGGGCGTGGCGAGCGACGCCGTGACGGCCTGCTCCAACCGGGCGACGAGCACGGGCGGCGTGCCGGCCGGCGCCAGGATCCCGTACCAGCTCTCCGACGTCATGCCGGGCAGGCCGGCCTCGGCGAAGGTCGGAACGTCCGGCAGCGCCGGCTCGCGGGCCGGGCTGGTGACGGCGAGGGCCCGAACGCCGCCCGACTCGACGTGCGGCATCACCACGGGCGCGTCGGCGAACAGCATGTCGGCCTCGCCGCTCAGCACCGCCGTCACGGCCGGCGCACCGCCGCGATAGGGCACGTGCTGGAGCGAGATGCCGGTCTCGCGGCTGAACAGCTCGCCGAGCATGTGCAGCAGGCTGCCGGTCCCGGCCGAGGCGAAGTTCAGCTTGCCGGGCGCCGCCTTCGCCTTGGCGATCAGCTCCGCCACCGTGGTCACGCCGAGTTTCTGCGACACGATCATGACCGGCGTGACCGAGGCGACAAGACGGATCGGCGCCAGCTCTTTCACCGGGTCGAACGGCATGGCCGAGATGGTGGGCCCGATCGCCAGCGGCCCGAGCAGGCCGAGCAGCAGCGTGCCGCCGTCGGGGGGCGATTTGGCCACATAGGAGGAGCCCATCACGCCGCCGGCGCCGGCCCGGTTCTCGACGATCACGGTCTTCTGGAGCTGGTCCTTGAGGCCGTTCGCGACGACCCGGGCGAAGAAGTCGGTCGGGCCGCCCGGCGGATAGGGCACGACGATCCGGATGGTCGACGGCAGCTCCGGCGCCTGGGCCCGGGCCGGAAGCCCGGCGCTGGCGAGAACGCACATCGCGAGCCACACGGCCGCGGCCGATCGCATGAAGGTCATTCGGCGTTTCCTCGTCCGGGCGTTGGCGTCCGTTGTGTGTCGCCGCCGGCCCGCGGAGGGCGTCCGCAGGCCGCGACGACGCGAGCTTAGGGGGCGGACCGGTCGGCTGCCGGGTTATGGCCGGACGTTTCACGATCCGAAATGCAGTTGACCCGGCGCATCGCCGCCGGGCCGGGCTCGCACCGAGCCGGCCGGGCTGGTAAAACGCGCCGCCCACCCCACGTGTCGCGAGCCCTCATGACCCTCCACACCGCCGGACATCGCCGCGGCGTCGCCGCCGCTCCCCACCATGCCGCCGCGGAGGCGGGCCGGGCCGTGCTGGCCGAGGGCGGCAACGCGCTCGAGGCCATGGTCGCCATGGCGGCCATGATCGTCGCGGTCTATCCGCACATGACCCATGTGGGCGGCGACGGGTTCTGGCTGGTGCACGAGCCGGGCGGAAAAGTCCGCGCCCTGATGGCCCCCGGCGCGGCGGGCGCCAATGCGCGCGTGGAGCTCTATCGCGAGCACGAGGCGATCCCGACCCGCGGGCCGCTGGCGGCCCTGACCGTGCCGGGCGCGGTCAGCGGCTGGGCGCTGGCGCTGGAGGCGGCCAAGGCCCTGGGCGGCAAGATGCCGCTCGGCCTGCTGCTGGCCCCCGCCGTGACGGCGGCCCGCGAGGGCTACGCGGTGAGCCGCAGCCAGGCCGAGCTGACCGCGACGCATCTGGCCGACCTGAAAAAGGCGCCGGGCTTCGCCGAGGTGTTCCTGGCCGACGGCAAGCCGCCGGAGGCCGGCGCCCGGATGACGCAAGCGCGGCTCGCCGAGACCCTCGACCATATCGGCCATGCCGGGCTCGACGACTTCTACCGCGGCGATGTCGGCCGCGAGATCGCCGCCGACCTGGACCGGATCGGCAGCCCGGTCACCCGGGCCGACCTGGAGGCGCACCGGGCCTACGCGGCCGCGCCGCTGTCGACGCCGCTGTCGGTCGGCACCGCCTACAATGCGCCGCCGCCCACCCAGGGGCTGTCCTCGCTGATGATCCTCGCCCTGTTCGACCGCCTGCGAGTGGCCGAGGCGGAGGGCTTCGACCACGTCCACGGGATCGTCGAGGCGACGAAGCGCGCCTTCATGGTGCGCGACCGGGTGGTCACCGATCCGGACCGGCTGCCGGCGCCGGCCGAATCGTTCCTCACCAAGACGCTCCTCGATGCCGAGGCGCAGAAAATCGACCGCCGCCGGGCGGCGCCGTGGCCGCACCAGCCGGCCAAGGGCGACACGATCTGGATGGGCGCGGCGGATTCGAGCGGGCTCGTCGTCTCCTACATCCAGTCGATCTACTGGGAGTTCGGCTCCGGCTGCGTGCTGCCGAGGACCGGCGTGCTGATGCAGAACCGCGGCGCCAGCTTCTCGCTCGATCCCAAGGCCCTGCGCGCCTTGGCACCCGGGCGAAAGCCGTTCCACACCCTCAACCCGGCCCTGGCCGTGCTGAAGGACCGCCGGGTGATGGCCTACGGCACCATGGGCGGCGACGGCCAGCCGCAGACCCAGGCCGCGGTGTTCACCCGCTACGTGATGTTCCGCGAGACGCTCGACCGGGCGCTCGACGCCCCGCGCTGGCTGCTCGGCCGCACCTGGGGGGCGGCGCGCGACAACCTCCGTCTGGAGCCGCGCTTTCCGGACCGGCTGGTCGACCAGCTCCTGTCGGCCGGCCACGACGTGGAGCTGGTGCCCGAGCCCTATTCGGTGACCATGGGCCATGCCGGCGCCGTGGTGATGCATCCGGACGGGACGAGCGAGGGCGGCCACGACCCGCGCGCCGACGGCGGCGCGGCAGGTGTCTGACCGGCGAAATAAATCTGACGTCATGGTGGCGTAAGGTCAGCCTTCCTTCCGCCCCAGTCCCCGCTATGGTCTGATGATCTCATCCGCGTATCGCCGTCTCTCGAGGACGCTGGGGGCCCCCGCATGACCCATCGACCGACCGCCCGGTGGCGCGGCCTCGTCGCCCTGCTCGCGCTCGTCGCCTGCTTGGCCTTGCCGCGCGCCGCGCTGGCGCATCCCCATGTCTGGGTCGTGATGAAGAGCGAGCTCGTCTACGCGCCGGACGGCAGCGTGACGGGCGTGCGCCACGCCTGGACGTTCGACGACATGTTCTCGACCTATGCGACGCAGGGGCTCGAATCGAAGCAGAAGGGCGTCTTCACCCGCGAAGAGCTGAAGGACCTCGCCGAGGTGAACGTGACGTCGCTGAAGGAGTACGACTTCTTCACCTACGCCAAGCTCGACGGCAAGGACTCGCCGTTCACCGACCCGGTCGACTACTGGCTGGAGTTCAAGGACTCCATGCTGACCCTGCACTTCACGCTGCCGCTGAAGGCGGCCGCCAAGGCCAAGGGGATCGAGCTCGAGGTGTACGACCCCAGCTATTTCGTCGACTTCTCCTTCGCCGAGGGGGCCGACCCGTTCGCGCTCAAGAACGCGCCGGGCGCCTGCAAGGTGGCGCTCAAGAAGCCGACCGAGCAGGAGACCTCGTCGCAGCTTCAGAAGCTGACCGAGTCCTCCTTCGCGCAGGACGGCTCGCGCGTCGGCGCTCTGTTCGCCAACAAGGTCTCGGTTCGCTGCCCATGACAAGCTCGAGGTGGACGATGCGCCCGCGCACCCTCTGGATCGCGGGGCTCGCCCTCGCAGTGCTGGCCGTCGCGGCCGGAGCCGATGTCGCGCTCGCCCAGGGCACGCCGTTCGGGGTGCGGCCGCCCGCGCCGCCGCCGCCCCCGGTGTCGGCCGACGGCATCGTCGGCTGGATCCTCACCGAGCAGGCGCGCTTCTACCGCTCGCTCTCCGGGCTGGTGCGCGCCGCCAAGCAGGACGGCAGCGCGGTGTGGACGCTGCTCGGCGTGTCGTTCCTGTACGGCATCTTCCACGCCGCCGGGCCGGGCCACGGCAAGGCGGTGATCTCGTCCTACATGATCGCCAACGAGGAGACCTGGAAGCGGGGCATCGTGCTGTCCTTCGCCTCGGCGCTGCTGCAGGCCGTGGTCGCGGTCGCCGTGGTGGCGGTCGCCGCGATCGCGCTCAACGCTACGGCCAAGAGCATGAACGAGGCGGTGCGCTGGATCGAGGTGGTCAGTTACGGTCTGATCGCGCTGGTCGGCGCCAGGCTCGTCTGGGTGAAGGGGCGGGGCCTCGTCCGGGCCCTGGCGGAGGTCCGGGCGACCCGCGCACGAGCGCCCGCCGTGGCGGCGTCGCCGAGCCCGGCGCTCGCGCCGGCCGCACCCGCCACGGTGCCGGCGGAGGCGCGCGAGCCGGCCCTCGCCGGCCTGGTCCACGCCGGCCACGCGCATGCGCCTGATCGCCATCACGATCACCACAGCCATGATCACCACGATCACGGCCCCCACGATCACGCGCATGGCGACGCCTGCGGCTGCGGCCACGATCATCACGATCACCATGGCGATCACGACCATCACCACGATCACGGACATGCCGTCGCGGCCGCCCGGACGCCGGACGCGGTGGTGACCGGCCCGGTCGCGCATGCGCACCACGATCATGATCACGACCATGTCCATGGCCCCGACTGCGGCTGCGCGCACGGGCCGGACCCCAAGGATCTGGCGGGACCGGGCGGCTGGTCGCGCGGCCTCGCCGCGATCGTCGCGGTCGGGCTGCGACCCTGCTCGGGCGCCATCCTGGTGCTGGTCTTCGCGCTCGCCCAGGGCCTGTTCTGGGCCGGCGTCGGCGCCACCTTCGCGATGGGGCTCGGCACCGCCATCACGGTCGCCGTGATCGCCACCATCGCGGTCGGCGCCCGCGCCGTGGCGGCGCGGCTGGCGCGACACCGCGCCGGGCGCGGCGAGATTCTGATGTGGGGGGTCGAGTTGGCGGCGGCCTGCGGCGTGCTGCTCTTCGGCGTCGCGCTGCTGGCCGGCTACATGGTCACCGAGCGTATGATCTGACGCTCGGTGCGGCGCGCTTCGGCGCCACCGGCGCCTCGACGGCGAGGTTCGGCCGGCATCCGCCGCCGATGCCCGAGACGGTCGCCATGCACTGCTCGCGGCTGGCGAAGCCGCAATTCACCACGGCGCCGTCCATGTCGTACTCGGCGCACCACGGCCACATCGGAGCGGCGGGCCCCGATGTCGGGGCACGGTTCGCGCTCTGGCCGGCCGCAGCCGTCACGACAGCGGCGAGCAGCACGGCCGCGCCGAATAAAATCCGCATCATGCGAAGTCGTCCGGACGGAGCTCGATGGGCGCCCCCGCCGGTGTGCGGGCGGCGGCCTGGTCCCAGGCGTGCTGGTAGCGGGTGAGCGTCGCCCGGTCGGCGAGCCCTTTCTCCGCGACGATACGCTCGAGCGCGGCGAGCCAGGCCTCGAAATAGGTCTCGCCGGTGCCGGCCTTATGGGCGCGGCGGATCTCGGTCCCGAAGGACTGGGCCCACTCGGTCCAGGTGAACGCGCGGCGCTGCTCCAGCATCATGGCGAGGACGAAGGCGAGCGCCTCCCAGCGGGCCCGGAACAGCGGCCCGTCACCGTCGCGCGGGATCGCCATCATGGCGCGCGCACCCAGCGCCGCCTCGGTGCCGGCATCGTCGTCGGGCAACGCGCCGGGCACGTCCTGATGCGGCGCGATCCGGGCGACATAGACATCGATGAAGCTGTCGAGCACAGAGGCTTCGAGCCCGCCCCGTTCGGTGGCGAGGCTCGCAACGGCCCGGACCCGGAGCTCGAGGTCGGACAACTCGGCGCCGGACGAACCGGCATGCGCGGTCGGATCAGCCATTTCCACACGGTATAGGAGTGCAGGTCGCTTGGCCATGCCGGATGCGCGTCGGCCCGCACGATTTCGCGAGCCGCCGGCGGCCGTCAGGCTTCGAGATGGCGGCGCGGAAGGAGCCGGGGCACCACGCCGCCGACCGGCCCGAACAACACGGATCCGACATAGATCGCCGCCGCCACCAGGATGATGGCCGGGCCGGACGGCGCGCCGGTGTGGAACGACACCAGGAGGCCGACATAGCCCGAGATCACGCCGGTCGCCACCGCGACCGCCACCATGCCGGTGACCTCGCGAGCCCAGAAGCGGCCGACCGTCGCCGGCACGATCACGATGCCGACCGACAGCAGCGTGCCGAGGGCGTGGAAGCCGCCGACCAGATTGAGCACCAGCAGCGCCAGGAACGCGATATGGGCGGGCGCCCCGGCCCGGCTGACCGAGCGCAGGAACCCCGGATCGACGCAGTCCAGCACCAGCGGCCGCCAGATCACGGCCAGGACCGTGAGGGACAGCGTGGTGATCGACGCCATCAGGATCAGGGTCGGGTCGTCGAGCGCCAGCACGCTGCCGAACAGGAAGTTGAGCAGGTCCACGTTGCTGCCGCGCATCGAGACGATGGTGACGCCGAGCGCCAGCGACATCAGGAAGAAGGCGGCCAGCGACGCGTCCTCCTTCAGATCGGTCACCCGCGCCACCACGCCGGCAAGCAGCGCCACCGTGAGGCCGGCGATCAGGCCGCCGACCGTCATGGCGAACAGGTCGAGCCCCGCCACCATGAAGCCGATCGCGGCACCCGGCAGGATCGCATGCGCCATCGTGTCGCCGACCAGGCTCATCCGCCGCAGCATCAGGATCACGCCGACCGGCCCGGCCCCGAACGACAGCGCGATGGTGCCGGCGAGCGCCCGGCGCATGAACTCGAACTCCTGGAACGGACCGATCAGCAGATCGTACATGCGGGCGTCACTCCGCCGCGACGCGGCATTCGCCGGCGTCGTCGTCGAAGGCCTCGCACATGCGGCGGGCCTTCTGGAGGTTGCCGGGGGTGAGGACGTCGGCCGGGGTGCCGCGGGCCACTGCCTCGCGGGCCAGCAGCAGCACCTCGGGGAAGCTCGTGCGCACCATCTCGATGTCGTGCAGAGCGGCCAGGATGGTGCGGCCCTCGCCGTGCCAGCGCCGCACCAGGCCGAACAGGTCGTCGGCCGTCTTGGTGTCGATGGCGTTGAACGGCTCGTCGAGCACGATCAGCCGCGCGTCCTGCAGCAGCAGGCGGGCGAACAGCACGCGCTGGAGCTGGCCGCCCGACAGGTTGCCGATCGGCCGCTTCTCGAAGCCGGTGAGGCCGACCGCCGCGAGCGCGTGATGCACCCGGTCGCGCTCCCGCGTGCCGATGCCGGCGAACAGGCCGGTCTGCCGCCACAGGCCCATGGCGACGAGATCGTAGACGCTGATCGGGAAGGTGCGGTCGATCTCGGCGACCTGCGGCAGATAGGCGATGTCGCGGCGGTCGAGGCCGCAGCGGTCGACCCGTCCCGAGAGCGGCGACAGGATGCCGACGATCCCCTTGAACAGCGTCGACTTGCCGGCTCCGTTCGGGCCCACCACGGCCATCAGGGCGCCGCGCTCCACCATGCCGTCGAGGTGGTGGATCGCCGGGTGGCGCTCGTAGCCGAGCGTGAGGTCGCGGAAGACGAGCTGCGGGACCATGATTCAGGATCCTGGCCGGCTCACGCCAACGCCCACAGCACGAACGCCCAGACCACGGCCGCCACCGCGGCGACGACGCCGAGCCGCAGGCCCACCGACAGGCGGAGCAGCGAAGGCGACAGCCGCGGCGAAGGATGGGCGAATCCGGGATCGTGGTGGTGGTGCGTCATGGCGTCTCGATCGGGTCCGACACCGTTATAGTATCACAGGCCCGATGCCAACCGGGGCCTGATTCCCCTCTCCCCTCCGGCGGGAACAGGCGAGGAGGCCTCGTGCGGGGAGGACGGGTCCAACTCAGCGCGTCGTCTGGTCGGCCGAAAAATCCGGGCGCCAGCGTTTCAGCCAGAGGGAGTTGGTCACCACCGAGACGGACGACATCGCCATGGCGGCGCCGGCGAGTGCCGGGGTGAGGACGCCCATGGCGGCGAGCGGGATGCCGACCACATTGTAGACGAAGGCCCAGAACAGGTTCTGCCGGATTTTCCGGACGGTCCGCTGCGAGATGTCGAGGGCGGCGGCGACCAGCCGCGGGTCCGGCCGCATCAGCGTGACGGGCGCGGCCTCGACTGCGACGTCGGTGCCGGTGCCGAGCGCGATGCCGACCTCGGCAGCGGCGAGCGCCGGCGCGTCGTTGATGCCGTCGCCGACCATCGCGGGCTTGCGCCCGGCGCGCTTGAGCGCTTCCAGCGCGGCCGACTTGTCGGCCGGCTTCACGCCCGCCTTGTAGGCCGAGAGCTTCAGGGCGCCGGCGACCTTGGCGGCCACGGCTTCCGAATCGCCAGTCAGCATCTCGGAGCGCACGCCGCGGGCCGCCAGCAGCGCGATCGCCGCCGGCGCCTCGTGCCGCACCGGGTCGGCGATGCCGAGCACGCCGACGGCGCGGCCGTCCGCCGCCACCACGACGGCGGTGCGCGCCTCGCTCTCGACCCGGCCCATCGCGGCCTCGGCAGGCGCCATGTCGACGCCGAGCTCGGTCATCAGGCCGCGGTTGCCGATCGCCACCACCCGACCTTCGACCGTGCCGATCACGCCGCGGCCGACCAGCGCCCGGAACTTGTCCACGGCCGGCAGCGCGACGCCCGGCACGGCCGCCAGCACGGCCCGGGCGAGCGGATGCTCGCTGCCGGCCTGCACGGCGGCGGCGAGCCGCAGCAGCGCGTCCTTGTCGATGTCCGCATTCGCCAATGGCACCGCGTCGGTGAGCGCCGGCCGGCCCTCGGTCAGCGTCCCGGTCTTGTCGAACACCACCGTGTCGACCACGGCGGCGCGCTCCAAAGCCTCGATGTCCTTGACCAGGATGCCGGCCCGCGCGGCCGCGCCGGTGCCGGCGACCAGGGCGGCCGGCGTGGCCAGGCCGAGCGCGCACGGGCAGGCGATCACCAGCACGGAGACGGCGGCCACCAAGGCCTCCTCGATCCCGTGCCCGCCGGCCAGCCAGCCGATGAAGGCGCCGACCGCGATGGCGATGACGGCCGGCACGAAGACGGCCGACACCTTGTCGACCAGCCGCTGCACCGGCGCCTTGCCACTCTGCGCGTTCTCGACCATGCGGATGATGCGGGCCAGCGTCGTGTCCTCGCCGACCGCCACGGCCGCCACGATCAGCCGGCCGGCGCCGTTGAGCGCCCCCGCCGTGACCTTGTCGCCGGCCCGCTTCACCACCGGCACGCTCTCGCCCGTGATCAGCGACTCGTCGGCCTCGCTCTCGCCGTCGACGATGCTGCCGTCGACCGGGATGCGCTCGCCCGGCCGCACCACGACGTGCTCGCCGGGGCGCAGGTCGTCCACGCCGATCTCGGTCTCGACGCCGTCGCGCAGCACATGGGCGCGCTCGGGCCGCAGCGTCATCAGCGCCCGGATGGCCGCCGTGGTGCCGCGCTTGGCGCGCGCCTCCAGCCACTTGCCGAACACCACTAGTGTGATCACGGCGGCGGCGCCTTCGAAATAGAGGTGCCCGGCGGCGTCGCTGCCGCGCATCAGCAGCATGTAGAGGCTGAACGCGAAGGCCGCCGTGGTGCCGAGCGCGACCAGCAGATCCATGTTGCCGGAGCCGGCCCGCACCGCCTTCCAGGCCGCCTTGTAGAAGCGCGCCCCGACCAGCACCTGGACCGGCGTCGCGAGGGCGAGCTCGATCCACGGGTCGAGATGCAGGTGGAACCCGAAGGGCGCCGCCACCATGGGCAGCACCAGCGGCAGGGTCAGCGCCGCCGAGAAGACCAGCAGGACGAGCTGCCGGCGCTCCGCCGCGACGCGCTCCGCCTCGCGAAGATCCTCCTCGCGGCGGCGCTCCGCCGCGGACGGCGGCCGCGGATGCGCGCCGAAGCCGGTGCGCTCCACCGCGGCGGCGAGCGCGGCCGGCGTCACGGCGGCCGAGGCCACACCCGCCTCCACGTCCACGTCGGCCCGCTCCAGGGCGAGATTGACCGAGGCCTGCGACACGCCCGGAACCCGCTTGAGCGCATTCTCGACCCGGCCCGCGCAGGCCGCGCAGGTCATGCCGGTGATGTCGAGCACCACATGAGCGGCGGCCGGAGCGGGGCCGGTCTCGGGACGGGTCTTGCCTTCCAGCGCGAGGGACATCAGCATGCGATCCTGTTTGCCGCACCAGATGGCGACGACGGGCCCTTCCGGCAACATGGTCCGGCCGAACGGCAGATCTGCGGCGGGCGTGGTCCGCCGCGCGTGACCCGGTCGTCGTCCCGGCGCGATCGGGCGAGACCCGAACGAGCCGCCCCCGGACCGACAATGCCGACACATTCCGCTTCACGCAATCGTCTGGCCCGATCGGCCGCCATACCGGCCCCCGACACCGTCGCGATCCGGCGCGCCACCCTGGCGGATCTCGACGCGCTGGTGGCGCTGGAGCAGGCCGTGTTCGCGACGGATCACATGTCGCGGCGGAGCATCCGGCGCTTCGTCACGGCGCCGCGCGCCGACGTGCTGGTGGTGGAGCACGGCGGACGTTTCGCCGGTGCCGCCGTGGTTCTGAGCCGGACCGGCAGCGACGTCGCGCGTCTCTACTCGATCGCGATCGATCCGGCGGTCGCCGGCCGCGGCTTCGGACCGGCGCTGCTCGCCGCGGCGGAAGCCGCCGCGATCGCGCGCGGCTGCCGGGCGATCCGGCTGGAGGTGCACGAGACCAATGCCCGCGCGATCGAGCGGTATCGCAAGGCGGGATATCGCGAGTTCGGCCGGCATGTCGCCTATTACGAGGACCAGGGCGACGCGCTGCGCTTCGAGAAGCCGGTGGGAGCGGAGCCGGTCCCCCCATCCCGCTCTTCGCTGACATCTTCGTGAGCAGACCTCGCGGGGCTTTCGCGACACCATGATTCGCGGCGACAACCGCGATCGCGTCATGCGCCTGACACGATGCCGGACGACACGGGGCACGCGCGACGCCGCCACCGCTCTGAAAGGGCCTTCGTCATGACCGGCTGGGTCATCCTGGTCGACCAGCCCCGCGACTTTCCGAACGCCGAGACGCCCCACAAGGTGATCACCACGAGCGAGTATCTGGCTCGCCCGCGGTTGTTCGAGACGGCGCGTCCCAAGCTGATCAACCTGTCACGCTCCTATGCCTACCAGTCGAAGGGCTATTACGCCTCGCTGCTGGCGGAGGCCCGCGGCCACCGCGTGGTGCCGACGGTCGAGACATTGCTGGAGCTGCGCGAGGCGAAGCTCTACGAGCACGCTCTGCCGGAGCTGGAGGATTCTCTCAATCGCTGCGCCCGAAAGGCCGAGTACCAGCCGGAGGGCGAGCTGAAGCTGTTCGTCTGCTTCGGCATTTCGCGCGATACGCGGTTCGAGGCCTTCGGCCGGCTGCTGTTCGACTGGTTCCGCTGCCCGGCCCTGGAGGTGACGGTCGACACCGGCGCCACCTGGCTGTCGATCGACCGCATCCGCATGCGCAACCTGACGCGGCTCGCCAACGGCGAGGTCGCGTTCTTCCGCGACGCCCTGCACGAGCACACGCGCCGCGACTGGCGCGACCCGAAGGCCCGCACCACGTCGAAATACGACCTCGCGGTGCTGTACGATCCCAACGAGAAGATGCCGCCCTCCTCGGCCGCGACGATCCGGCATTTCGCCCGCATCGCCGAGCGGCACTCGGTCGACGTCGAGCCGATCACCCGGCGGCAGCTCGCCGAGCTCGCCGAGTACGACGGGCTGTTCATCCGCGAGACCACCTCGATCGACAATCACACCTACCGGTTCGCGCGGCGCGCCGTGCAGGAGGGCATGCCGGTCATCGACGATCCGATCTCGATGATCCGCTGCACCAACAAGGTCTTCCTGATGGAGCTGATGCGCCAGAACCGGGTGGCGACGCCGCCGACCGTGATGGTGGCCGACCAGACGGACCTCACTCGCGCCATGGACGAGCTCGGCCTGCCGCTGGTGGTGAAGATCCCCGACGGCTCTTTTTCACGCGGCATCCACAAGGTGGCGACGGCGGACGAGTTCAAGCGCGTCGCCGACGAGCTGCTGGAAGAGACCGACCTGCTGCTGGCGCAGAAATTCATGCCCACCGAGTTCGACTGGCGGGTCGGCGTGCTCAATGGCGAGCCGCTGTTCGTGTGCCAGTACCGGATGGCGCGCGGCCACTGGCAGATCGTCAAGCACCGCCCCGACGGCACCGCGCGCGAGGGCGGCTTCAGGACCTTCGGGCTCGACCAGGCGCCACCCTCGGTGATCGACACCGCGGTGCGGGCGGCGCGCCCGATCGGCGACGGCCTCTACGGCGTCGACCTGAAGGAGACCCCGGACGGCGTCGTCGTCATGGAGGTCAACGACAACCCCAATCTCGAGCACGGCGTCGAGGACGCGGTCGGCAAGGACGAGATCTGGATCAGGTTGCTGAAGTGGTTCATCGCCCGGATGGAGGGGTAGGATTCCGACTCCGTCGGCCCCGGGGCGCGCCATGCGAGCCCGGGATCGTAGCCCTGCGGCAGTGAGCAACCGAACAACCTCCGTCCCTTGAGACAGCACTGTCACGGTCACTCCTGCACCGAACTCCGAGGTGGCGGATTACGCCGTCGGTGATCCGCCTCCGCGCTAGACTCGCCAGATCGGATACAAGCGTGGAGCAGGCGGATGTCGACACCTCCGACGACCGGCGCGTTTGCGATCGTGCCTCACAATGATCTGCCAGCCGCCATCCCGTTCTGGGAGCGCCTGGGCTTCACGCGGACAGGCGGCGACGACGACTATGTCATCATGACGGGCTGGGGATGCGAGGTGCACCTGACACAGGCGGGATCCGGTCCGTGGCGCGTGCCGGCGGAGCACAACCCCTTCGGCGTTTTCATTCGCACGCCCGACGTGGACGCCATCGCGGCGCGCGTCGACGATCTCGTCATTCGCCCTGGTGGCGTTCTTCGTCACCGCGAGTGGGGGCTCTACGAGGTCGGCCTCTGCGGGCCCGATGGACTGCTGGTGCGGGTCGGCTGGCCGTCGCAGTTGATACAAACCAAGCGCAGCCCGGATTGAACGGAGCGAATCCGGGGCTGTCGCGGCCCTGATCGGCAGCCGTCGAATGGGTTGAGCATCAGCAAACAGATCGCTCGTCGGACGACGAAACGATCGGTTTCGCCCTCGGCTCAACCCGTCCTACAAACCCCCGGCTTGCGATCGGACCCAAAATACCCAAGCTTCGCAGGGTGGGCACAGGCGTGCCGGAGGCACGGCGCGTCCCGCGCCTTTGCCCACCTTGCGGATGCCCGCGACGAGTCACCTCACCCCAGCGGCCCGCTCTTCAGCCGCGACAGATCGAACCGGTCGACCTCGCGGAGAAGATCGATGAAGTGGCGCGCCGCGTGATCGAGCGCGGCGTCGCCCTTTTCGGGGGAGGCCGGGCGGGGATCGCCGACCGCACCGGAGTCGTGGAGGTCCTGGGTCATCCAGCCGAACGGCGCCGGCGTATAGGGATGAAGCCAGCGGAACTCGCGCTCCATGGCGACCGAGACCGGCTCGGCGTTGTCGGCCTTGTCCATCCGCACCGCGTCGGGCCGGTGCGCCAGCACGAGCGAGGTCTCGATGTCGCCGGCATGGATGCCGTGGTGCTGCTCGTGCGGCGTGAACAGCCCGTCCGGATAGCCGAAACGATGCCAGTGGGTGGTGACGACCAGCATCTTCAGCCGCGCCCGCAACTCGCGGGCGACAATGTCGACGACCTGCACGTTGCCGCCGTGGCTGGTGACGATGACGAGCTTGCGCACGCCGGCGCGGTGCACGCTCTCGCCGATCTCGGTCCAGGCCCGCAGCGCCGTCTCGGCGCTGATCGTCAGGGTGCCCGGAAAGGCGAGGTGCTCGGACGAGTGGCCGATCGCCTGGACGGGCAGCAGCGTGGCCGGAAGCCCCTCCGGCAGCAGCGCCGCGACACGGTCGAGATGGGCCTGCGCGATCAGCGTGTCGGTGGCGACCGGCAGATGCGGCCCGTGCTGCTCGACGGCGGCGACCGGCAGGACGGCGATCCAGCGACTGGTATCGGCGGACGCGAAATCCTGCCAGGTCATGTCGCCCCAGTGTGGTTTCGGCAGCATTGTCGTAGAACTCGTGGCGTGGAACAGGTGGCGGCCGACCGGTCCCGAAGGGACGGCCCGGCGTGACGGGGTCGCGGAACGGCTCCTACTGAGGACGATTTGATGCGGTTCGCAAGCTCATTCCGGCGCCGTCTCGGCGCGGTCTCGCTGGTCGCGGCGCTGGTCGGGGCGAGCGCCCCGGCCGCGGCCCAGCCGGCGGCCCCGCCCGGTGGCGCCCCGGCGCTGGACAAGGTGGCGTTCGGCACCAACTGGGTGGCCCAGGCCGAGCACGGCGGCTTCTACCAGGCGCTCGCCGACGGCACCTACCGCCGCTACGGCCTCGACGTCACCATCATGCCGGGCGGCCCGCAGGCCAACAACCGCATCCTGCTGCCGGTCGGAAAGCTCGACTTCTACATGAGCGCCAACACGCTGCAGGCCTTCGACGCGGTCGAGCAGAACGTCCCGACCGTGGTGGTCGCGGCCATGTTCCAGAAGGACCCGCAGGTGCTGATCGCCCATCCGGGCGCCGGGATCGAGCGGTTCGCCGACCTCAAGCGGCTCAACCTGTTCGTCTCCAAGGAGGGCATGGCGAGCTACTTCCAATGGCTGAAGGCCGAGTACGGCTTCAGCGACGCCCAGGTGAAGCCCTACACCTCGAATGCGCAGCCCTTCCTGGCCGACAAGCGCAGCGCCATGCAGGGCTATGTCACGTCCGAGCCCTTCGCGATCGAGAAGCAGAGCCGCATCCGCCCGCTGGTGTTCCTGCTCGCCGACCAGGGCTTCTCCAGCTACTCGACCCTGATCGAGACGCGGCGCGACCTGGTCGAGAACAAGCCCGGCCTGGTGCAACGTTTCGTCGATGCCTCGATCATCGGCTGGTACACCTATCTGTACGGCGACCCGAGCGCCGGCAATGCGCTGATCAAGCGGCAAAACCCGGAGATGAGCGACGAGCTGCTGGCCTATGCACTGGAGCGCATGAAGACGGCCGGCATCGTCGATTCGGGCGACGCCCTGGCGATGGGCATCGGCGCCATGACGGACGCGCGCATGACCGCCTTCTTCGCCTCCATGGTGAAGGCCGGCGTGGTGAAGCCGACCGTGGACTTCCGCCGCTCCTACACGCTGCAGTTCGTCAACAAGCGGGTCGGCATCGACCTGCGGCCGAAGAACTGAGGCGGAGCAAAGCGGGCGTTCACGCTGCGGCGTCGTCGCCGGGCTTGACCCGGCGACCCGTCATCTTCGAAAAATGACTTCTCTCTCGGATGGATGAGCGGGTCGAGCCCGCGCATGACGGGTGGTCCCCCATTGGCGCGCCAACGATGAGTTCACCCGCTGTCGTCGCCCTGCGCGCCGTGACGAAGGCTTTCCCCAACGGGACGCGGGCGCTGGACGGGCTCGACCTGACGGTGAGGCGCGGCGAGTTCCTGTCGCTGCTGGGGCCGTCGGGCTGCGGCAAGTCGACGGCGCTGCGGCTGATCGCAGGGCTGTCGCGGCCGTCCGGCGGGGCGGTCGTGTGGGGTGACGGCGCGCCGAAGGCCGCGCCGGCGCGCGGCGACCTCGGCGTCGTGTTCCAGGAGCCGACCCTGATGCCGTGGGCGAGCGTGGCGGCCAATGTCCGGCTGCCGCTGCAGCTCACCCGGCGAGCCGATGTGGCCGAGCCGCGCGTCAGAGCGGCGCTCGCCCGGGTCGGGCTCGACGGCTTCGCGGAGGCCTATCCGCGCGAGCTCTCCGGCGGCATGAAGATGCGGGTCGCCATCGCCCGTGCGCTCGTGACCGACCCGGCGCTGCTGCTGATGGACGAGCCCTTCGCGGCGCTCGACGAGATCACCCGGTTCCGGCTCGACAATGCGCTGCTGGGCCTGTGGCAGGAGCTCGGCAAGACCGTCGTGTTCGTCACCCATTCGGTGTTCGAGGCCGTCTATCTCTCCACCCGCATCGTGGTGATGACGCCGCGGCCCGGGCGGGTCGCCGCCGACATCGCCATCGACGCGCCGTTTCCGCGCAGCGAGACGTTCCGCACCTCGGCCGAGTTCGCCGCACTGTGCCGCACGGTCGGCGGCGCGCTCGCCGACGCCATGGGGGAGACGTTCGCATGAGCGGCTCCCCCGCCGAGCCGGCACCTGCCGGCATGCCGCCCGTGGGCGCGCCGGCCGAAGCCGACGAGGCCCGCCCCTGGCGCGCCCGGCTGGTGCGGTTCGGCCTGCCGCTCCTCGCCCTGGCGCTCGGCTGCGTGGCCTGGGAGCTGGTGGTCTGGGTCTATGCCGTCCCGGCCTACCAGCTCCCCTCCCCGCTCGCCGTCGCGACGACGCTGGTCGAGGACCGGGCTCTGCTGTTCGGCTCACTGCTGGTGACGCTGGAGACGACCGCCTACGGCTTCGCGCTGGCGGTCCTGGGCGGGGCGGGGCTGGCGATCCTGTTCAGCCAGTCGCGGCTGCTGGAGACCATGCTGTATCCTTATGCCGTGATCCTGCAGGTGACGCCGGTGGTCGCGGTGGCGCCGCTGCTGCTGATCTGGCTGCCGCAGCCCGTCGCCGTGCTGGCCTGTGCCTGGATCGTCGCCTTCTTCCCGATGCTGGCCAACACGACGCTGGGGCTGCATTCGGTCGATCACAACCTGTCCGACCTGTTCGCGCTCTATGGCGCCTCGCGGCTGCAGCGGCTGGTCCGGCTACAGCTTCCGGCGGCGCTGCCGATGATGCTGGCCGGTGCCCGGATCGCCGGCGGCCTGTCGCTGGTCGGCGCCGTGGTGGCCGAGATCGCAGCCGGCTCGGCGGGGGCGGGATCCGGCCTCGCCTACCGGATCGCCGAATCGAGCTACCGGCTCAACGTGCCGCGGATGTTCGCCGCGCTGATCCTGCTGTCGGTCGCCGGCATGGCGGTGTTCGGGCTGCTGTCGCTCGCCTCGTGGCTGATCCTGCGCCGCTGGCACGAGAGCGCGCTGTCGCGCGGGCCATGACCGCGCTACCGGTGCGGCTCATGGGTCCCATGCGGCCCGCGGCGGTCGCGACCCCGAAACGGCCACAGATGCATCCTCCAGGTCGCCCGTTCCACCGACCTCGAAAGCCCCGATGACCGCCGCGCCCGCCCCGCTCCCGCCTCCGCATTCCTCCGCGGCGGCCGATCCGGCGCCTTCGCCCGCGCTGCCCGCCGTCATCGGCCCGGACCCGGCCGCGCAGGCCCAGCGGATGCGGCTCTACGGTATCGTGCTGATGTGCGGCGCCGTGGCCTGCTTCGCCTGCCTGGACGCCACGGCCAAGTATCTCGGCCGGCACATCGACGTGATCGAGGTGGCGTGGGCCCGCTATGTCAGCGCGCTGGTGCTGGCGTTCCTGGTGTTCAATCCGCTGACGCGACCCGGCATGCTGCGCACCCGGCGCCCCGGCCTGCAGATCGGCCGCTCGGCGCTGCTGCTCGCCACCACGCTCCTGAACTTCGCAGCGCTGAAGTATCTTCAGCTCGACCAGGCGCTCGCCATCCTGTTCTCGACTCCGCTGATGGTGGCGGCGCTGGCCGGGCCGATGCTGGGCGAATGGATCGGACCGCGGCGCTGGGCCGCCATCGCGGTCGGGCTGGTCGGCGTGGTGATCGTGCTGCAGCCGGGCTTCGGCTCGGTCCATCCGGCCGCGCTCCTGTCGATGCTGTCGGCGGTCGCCGCCTCGTTCTACGCGATCGCGACCCGGGTGCTGTCGCGCTTCGACTCCGACGCGACGACGCTGTTCTACTCGAACCTGCTCGGTGTCCTGCTGCTGACGCCCGTGATGCCGTTCGTGTGGACGACGCCGGAGGATCCGGTGCTGATCGTCGTCATGATGCTGTTCGGCGGGCTCGGCAGCCTCGGCCATTTCCTGCTGATCGTGGCGCACCGGCATACGCCGGCCTCGATCCTGTCGCCGTTCTCCTACAGCCAGATCCTGTGGACGACGACGCTGGGCTTCCTGGTGTTCGGGGACCTGCCGAACCGCTGGACCATCGCGGGCGTCACGATCGTGATCGCCTCCGGCCTCTATCTGCTCCACCGCGAGCGCGTCCGCCGCGGGCGCTGACCCCTGTTTCGCACCGCAGCAAGGAGCAGCGGCGTCGTGCCCACTTCGCGCCGCCGCGACCGGCTGCTATGACCATGCCGCGCCGCGCCGCGTCGCCGTCGTCCTGCCCCCGCTCCTCACAGTCCTCGTGAGTTGACAACCGGATCGACCGCGCCCGATACAGTTTCGCTCTCCCACCGATCCCACGGCCCCGTCCGAGGTTCCCGTCATGGTCAAGAAGCCTGCCCGCGCGCCCGAAGCCGCCCCCGGTCTCGAGCGCCACAACGACGACATCGGCGAAGAGACGCGGCTGAGGCTGTATCGGAGCCAGCAGGTGATCCGGCAGGCGGAGCAGCGGGCGTTCGACCTGTTCCTGCAGAACCTGGTCAAGGGGACGAGCCATCTGTCGCTCGGCCAGGAGGCGATTGCGGCGGGCTTCGGGACGGCGATGCGGCCGGGCGACCTGTCGTTCTGCACCTATCGGGGACACGCCCACACGCTGGCCCGCGGCGTCTCGGTGGAGGCGGTGCTGGGCGAGCTGATGCAGCGCGACAACGGGCTGATGCGCGGCAAGGGCGGCTCGATGCACCTGACCTCGGTCGAGCACGGCGTGATGGGCTCCTACGCCATCATCGGCGCGCATCTGCCGATCGCCTGCGGGGCGGCGCTGCGGGCCCAGTACAAGGGCCAGGACGACGTCTCCGTGTGCTTCTTCGGCGACGGCACCACCAATATCGGCGCCTTCCACGAGGCGCTGAACTTCGCCGCCATCTGGAAGCTGCCCGTCGTGTTCGTGTGCGAGAACAATCTCTACATGGAATACACGGCGATCCACGAGGTGACGGCGGTGCCCCATCCGGCCGCCGACCGCGCCGCCGCCTACGGCCTGCCGCGCATCATCGTCGACGGCAACGACGCCGACGCGGTTTTTCGCACGGCTCAGAGTGCTTTTGCCAAGGCGCGGGCGGGCGAGGGTCCCTCGCTGATCGAGTGCCTGACCTACCGGCACAGCGGCCACTCGCGCGCCGATCCGGCAAAATACCGGCCGGAGGGTGAGCTGGAGCGCTGGAAGGAGCGCGACCCGATCAAGGTTTATCGCGCGCGGCTGGCGCAGTTCGGCATCGCCGAGAGCGTGGTGACCGGCATCGACCAGGAGGTCGCCAAGATGGTCGACGCGGCCACCGAGGCCTGCAAGGCGGCGCCGATGCCGCCCGCCGACATTCTCTTCACCGACGTTTACGCCGACGGGGGCTGGGCATGGCGGAACTGACCTATCGCGACGCGGTGGCGCGCGCCATCGCGCAGGAGATGGAACGCGATCCCGACGTGATCTTCTTCGGCGAGGACGTGGCCAAGGCCGGCGGCGTGTTCAAGGCGACGGTCGGTCTCCTGGATCAGTTCGGGCCGCGGCGCGTGCGCGACACGCCGATCTCCGAGCAGGCGATCCTCGGCGCCGCCATGGGCGCCGCGATGACCGGCCTCAAGCCGATCGCCGAGATCATGTTCTCGGACTTCTTGGCGGTGTGCTGGGACTACGTGTCGAACGAGTTCCCGAAGAGCCGCTACATGACCAACGGGCAGGTGAAGTGCCCGCTGGTGGTGCGCACCGGCAACGGCGCCGGCTCGCGCTTCGGCGCGCAGCACAGCCAGTCGGTAGAGAACTGGTGCATGATGATCCCGGGGCTCAAGGTGGTGGCGCCGTCGAGCCCGGCCGACGTGGTCGGTCTGCTGGCCGCGGCGGTACGCGATCCCGACCCGGTGATCTTCTTCGAGCACAAGTCGCTCTACGCCGTGAAGGGCGAAGTGCCGGACGGCGAGATCGTCGACACGCTCGGCACCGCGAAGATCCTCCGCCCCGGCCGGGACGCGACCGTGCTGGCGCTGGCCCTGATGGTGCCGCGGGCGCTCGCCGCGGCCGAGACGCTGAAGGCGGAGCACGGCATCGACGTCGAGGTGATCGACGTGCGCTCGCTGGTGCCGCTCGACATGCAGACCATCCTGGGCTCGGTGGCGCGCACCCACCGGCTGTTCACCGTGGAGGAGAATCCGCGGCTGTGCGGCTGGGGCGCCGAGATCGTGTCGATCGCCGTGGAGGAGGCCTTCTACGACCTCGACGGCCCGCCCATCCGGATCACCACGCCCCACATCCCGCTGCCGGCCGCCGACGCGCTCGAGGACATGGTGCTGCCCACCCCGGCCCGCATCGTCGAGACGATCCGGCGGAGTCTCGGGAGCTGATCACGTCCGTCACCCTCCCCTGGAGGGGGAGGGTCGGGGCGCGCACAGCGCGCA
>NZ_NPEX01000618.1:358-827 GCF_003258865.1 Rhodoplanes roseus | reverse complement strand
CGACCGGCGGAGCCGCCGCGGGTCCCGAGCCGGGCGATGCCGGAACCGCCGCCGGCAATTCGCGGGCGGGTGCCGCGGGCGGCGGTGTCGACGGCTCCGGGGCCATGATGTTGACGGGCGGAATCGAGGCGGCCGAGGGGAAATCGTAACGCGACGAGACCGGCTGGCCGGTTGCCGACGGTGATCCACCGGCATGGCCGGCGGGCTGCGCCGTGCCGGCGAGGCCGGGTCCGGTCGTCCCGGTCGCCGAGACGCCGTCGTCGCCCTTCCCCGGGGTCGCCCAGGCGGCCGCGTAACGCGCCAGCACGGTGTCGAACGATCGCTCGCGCAACTGGGTCCGGACCTTCTCCGCATTGTCGAGCAGCGCGAGCGCCGTGCAGTAGTCGGGGCTGCAGCCGAGCCGGACGGCCAGCACGTGCCCGACCAGGCCGAACCGGTCGGCCATCAGGGTCCGCTTCAGCGGTGCCAC
>NZ_NPEX01000618.1:0-348 GCF_003258865.1 Rhodoplanes roseus | reverse complement strand
GCCGCGGGGCCACGGCGCGCGCCGCGGCCCGGTCGGCCGCCGCCAGCGGAGCCGCGTCGGCGAGGAGATCGATCTGGGCGGCGACGAAGGCCACGGCCGCAGCCGCCGTGTCGGGCCGGCCGAACAGCGCCGCCTCACAGGCGGCTTCGTGGGACGTGCCGGCGAGCCCGTCCAGGCAGGCGAGCGGCGAGCCGGGAACCAGCATGCGGGCGGACAGCTCGGCGACGCGCTGCTCCAGCGCCCGGCGCTCCAGGACCTGCTCGTGCAGGACGCTCGCCGCCGTGACGGCCGCGGCCGCCGCCAGCGCGGCGACGGCGAGCGCGGCGACACCGGCCAGCAACGCGCCGG
>NZ_NPEX01000617.1 GCF_003258865.1 Rhodoplanes roseus | reverse complement strand
CGCCCAAGGGCGGCCGGCTTTCGTGTCTCGGCGTCGCGCGAAAAGGGCGATCAGCGCGAATAGTACTCGACGACCAGGTTCGGCTCCATCTGGGCCGCGTAGGGCACGTCGCCCAGATGCGGGATGCGGGCGAAGGTCGCCGTCATCTTGGAGTGGTCGGCGTCGATGTAGTCCGGCACGTCGCGCTCGGCGAGCTGCACCGCCTCGAGCACGACGGCGAGCTGCTTCGACTTCTCCTTCACCTCGATCACGTCGCCGACCTTGCAGCGATAGCTCGGGATGTTGACGCGACGGCCATTCACCTTGACGTGGCCGTGGTTGATGAACTGGCGGGCCGCGAACGGGGTCGCCACGAACTTGGCGCGATACACCACCGCGTCGAGGCGGCGCTCCAGCAGGCCGATCAGGTTGGCGCCCGAGTCGCCCTTCATCCGGATGGCCTCGTCGTAGATGCCGCGGAACTGCTTCTCGGAGATGTTGGCGTAGTAGCCCTTCAGCTTCTGCTTGGCGCGGAGCTGGATGCCGTAGTCGGAGAGCTTGCCCTTGCGGCGCTGGCCGTGCTGGCCGGGGCCGTATTCGCGGCGGTTCACCGGGCTCTTCGGACGACCCCAGATGTTCTGGCCCATCCGGCGGTCGATCTTGTACTTCGCTTCGTTGCGCTTGGTCATCGCGTCCTCGTGGCGGGGTTGCGCCCGCCTTGTTGATGGTCGTCCCGCCCGGCGGCGTCGCCGGTCGGAACATTGAGGATCGCGCCCTTCCTTTGCCCCGGCTTTTGGCCGGAACCGACAGGCCGCCGCCCTGCGCGGGCGGTTGCCACGGGTCGCGAAACGCCGC
>NZ_NPEX01000616.1 GCF_003258865.1 Rhodoplanes roseus | reverse complement strand
CCGGCATTCCGGCGAGCCGGCCGGCGACCTGCCCGTGGGCCTGTCCTGCACGCAACCCCGACGACTCGATTCTTTGAACCTCACGCGGGCGTGAAGGAACCAAGCAGTTAACAAGTCGTTATCGAGGCGGACCGTTCACGGGGGCGGTCTGTCGCACGGGGCCTTCTCGGCATATTGGGCGCAACCGATGTGCAAGACCAAAATCCTTTCTGTCGTCGGCGTTTCCGCGATCATCGCCTGGGCCCTGGTGGCCGTCGGCGGTGAGCCTGTGTTCGGCGGCAATGGTGCCGAGGCTGCGGCGCGCACTGCTGCGCTGGCTGCGCCGATCGATCGCACACGGAAAAGTGATCGCCTTCCGACGGCCGCGACCACGCGCCCGGAGGCCAAGATCATCTCCACGGTCGAGGTGGTCGGTGTTCGTGACGCCACCATCATCTATCGTGATCGTGACGGCCGCGTCCTCTACAAGAGCGACCCGCTGACCAACGCCACCGTCGTGACCAAGGGCGTGGTTCTGCCGGAGGTGACGGTGCGCGAGACGCAGGGCAGCCCGGTCCGCCCGGTCGCCACCGACGCCATTCCGCCTCGCCCGGCGATGCCGAACCAGCCGGCCGCCAGCTCGAACGAGATGCCGAAGCCGGCGGGCGCCCGCCCCCGCATCCCGGAGGGTTGCGACCCGGCCGCGAGCCCGATCGCTGCGCCGCAGCTCGCCCACATCCTCAGCAAGTGCCTGGTCGAAGCCCCGACCACCACGAACGTGAAGCTCGCCTCCCTGATGTGAGCCACCTCACGGTCCAGGCACCATCGATCTGAGAAACAGCCGGGCCTTGGCCCGGCT
>NZ_NPEX01000615.1 GCF_003258865.1 Rhodoplanes roseus | reverse complement strand
CCCGCCTCGCTTCGCTCGGCACCCTCTCCCACGAGGGGAGAGGGTAAGGGCCGCTGTGCGATCACGCGCCGCTCCCGTTGCTTGCCGGTCCCCGCAGTGGGCGGCCGAGCGCCAGGGTGACGGCACGGCTGATGGCGGCCGGGACGACGGAGACGTGGTCCTCGTCGGGAAACTCGACGTAGTCGGCGGCGAGGCCGCGACCGGCCAGCGGCGCGAGGCGTGCCGCCATCTCGCGGGCGTTGTCGATCATGCGGTTGCGGCGCTTCCAGCTGGCCCGGACCGCGGCGTCGGCGCCGTCGATCTCGACCGTCGTCGGCTCCTGCTCGCAGCCGCCCATGGTGATCAGGAGCGAAAGGTCCGCGCCGCGCTCGGGCAGTGCTTCGACGAAGTCGCGCTCGTGCGCCAGGATCACGCCGTCGGCGAACCAGATCGAAGGGCTCGCCGCCACATGGGTGCGGAACAGGCCGGGGCGGGTGAACAGCGCGTAGAGCGAGAAGAGCCCGCCGAAGGAGTGGCCGAACAGGGTGCGGCGCGCCGGATCGAGCGGAAACTCGTCACCGATCGCCGGGATCACGTCAGCCTCGATGAAATCCAGAAACGCATCGGCGCCGCCGACCGGCGGCCAGGCCGAGCCGTCCGGCCGCGGCGGCATCTCCGAAGGGCCGCGCGGAAGAGGCGTGTAGTCGTAGGTGCGGCGGACGAGGTCGAGCGGCTCGTCGGTCGGATAGCCGAGCCCGACAACCACGGCCGGCACCACGCCGGTCACGTCGGGTCTTCGCGCGCGAAGACCGACCGCCTCGGCCATGGTGGCGAAGGCTGCGTTGGCGTCGGTCAGCACGATCAGC
>NZ_NPEX01000614.1 GCF_003258865.1 Rhodoplanes roseus | reverse complement strand
GCGAACGGCGACTTCCGCTTCGATCGCCGCGCCGGCGGCGGCGTGACGCAGATCGCCGCCGGCGGCGACCGCACGCCAATCCTCGATCGGTGGTTCGCCTGGTCCACCGGCAGCGCGATCCGGGTCCAGCAGATCGGTGCGTTCACGCCGACCTCGCGCTTTGCCAATGCCTTGGAGCTCACGGTCGGTCCCGGTGCGGTCGGGGCGCACGTGTCGCAGCAGATCCTGTCGGACGATATCCGCGATCTCGCTGCGTCCGAATCGACGGTGACGCTTTCCGGAGCGATCACCGGGCCGGGAGGCTTTCCGGTTGGATGGTCCGCCTACGCGCCGGCGGCATTCGACTCGTTCGGCACGGTCGCGGTTCCGACCCGGACCCTGATCGCGTCGGGCACATGGAACGTGGATGGCGTCATCTCTGAGCAGACGGCGACGTTCGACCTCCCCACCTCGGCAGCGAACGGTCTTGAGATCGAGTTCACTGTCTCGCTGACCTCGACGTCCGCCTCGATTCCGATCCAGTTCTACGCCGTGCAGCTCGAAGCGGGCGCCGAGAAGACCGGCTTCTCCTGGCGTCCGCGAAGCGTCGCGCAGGTCGAGGCCAGCGCGCCGCGCGAGCGTCTTCCGGCCGATCGCTACTACTTCGTCGACGCGGCGACCGGATCCGACCAGAACACCGGCCGCCGCTGGGCTTCGGCTTTCGCCTCGGTGCAGAAGGCGCTCGATACCATCGCGCAGCTCGACATCGGCATCTTCAACGTCACGGTCCTGGCCAAGGCCGGGACTTACGGGCCGATCGTCGTCCCGGCCGCCTGGATGGGCTCCGGCACCGTCACGGTGCAGGCCGACACCGC
>NZ_NPEX01000613.1 GCF_003258865.1 Rhodoplanes roseus | reverse complement strand
GCGAACGGCGACTTCCGCTTCGATCGCCGCGCCGGCGGCGGCGTGACGCAGATCGCCGCCGGCGGCGACCGCACGCCGATTCTCGATCGGTGGTTCGCCTGGTCCACCGGCAGCGCGGTCCTGGTGCAGCAGCTCGGCGCGCCGACGTCGACCTCGCGCTACGCTGCGGCGCTGCAGCTCACGGTGGGGCCGAGCGCCGTCGTGGCGCACCTGTCGCAGCAGATTCTGTCGGACGACATCCGCGACCTCGCGGCCCCGGAATCGCCGGTGACGCTATCGATCGCGATCGACGGCCCGGCTGGGCTGTCGATCGGCTGGGCCGCCTACGTGCCGGCCGCGCTGGACTCGTTCGGCACGGTCGCTTCGCCGACCCGGACCCTCGTCGCCTCGGGCACATGGGTCCTCGACACCGGGATCATCGAGAAGGCGGCGACATTCGATCTCCCGACCTCGGCCACGAAGGGGCTCGAGGTCGAGCTGACGGCGTCGCTGACCTCGTCGTCTGGATCGATCCCGATCACGTTCTATGCGGCGCAGCTCGAAGCGGGCGCCGAGAAGACCGGCTTCTCCTGGCGGCCGCGAAGTGTCGCGCAGGTCGAGGCCAGCGCGCCGCGCGAGCGCCTCCCGGCCGATCGCTACTACTTCGTCGACGCGGCGACCGGTTCCGACCAGAACACCGGCCGCCGCTGGGCTTCGGCTTTCGCCTCGGTGCAGAAGGCGCTCGATACGATCGCGCAGCTCGACATCGGCATCTTCAACGTCACGGTCCTGGCCAAAGCCGGGACTTACGGGCCGATCGTCGTCCCGGCCGCCTGGATGGGCTCCGGCACCGTCACGGTGCAGGCCGACACCGC
>NZ_NPEX01000612.1 GCF_003258865.1 Rhodoplanes roseus | reverse complement strand
CGGCCGGCCTGGCGCTCGACTCGGCCGGCCTCAAGGGCAAGGCCGAGATTCTCGGCCGCACCGACATGATCGTCGCGAGACGGCGGCGGGCCGTTCGAAGGAGAGCCTTTCATGCGGGTTTCGGATCTTCTCAAAGGCAAGACGGCCACCGTGATGATGGTGCAGCCGACCCTCGCTGTCGGGGCGTTGGCGGAGCGACTGCGGTCGGCCGGCGTCGGCGTCATGATCGTCAGCCACGACGGCCATGCGCTGGACGGCATCATTTCCGAGCGCGACATCGCCTACGGACTCGCCGAGCATGGTGCGACCCTGCCGGTGCTGCAGGTGAAGGACCTGATGACCAAGACCGTGATCACGTGCCGGCCGGACGACACGGTCGCCGAGGTTTCGAAGGTGATGACGGTGCGGCGCATCCGCCATCTGCCCGTGAAGGAGGGCGACACCATCGTCGGCGTGATCAGCATCGGCGACGTGCTGAAGTCGCGGATCTCCGAGATCGAGCTGGAAGCCAACGTCCTGCGCGACATCGCCATCGCGGTGCGGTGAGCGGCGAACGGCGCGTTTGCAGCGTCGCGGCGCCGTAGCCCGCATGACGCCCGCAGGGCGGAATGCCGGAGCGGTGTCCCCGCATCCGCTCCGCTCCATGCGGGCTACGTCACGACTTCACCCCGGGCAGTGCCGTCGCCCGCATGAGGCCCGCAGGGCGGAATGCAGGAGCGGCGTCCCCGCATTCCGCTCCGAGACTGGGCAAGAATCGGCGGCTGCAGCTGATGTAGGATTGGTGGCATGACGAATCGCCCGTTCAAGACCGGCGCGAGCCGGGCGCAGTCCTGTCTTCTGCCGCCGAGCGTGGAGGAC
>NZ_NPEX01000611.1 GCF_003258865.1 Rhodoplanes roseus | reverse complement strand
GCGCCTTCGGCGCGCCCCGGAATGACGGGGCCATTCACGTCGCATCGAGATCCAAGAACCCGCCCCGCGACGCCGCGGCCCTCTTCGCCGCCGTGATCACGGCGGCATCGGTGAGCGCGGCGAGCTCGTCCGTGTAGCGATAGCTTTTCGCGTGCCCCGGAAACGTGTCGGCGGTCGCGGGATGAAAGTAGATCTCGGTGTCGCCGTCCGGCAGTCGATCGAGCAGCGCGGCGACGCGCGATGCCGTCATGGCGCCCGACCAGGCCAGGCCGAAGACCTGATCAGGGACGACGAAGCCCGCCTTTCGGGCCCGCGCGGCGAGCGTTTTGGCCCACCAGGCCGTCATTCTCGATCCGGGCGACGACGCCCCCGACTCGCACGCGTCGACGACGGCGGCGACCTCGACCGGCATGCGCAGCCCTCTCACACCGGCTTTTCGCGCTTCGTCCATCACGACGGAGAGGATGGTCGGGTGCAGATGAAAGTGCTTGTGGGCGTTGACGTGATCGAGCGTCAGGCCGGTATCGCGGAAGGCGGAAAACTGGGCGGCGACCTCGGCCTGCATCTGCTTTCGCACGCGCGGGCGCGCGAAGATCTCGAACGCCAGCCGCACCATGTCACGGCGGAAATGGCCGTCCGCGTCGACGAGGTCGGGGACGTCGTCCCGCGGCAGCACGGACCGCGACTCCAGCAGCACGACGTGCAGGCCGACCCGCAGGTTCGGCAGGCGCCGCGCACGCGCCACGGCGTCGGCCGCCGCCGGCGCGCCGACCATCAGGCTGGCCGCCGTGAGGATGCCGTCGCGATGCGCCGCCGGAGCCGACCCGCTGGGCCGAGAGCGCGGAGCCGCGCCCGACGTCGATCGAGAGATCGATGCCGGCCTT
>NZ_NPEX01000610.1 GCF_003258865.1 Rhodoplanes roseus | reverse complement strand
GTCGCGGTCGACTGTCTCGGATGGCTCGCTGGTCATGGGGTCCCCGGCCTCGCGATCCTGGTTCGCGGCGCGATCCTGGCTCGCGTCGAGATCCCGGATCGCCTCCGATCCCGGATCTCTATCGAATAGCCGAGCGCCCTTAACCGAAGGTGTTTTCGCAGGCCGACATTGGCGGTGAGCGCCGATTCCCCGCGGCTCAGGGGACGGCGGCGGCGCGGCGCAGCCCGGTGCCGATCGGATGCACCGCGAGGTCGACATCGACGGGGCCGGCCCGCTCGAACGTCAGGGTGGCGTGGACCCGGTCTCCGGGCAGCAGCTGCCCCGCGAGCCCCGCGAACACGGCCTGCCAGGCGAAGCCGGGCCGCAGCTCGACCGTCTGGCCGGGGGCGATCGCGATGCCGCGGGCGACGGTGCGCAGCCGCATCACGTTGTCGTCGAGCGACAGCTCTTGGAACTCGACGCTGCCCGCCGCCGCCGACCTGATGGCGAGCAGCCGCTCCGGCAGCGCGCCGTGATTGGTGATTCGCATGTAGCCGGCCGTGACGTTGGCGCCGACCGGCGTGGCGCGTGCCCACGGGTCGCCGACCTCGATGGCGCCCACCCGATAGGTCTGGGCCACGGCCGCATGGCCGAGCAGCAGCAGCAGGGCGAGGATCGGTCCGAAAAGACGCATGGCCACCGACTGGAACGGGGAACGACGAGCGGGCTTTTTATGGAGGACGGGGTGTTTACGGTACGTTGATGCGGTCGTGGACTCTCGGGGGTACTGCCCCCATCGCGGGTGATAGACTGGGCGGTGACGCGCCGAATCCCTTCGGCAGGCTCGGAGGCGAGGTGAGCGGAGCATGACGGGCGGACCCACCCGCGGCCGGATCGGCGGTGGCGCCGGACGGCGCAACG
>NZ_NPEX01000609.1 GCF_003258865.1 Rhodoplanes roseus | reverse complement strand
GGCGTGCGGTCGCCGCCGGCGGCGATCTGCGTCACGCCGCCGCCGGCGCGGCGATCGAAGCGGAAGTCGCCGTTCGCCAGACGGTTCTTGAAACCGCCGCCGCCGCCGCTCGAGGCCGAAGCGATCTTGATCCATCGCCCGGCCGCGAGGTCGGCGACGAAGTCCCCGGCCGTGTGGGCCGTCAGACAGACGTAGGTTTCACCCTCGTAGGTGACGCAGGACGACGGCGCTGCCGCGGCGTAGTGAGTGCCGGTGATCCAGGGTTCCGGCGGCTGCCAGGGCGGCGGGCCGGTCGGACCGGTGTCGCCCTTGGCGCCGACCTGACGCCACCCGGTATCGTAAGAGCCGGGGTTCGTGGTCGGCCCCGAGACGTGCGGCTGGATGCACACCCACGCGAGGCCGGCATAGGACACGACACTCGCCGGAGGCCCCGGAGTGTACGACACGCCGGCCGACGACCAGGAGGCAATCGGCAGCCAGGAGGCCGGGCCGGTCGGCCCCGTCGCGCCCGTGTCGCCCTTCGCCGCGACCAGGCGCCAGTACCCGGCTGCGAGGTCGGCCGCGAACGTCCCGGCGAGGTGCCAGCCGATGCACACGAAGGTCGAGCCGCCCTGGGTCACGACGGAGGCCGGGGGTCCAGGCGTGTAGATCGTGCCGGTCGCCCATGCGGCGACGCCCGTCCATGCGGCCGGGCCGGTTGCACCCTGCTCGCCGGGCGGTCCCTGGCCGGCGATCTGGCCGATCCTGATCCACTTGCCGGCTGCGAGGTCGGTTTCGAACGTGCCGGCGACGTGGGTGACGGCGCAGATATAGGCCAAGTCGTCGAACGACACGGCGGAGGCCGGCGGCGTCGCATGATAGGCCGTCGCGGTCGTCCATGGGACGATCGTGTCGAACGCGAACGGGCC
>NZ_NPEX01000060.1 GCF_003258865.1 Rhodoplanes roseus | reverse complement strand
CGGCCGGCGCCCGTGATGTGGGGGGCCGATCGGGCGCAAATAAGGTGCGCCCGTGGCGGGATTGGTTCGATCCCGGACAGCACGACGGCACTCTCGGCGAGCCTGGTTAGCGGATTGTTGAGGGGTCGGAGCGCGCTACCGCCGGCCTGATCACGAAGCCGCGAGCACGAAGCTCGCGATGCGTGGCGCGGGCGCAACGCCCGGCCGCGGCCGCCTTGCATACCAAGTGGACAGACGCGTGGCGGGCGCTACTCGGCGCCCGCTCCGACGAACGGGGCGAGCCGCACCGCGAGGTCCAGCAGCGCCTCGTCGCCGCCCGCCCAGCCGATGAAGGAGAGCCCGACCGGGCACCCGGCCAGCGTCCCCACCGGGATCGTGACCTGGGGCAGGCCGGCCATCCCGGCCGTGCAGGTGAGGCGCATCACCCGGACCCGGAACGACTCGAGCAGCTCCTGGGGGGCATCCGCGCGCGGCGCGATGCAGGGCACGGTCGGCAGCGCCAGCACGGTGCCGGGCTTCGCCACGCTGCGGATCCACGCGAACGCCGCCGCCTTCACGGCATAGGCCGCCTCCGCCGCGGCTTCGGTGACGGTCGCGGCGAACTCCATGCGCTCGCGCACGCCGGGTCCGAAGCGCGGCCGCCTGGTCTCGACGAAGTCGCCGTAGACGCGCCAGATCTCCCGTCCCTGGATGATCCGGAACGCCTCGCGCCACGGGTCGAATCCCTCCGGCGCGATCGCCCCGTGGGTCGCGGCGGGCAGGGTCCCAGACATGGTGTCGAGCGCGTCCTGCACCAGTGTCGCAACGTCCTCGTCGGCTTGGGTGAAGGCGTCGTCGAGCACGATCAGCTTCTCGATGCGGGCCGGTGCCGTGTGATGGTCGAGCAGCACCCGGCCGAGGGCGCGAAACACGCCCGGCGCCGTCGCCATCCAGCCGCCGACGTCGAAGGAGGGCGCCATCGCCATGGCGCCCGCGAGATCGACACGGCCGTGCGTCGGCCGGATCCCGTAGAGCCCGCAGAAGGCCGAGGGCACCCGCACCGAGCCGCCCGTGTCGCTGCCGATGGCGACGTCGCAGGCGCCGGCCGAGGCCGCCGAGGCCGAGCCGCTCGACGAGCCGCCCGGGATGCGCCCCGGGGCGCGCGGATTGAGCGGCGTGCCGTAATGGGCATTCACCCCGGCGACGCTGAAGAAGAACTCGTCGCACACCGTCTTGCCCGTGATGGTGGCGCCGGCCGCGAGCAGCTTCGCCACCACGGCCGAGTGGGCGGTCGCGGGCGGATGCGCCGCCAGCCAGTCCGGATTGCCGCCGCCGGTGCGCTCGCCGGCGATGTCGTACATGTCCTTCACGGCGACCGAGAGGCCGGCCAGCGGACCCGTGGACGCGCCGGCCACCGGCGCGGCGAGATCGTGCGGCACGAAAGCGGAGCGGAAGGTTTCGGTCGGCATGGCGGCTTTCGGGGTTTTGCGCGGGGAGGGAGCCTCGTCGATGATCCGGAACCCGGATGCTGTCAACCGAGCCGCCCCGCATCGCTTCCGTGCGGGCGGCGCGGGCCGGGCGACCCGTCTCGGCGGGATCGGGAACCCGCGCCGGCGCCCCGGGTTACCACGGGCAGCGCCGGTCCGGCGCCCGGAGTGCCCGATGTCCCTTCCGCTGGTGCTGACCCCGACCTTCGTCCTGGTCCTGCTCGCCTTCCTGCTGATGCTCTGCGCCGGCCGGGGCGGCGCCCGGATCGGCACCGTCGGACGCGGCGGGGCGGCCGTGTCGGGCTCCGGCTGCACCGTGGCGCTCGAGGAGCAGTACGGACTGCCGGTCCTGTTCTACGTGCTGACCGTCCTGTCGGTGCAGACCCGCCACGCCGACCTGGTCTTCGTGCTGCTCGCCTTCGTGTTCGCCACCCTGCGGGTGCTGCACGCCGTCGCCCTGGCCACCGGCCGCGGCGGCACCACCCCGGCCATGCTCCACGTCGCCAGCGCCCTCGTCCTCGCCGTCGCCTGGGGCATCTTCGCGGTGCGGATCCTTTTGGGGATTTGAACAGGCATAGACCTCGATCGGTTCGATCTGCTACTATTGCGAGCATATCACCGAGATTTCTCATATGCCGACGAAGCCGCCGCCGGACCTCGTCAGAGATTTGTTGTCGGAAGCTGGTGCTGCGATCCTCGACAAGACCAGGACCTTGTCGTCAGCCGCCGTACCCGAGGCGATCCGCGCGGCAGCCGAAGGTGTCGGCACCTCTCTTCCGGCGCGAGCCGACCTCGAGAATCTGAAGGCGCGCGGCAATGTTGCGCTCGACACGATCTGGTCGGGCCTTGCCTCGATCGGAGAGCGGGGCAGCGCCGGGTTTTCCCACGGATGGACCTGGATCGGACGTCAGGCCGAGGAAGCCCTGCGCTTCAGCGAGTCCGTGTTTTCCAACGTGGGCCGCGGCCGCTCGTCCGCCGAGGTCGAGGCGCTGCTCCAGGATGCCCTTCGGAAGCATGACGCACTGATCCGTGATCTGCAGGACCGGAACGCGGCTTCGACGGAACGGCTCACCTATCTCCATGGCCTTCTCGTCACGCTGGAACAGGCCATGCGGGGGCTCGTCTCGGAGGAGCAACCGAACGGCCCGGACCATCTCGTCGTGCTGGCAGCTCAAAGGCGGAGGCTCGACGCCGAAATTCAGGGGGCGAACCTAGCCGGTTCGATCGTCGAGGGTGACATCGAAAGGGCCACGGCGCTCGTCATCGCGGCGGCGGTCCAGCAGCGAATCTCGGCGCCCGAGCCGTCTCGGCAGGTGGCGAATAATGCATTTCCCCTACTCGTCCGGTCCTGGGATCAAATCCTCGCGGAGGCCCGAGCCGATTGCGATAATCGCTGCGTGTCTTTCGACAACCTGCTGACCGAGCAGGAACAGCGTGATGGGATCTCGCGTGTGGCGGCTTGGCGGGACGAGTTCGCGGCCCTGCATCATCTGACACCCGCCGACTATGCGACCGCCGGTGTCGCCGGGGTTCTGGCCGCACTTGCCGACATTTTTCTCGTGCGCGTGCCGCATCATCCTGGCTTCATGGGAATCGCCGGGTCGGATGGCGGGTGGCTGTCCAACGTGATCAAGGACGGCTTCGGTCAACTGCTTCCTGCGGATACGGTCCGGGGATTGGAGCGGGCTTATGCGGTCCCGTACGACGCCTCCACGAGCGTCCGGCTCCGCACGCCGATCGCGGGACTTGGGCCCCGAACTCACCGGCTGCATTCGTTGGGGCACGATCCATTGCTCGGCTGGTTTTTCGGCGTTCGGGATGTGCTTGCAGGCGGGTTCACGGCAATCGGAGCGGATGGTTCGATTGTCGTCCAGGCCGTGGACGGCTGCGATCCGGTGGAAGGGGCCCGCGGTGTGTTCGGCGGTCTGGCCGAAGCCCTCACGACCGTCGGAGGACACATGCTGTCCGATGTCGCCACGAGCGCGGGGCTTCCGCCGCCGTTGTTTGGTGCGTTCCAACTGCTCGACGGCGCGATGATCGGCGACTCCAGCATCGCCGAGATCACCCGAGCCATGTACCGTAGCGGCTACGACTTCCGGCATTTCCTTGCCGGCGGTGTGTGTGCCGCCGTTGTCGAGGTCGTGGTGCGCACCGCGTTTCTGGCACGTGATCTCCATGAGGGGCGACCGTTGGCGGAAGCCCTTCCGGTAGGGACGACACCCCGTCTGGGAACGACGCTGTTTCTAGCCCACGGGGTGGCCGCCGCGATCAATGGCGGGAAGGTCGCGATCACGGGCAATCCACTCGCCGTGAACTATGCCCAATGGCTCGCCTTCTTCCGTTATCTGGTGCCCCAGCTCCATTGGTTGCTCGTTCGGAAGCCGCGAGAAGAGCGAGCGTTCGTCGGTGCAAGGCTTGATTGCGGGTGGGCCGAGCTCGACAAGGACCTGGGCGAAACGTGGCGGCGGAGTTTTGCTTTCGAGCCGATGGCGCGTCTCTGAGGTCATCGGCGCTCGCGGGCCCGACGGGGTTCAGGCGGCCGCGATCTTCCGCCGTCCCGCGAGGGCGAGGCCGTCGCGGATGTTCCGGGCGATCAGGGCGAGATTGACCGGGCCGGCGAGCAGCTCGAGCGCCTGCACGGCCTGGAAGGTGGGGCCGAAGTCGCCGCGACCGGACAGCACCGCGAGCGTGACGGCGCACGGGACCAGGACCAGCACGCCGTTCGCCGCGATGACGGGCATGCGCCGCATCTTGGCGGCGATCACCGGGGTTTTGGCGCCGCCGGCGAGCCGGACTCCCGAGAGGCCGGTGACGGCGATCATCGGCACCAGCAGCAGGAGGCCCCAGGCGATCGTCTGCTTGACGGCCGTGACGGTGGCGAGGTCGGCGAACAGCTCGGACCACGCCGTGGTGGTCCAGAACACCAGGATCGTCACGAAGGCGGCGGTGCCGGCCAGGCCGTGCACGAGCGGGGGCAGCGCCGCCCGGGTCGGGCGGACGTCGGAAGCGGACATGTCTGTCTCCTCGGTGAGCGGAGCGGTTGCGCCCGGACCGGCTCAGTCCGGGTCTGGTGGCTCGGCGGCGGTGCTCTCGGTCGCGGCCGTGGTTTCGAGCCGCGCCAGCAGGGTTCGCATCACGGCGGTGGCGCCGACGATGTCGTCCGCCGTCACGCCGTCGGCGAGCAGGCCTTCGGCCAGCGCGTTCGACCAGCCGACATGGCGCAGGATGGCGGCGTCGTAGGCGGCGCGTCCCCGCGCCGTGAGGCCGACCAGCTTGGCCCGGCGGTGGTGCGGGTTGTCGGCGAAGCCGACCAGCCCCTCGGCCACCATCACGTCGACGACCCGCTGGACGGACTGGCGGGTGAGGCCCATGTCGCGCGCGATATGGGCGACCGGGGCGCCGCGCCCGGCCATCGCGATCGCGCCGAGAACCTGCCACCGCGCGCTGGTCAGGCCGATCGGTGCGACCAGCCGGTCGCCGCCGGCGAGCAGCCGGCCGTTGAGCCGGAAGGTCTCCAGCATCAGTGCCGTGAGGGCATCGCCCTCGGTGGTCTGGGTCTCGTGAAAGCGTCCTGACATGACAGTATACAATCATAACGACAGCATGCTGTCAATAAAGCGGCGTCGCGCCGCCCGTCGTGCTGGATATTCCGGGCCTGGTGTGGGAGAGGGGGCGCATGACTCCCGCTGCTCGCCTGTCCGCCGCCATCGACGTGCTCGCCGATATCGAGGCCCGCCGCCGTCCCGCCACCGACGCTCTCAAGGATTGGGGCCTCTCGCACCGCTTCGCCGGCTCGGGCGATCGCGCCGCCATCGCCGGCCTGGTCTACGACGCGCTGCGCCGGAAGGCCTCGGCCGCCCATCTCCTGGGCGAGCCGACGCCGCGCGCGGTCGTGCTCGGCATGCTCGCGCTGGACCGCGGGCTCGATCTGGAGAAAATCGAAAAACTCTTCGACGGCGGTCGCTTCGCGCCATCACCTCTGACGCAGGGCGAGCGTACGGCGCTGGCCCGGACCGGGCTCGAGGACGCGCCGGCGCATGTCGCGGGCGATTATCCCGAGTGGCTCGACCTGCCTCTCGCCCGGGTGTTCGGCGACGATCGGGTCGAGGAGGGTCGGGCGCTCGCCCACCGCGCCCCGCTCGACCTGCGCGTCAACACGCTCGCGGGCGACCGCGATGCCGCCGCCGCGGCGCTGTCGCATCTCAAGCCCGCTTTCACCCGGTGGGCGCCGGCCGGGCTGCGCGTGACCATCGGAGCCGAGCAGAAAAGCCCTCCCGTCCATGCCGAGCCCGCCTACATCAAGGGCCAGATCGAGATTCAGGACGAGGGCTCGCAGGTCGCGGCCCTGCTCGCCGGGGCGCGGCCGGGCGATCAGGTGATCGACCTGTGCGCCGGCGGCGGCGGCAAGACCTTGGCGCTCGCCGCCGCGATGGAGAACAAGGGCCAGCTCTACGCCACCGACCTCGACATGCGTCGGCTCGCGCCGATCCATGCGCGGCTGGAGCGCGCCGGCGTGCGCGACGTCCAGGTCCGTACGCCGCGGCCCGGCGTCGACGCGCTCGCCGATCTCGCCGAGCGGGCCGATCTCGTGGTGGTCGACGCGCCCTGCACCGGCACCGGCACGTGGCGCCGCAACCCCGACGCCAAGTGGCGGATGCGTCCGGGATCGCTGTCGGAGCGCGTCGCCCAGCAGGTCACCGTGCTGGACCGCGCCGCCGGCCTGGTGCGCCCGGGCGGCCGCGTCGTCTACGTCACCTGCTCGCTGCTGGCCGACGAGAACACCGACCAGATCCAGGCCTTCGTGACCCGCCATCCGGGCTTCTCACCGGTGCGGCCGGCCGACCTGGTGACGCCGCTCGGCGCCGCCGCGGCCGCGTTCCTGGACTCGGTGCTCACCTTCCCCGAAGGTCTTCTGATGACCCCCCGCCGCACCGGCACGGATGGATTTTTCGTGAGCGTGCTGACGCGGGAGGGGTGAGATCCCCGAATGCGTGCTCCGGACGATGCGCCGCCGGCCGGAGGCCGAATGCGTGGTGAGCCGGGGCGCATGCCACGACGGGGAGGCGCGAGATGGGTCCCGGTTCGCGTTGTGTCACTGCGTGACCCATCGCGCCCGGGACACGAGACTGTGCTCAGTCGTTCGCCGGCTCTTTCTTGCCCTTGGCGTCCTCGCCGCCCGGCTGCCAGGCCGCGACGGTCTTGAGGTCGGTCTCGACGGTCCAGCGGCCCGGCTTTCCGGGCAGGGCGGCGGCCTCGGCGACGCGGGCCCGGAACTCGGCGCGCGGCACACTGCGGAAGCCCATGTCCAGGATGGTCGGGGTCGGCCATTTGCCGTCGTCGAGCCGGAAGCCCCACTGCGCCAGGTGCCAGTGCAGCACCGTGAAGCCGATCTTCGACGTGTTGGCTTCGTGCGAAAACTGCGACTCGGTGAAGAAGGCGCCGCCGACCGCGACCCCGTAGCCGCCGCCGACCAGGGCGCCGGCCTCGTTCCACACCTCGAAGGAGTGGACGTGCCCGGCGTCGAACATGTCGCCGTAGAGCCGCATGATCCGCGGCGTGATCCAGGTGAGGTGCCAGCGGCCCTCGCGGCGCCCGGCGCAGGACGTGATGACGCCCTCGAAGTCGCGGTCGAACGTGACGGTGTAGCGGCCCTGGCGCATCTGCCGGCGCAGCCGCTTGGCGATGTGCAGCTCGTCCAGCACCAGGATGCAGCGCTCGGCCGGGGACACCCATTTCAGCGGCCCGAAATGGGCGAATGGGAACAGCCCCTCGCGGTAGCCGGCCAGCAGCGTCTCGACGCCCGGATCGTGGACGATGCCGCAGGTGCCGAACGGGTTGACGGTGCGGTCGGGGTCCGGAAGGCCGTCGGCCGGGTCCACGACGTCGACCAGCCAGAGGCGGGCGAGCCCCGGCAGGCTCCTGGAGCGCGGCGGCTTGAGCGCCCAGGCGGTGCCCAGCGCGATGCGCTGGAGCCGCTGGGCCGCGGTCTCCTGGAACAGGGCGCGGCGGCGTTCGCCGTCGTCTCCGGCGAGCCCGAAGGGCGCGGCGGCGGCCGTGGTCTGGCTCATGGGCGGGGTCTCGCTCGGCATGACAGGGGTCGCTCGACGCTGTGGCGGTCGGAGCCTGCTCGCCCGCATCCTGTCGGGTCCGCCTTTATGGACCGTTACGGGTGGGCCGCGCACCGGGTTGCCGCCGATTTCACCGTGGGTTGCGGCCGCTCCGGATTGCGGCGGAGCGCATGATCCGCTAACCCCCTGCCATGAAACACGACAAGATCCTCATCGTCGACTTCGGCTCCCAGGTCACCCAATTGATCGCGCGCCGGGTGCGCGAGGAGGGGGTCTATTCCGAGATCGTGCCCTACCAGAAGGCCGAAGAGGCTTTCGCCGCCATGCGGCCCAAGGGCGTGATCCTCTCGGGCGGCCCCGCCTCGGTGCTCGAGCCGGGCGCGCCGCTGCCGCCCCGGTCGCTCTACGACGCCGGCGTGCCGATCCTCGGCATCTGCTACGGCGAACAGGCGATGGCCCACCAGCTCGGCGGCGAGGTCGAGGCCGGCCACCACCGCGAGTTCGGCCGCGCCGAGGTGCAGGTCACCGACGAGTGCCAGCTCCTCGACGGCATCTGGACGGTCGGCGAGAAGTATCCGGTGTGGATGAGCCACGGCGACCGGGTCACCAAGGTGCCGGCGGGATTTCGGGCGGTCGGCACCTCGCCCAACGCGCCGATCTCGATCATCGCCGACGAGACGCGGCACTTCTACGGCACCCAGTTCCACCTCGAGGTGATGCACACGCCGCACGGCGCCCTGCTGCTGCGCAATTTCGTCCGCAAGGTCGCGGGCTGCCAGGGCGACTGGACGATGCGCACCTTCAAGGAGGAGGCGATCGACAAGCTGCGCGCCCAGATCGGCGACGGCAAGGTGATCTGCGGCCTCTCGGGCGGCGTCGACTCGGCGGTCGCCGCCGTGCTGCTGCACGAGGCGATCGGCAACCAGCTCACCTGCGTGTTCGTCGACCACGGCCTCCTGCGCCGCGGCGAGGCGAAGCGCGTGATCACGATGTTCCGCGGGCACTACAACATCCCGCTCGTCCACGTGCAGGCGCGCGAGCAGTTCCTGCAGGCGCTCGACGGCGTCACCGACCCCGAGAGCAAGCGCAAGATCATCGGCAAGGCCTTCGTCGAGCTGTTCGAGGAGGAGGCCAAGAAGATCGGCGGCGCCGAGTTCCTGGCGCAGGGCACGCTTTATCCCGACGTGATCGAGAGCGTCTCGGCGACCGGCGGCCCGTCGGTGACGATCAAGTCGCACCACAATGTCGGCGGCCTGCCCGAGCGCATGAACATGAAGCTCGTCGAGCCGCTGCGCGAGCTGTTCAAGGACGAGGTGCGGGCGCTCGGCCGCGAGCTCGGCCTGCCCGACGTGTTCGTCGGCCGCCACCCGTTCCCGGGCCCGGGCCTCGCCATCCGCTGCCCCGGCGAGATCACGGCCGAGAAGCTCGAGATCCTCCGCTACGCCGACGAGATCTACATCGAGGAGATCCGCCGCGCCGGCCTCTACGACGACATCTGGCAGGCCTTCGCCGTGCTGCTCCCGGTCAAGACCGTCGGTGTGATGGGCGACGGCCGCACCTACGACTACGTGGTCGCGCTGCGCGCCGTCACCTCCACGGACGGCATGACGGCCGATTTCTATCCGTTCGACATGAAGTTCCTCGGCCACGCCGCCACCCGCATCATCAACGAGGTGAAGGGCGTCAACCGGGTGGTCTACGACGTGACCAGCAAGCCGCCCGGGACGATCGAGTGGGAGTAGGGGGGTGCTGAGAGGCCATTTTCGATGGTCTCGCGGCGCGCGCTCATCGGCATCTACGAGCGGGTTCTCTCCGGTGAGGGGACCGTCTCGTTTCGTGACCTCGAAGCCCTTCTGGTCGCGCTCGGCTTCGTGCTGAAGGCGCAGAAGGGAAGCCATCGAGGCTGCTCGACGCCGGCACGACCGGGTCGTCCTCGACAGCACCAACCCGCTCGCCGAGGCGCGCCGGGCGGCCCTGGCGGTGAGGCTGGCGCTCGACCCGCGGCGCGCCCGAGACGCCGCGTCCTCGCCGGGTCGAGGTCATCGGTTCCAGGCCGCGAACGTGTGTTACAAAACAACCTCCGACTGTGTCTCGGCTCCCGGGTCGCTTCCAATGTGAGTTGGATGTTAATGTTCGACGACCCTCTATCGCATATCGTCCGAGCAGGATCGGGCACGCCGAGGGATGAGATTGGAACGATCCGGTCATGGACGGGACGGTTGTTCGAGTCACGCTGTCGTTGATCGCACCCGGGATCCTGTTCCTGTTCGGAATCGCCTTCCTGGCGGCGTGGCTGATCGAGCGGAAGCGCGACTATCTGTTGTTCCTCGCCGCGGCCTGCGCCGCCTTCACGCTGGGAGCCGTCTCGCAGATCCTGTGGATCCCGGCCGACGCCGGGCTGAACGCGATGGTGTCGGGCGTGCTCTACACCGGGGCCGTGCTGATGGCGGCCGAAGGCATCCTGGCGCGGGCCGGACGGCATTTCGGAGGGTGGCCGGCGGCCGGCGTGCTTCTCGCCGTGACGGGTCTGCTGTGGTGGTTCTTCTATGTCGACCGGAATGTCCTGGTCCGCGTCTATGTCCAGAACTTCGGGTACGGGCTGGTGCTGCTGGTCACGGCGCTGCGGCTGACCGCGCTGGCGCGCGGCCGCCTCGTCGACAGGTTGCTGTTCTGGATCCTTCTCGTCTTCGCGGTGCATTTCTTCCCACGCACCGTGCTGACGCTCGGCCTCTCGGCGCCCCTGGGAGCGAAGGCGTTCGCCGACTCGGTGTTCTGGCAGACGCTTCAGCTCTCGCTCGCGCTGTTCGGCGTCGGCCTGGCGCTCACCTTGCTGGCCGCCGCGGCCATCGACGTCATCGACGACATGCGGCGCGAGCGTGACGTCGATCCGCTCACCGGCGTTCTCAACCGACGCGGGTTCGAGGATCGGGTGGCGGTCCATTTCGCCCGGCGCGACGGACCGGCCTCGCTGCTCCTGTGCGACCTCGATCGATTCAAGGCGATCAACGACACGCTGGGGCACGCGGCCGGCGATGCGGTGCTGAAACAGGTGGGGCGCCTCCTGCAGGGCGCGGCACGCCGTGAGGACGTCATAGGCCGCCTCGGCGGCGAGGAGTTCGCCGTGTTCCTGCCCGGCACGTCTCTCGCGGAAGCCTACGAGTGCGCGGAGCGACTGCGGACCGCCATCGCGCGGCACCCGGTCGTGCTGCCGCAGGGCTCGCGTGGCGTCACCGCGAGCTTCGGCGTAGCCGAGGCGGAGGCGGGCGAGCCGTGGCCGTCGCTGTGCGGCCGCACGGATCTCAGGCTCTACGAGTCCAAGCGTGCCGGCCGCAACCGGACCACCGCCTCGGCCGCGCCCGACCCCGCTTTTCCGAATGCGACTGCGCGGTCCGCCACGGAAATCCGGGGCTGACCGGGCCCGCTTTGCGCTCCCGGTGTGCGGGAGCCTGCGCGGCTGTCACTCCGTGTGGATATCGAGCTTGGGCACGCCGGTGTAGCCGTAGACGTCGAACAAAATGGTCAGGATCTCGCGGGCGACGACGGCGTCCGTGAAGGATTCGGGGGCATAGCTGCGCGAGTAGTTCGGCGCGCGGCCCGGATCGGCGAAGCCGGCCCGGTGGAGGCGCTCGATCCGCTGCGGGGTGAGAACCGCGGCCAGCGCCGGCCAGCTCTCCGCCGACTGGGCCTCGCAGTAGATCGCGACTGGTGCCGTCTCGGGCCCGCACTGGACGTAACCGATGCCGGCCGAGAAGACGACGTAGACGTTGCGGCTGCTGTTCAGACGCAGACGCTGCAGCTCCGCCGCCATCGTCGGTCCGTAGATCCCGATCAGCTCCTCGGCCGAGGTCACGGTTTCGGCGGTCTCGGGCTCCGCCCGGTACGAGCAGGCGAGGACCGCGGTGGGCCGCATGGAGCGGGCGTCGTTGACGCTGCCGGCGAGGTTTTGGGTCGGGCCGGCGCGGGGCGGGCAGGGCAGGTCGGCCACCCAGGCCGTGCTCAGCTCGATCCGGGCGGGCTTCGCCTCGTAGATCTCGGTGAGGGTCGACAGGATCAGCGTTGCGATCCGCCCGGTCGACAGGTCGGCCGGAAAGGTTCGCACGTGCTGGCCGAAGCTCGGGTCGAGCGTCCAGCCGAGCGCGGCGAGCCGGGCGAGGCGCTCCGGCGTGAGCACGCGTTTGAGGGACGGCTGCATGGTGGCGCCGGCCGCCTCGCAACGCAGCTCTCGGCTCGGCAGCCGCCGGCACTGGACGAAGGCATTGCCGTCCCAGATGGTCGCGTAGCCCACTCGGCCCGGACGCTGCAGCGTCGTGATGTTCTGGAGGGCCTCGTCGATCGCCGTCTCCGGCGTCTGCGCCTGGCCAGCGCAGGCCGTCATCAGCACGACGACGACACCCGCCACGGCCCTTATCCATCGCGTCGCGGCCGTACGAGCCGCACACGTCCTCCCGCGCCATGTCGCCATGGACGTCCCCGAACCCTGCGATGTCGATCATCCTGCCGGGGGCGTGGGAGGTTCGCCCGGAGATCCGGATCCTGCGCCACGCCGCCTGAACGAAAGAGGAACACAACTGCTGCGGCGTGTCAATCCTGAGTTGCATTTCCGCGTCGGTCGGCTCCGTTCCGAGGACGCGGTCAGCCAACCCGCTCGATCAGCGCCAACGCGGCGGCGGGGTTCTTCGGCTTGGCGCCGCTGATCACGTAGAGGAAGACGTCCCTGGGCGTCGCACCGGCCTTTTTGGTCGGTCCGACCGTCGCGAGGTCCGCGGGGGCCTTGCCGGCGGCCCAAAATTTCGCCCGCTCGGCCCAGGCGTCGAGCGCCGCCTCGGCGTAGCCGAGCGGCTCGTGCTCCTGCGTTCCCATGATGCGGGCATAGACGAAGTCGGCCGTCGGATCGGCGATCTGCGGATAGGCGGCATCGCCCGCGACCACGATCGCGACGCCGTGTTTTCGCGCCAGCGCGACGAACTCGGGATCCCGAAAGCTGTCGTGGCGCGCCTCGATGGCATGACGGATCGGCCGACCCTCGACGCTCTTCGGCAGCAGGGCCAGAAAGGCGTCGATGTCGGCGGGGTCGAACGTCTTGGTCGGCGCGAGCTGCCAGTTGATCGGCCCGAGCTTGTCCTTCAGCTCCGTCACGCCGCTGGCCAGGAAGCGCTCGACCGAGGCGCCGGCCTCGGCCAGCACGCGGCGGTTGGTGGCGAAGCGCGGCCCCTTCAGGGCGAAGACGAAATCCGCCGGCGTCTCGTCGTGCCACTTGGCGAAGGTCTCCGGCTTCTGCGAGCCGTAGAAGGTGCCGTTGATCTCGATCGAGGTGAGCCGGCCCGCCGCATGGGCGAGCTCCTGCTTCTGCGGCAGCTTGTCCGGATAGAACGTGCCGCGCCACGGCTCGAACACCCATCCGCCGACGCCGATCCGGATGGTGCCGCGCTTGCCGCTTGGCTTGGTCGTTTTGCTCACCTGCTCGGCTCCCTGATCGGCGATCGCGTGCTCACGCCATGTAGCGGGCTTCGAGGAGATCGAACTCCTGCATCAGCCGGGTCGCCACCGCGCTGCCGATCTGGCGCTCGATCAGCAGGCGCAGCACGGCCTCGCGCGAGGCCTGCACGGCGGCGACCCGCATGCGGCGCTCGATCGCCTCGTCCTCGCGGGCCCGCGCCGTGTCGTCGCCCGAGCGGTTCTCGATGCGGGTCCGGTACAGATCCATCAGGCGCGACGCGATCTCGACGTAGCGGTCGGCGTCCGGACGGCCTTCCGCCATGGCGTGCTGCACCTCCTCGATGCGGGCGATGGCGGCCTCGGCGGCGGCGACGCGGGCGCGGTCGTCCTCGGCGTCGGTCGAGGGCTCCTCGGGCAGCACGAGGCCGCGCATCGCCAGCGGCAGGCCGATGCTGGCGATCAGCAGCGAGGTGATGATGACGCCCATGGCGATGAAGATCGCCAAGTCGCGGGCCGGGAAGGGCTCGCCGCTCGGGAGGACGAGGGGCAAGGTGAGGACGCCGGCGAGCGTCACGGCGCCGCGCGGGCCGGCGCAGGCCATCGCGACCGTCAGCCGGGCCAGGCTCGGTGCCGGAATGCCCAGGCGCTGCCAGGTCCGGAACCAGGTGATGCTCAGCGACACGCTGGCCCACACGAAGCGCAGCGCCGTGATCACGGCGGCGGTCGCCAGCACATAGGCGGCGAGCCACAGCGGGCTGGAATGCCCGGTGAGCCCCACGGTCTGCTGCGCCTTCGGCAGGATCGCCGGAAGCTGCTCGCCGAGCAGCACGAAGACGACGCCGTTGGAGGCGAACTGGATCATGTCCCACACGGCGCGCCGGCGCACCCGGGTCGCGGCGAGCGCCTGGCCGGTCGCCTCGGCGAAGCTCATCGCCACCCCGGCGCCGACCGCGGCGAGAATGCCGGAGCATCCGGTCTCTTCCGCCGTCAGATAGGCGGCGAACGGGATCAGCAGGCTGACCAGGATGTTGGAGCCGGAGTCCTCGCCGAAGCGGCGGCCGATATACTCCTTGGCCCGCATGATCGCCACGGTGACGCCGACGCCGACGATCAGCCCGCCGGCCGCCACCCAGACGAAGGTCGCGGCCGCCTCGACGGGCGAGAAGGTGCCGGTGGCGACCGCAGCGACCGCGAAGCGGAAGCAGACCAGGCCGGTGGCGTCGTTGAGGAGAGATTCACCCTCGAGGATGTGCATCATCCGGCGCGGGATCGACACCCGCCGGGCGATCGCCGACACGGCGATCGGATCGGTCGGCGACAGCACCGCGGCGAGCGCGAAGGCGACGCCGAGCGGCATGGACGGAATCATCCAGTGGATGAACAGGCCCATGCCCACCACCGTGAAGGCGACGAGCCCGAGCGCCAGCTCGAGCACGGTGCTGCGGTCCTTGAGCAGCTCGTCCTTGGGGATCCGCCAGCCGTCGAGGAACAGCAAGGGCGGCAGCAGCAGCAGGAAGAACAGCTCGGAATCGAACTCGACCCGGATGTCCGCCACCAGGCCGATCGCGGCACCACAGGCGATCTGCACCAGCGGGCGCGGAATCGCGATCGGCAGCATGCGCGACAGGCCGCTGGCGATCACGACGACCAGCAAGAGAATCAGGACGGTGGTGACGGAGGTCAAACGCGTGGGGCCTCGTGCGTGGTCGTTCGTCCGCCGGACGCTCGACTGCCATCGAGACCGAAACCGCGACGTGACGTCAATTGCTTTTGCAGCCGATCGGGGCGGGGATTTGGCGCGAAGGGCGCCCCGGCTGCGGGCCCGCCTCGCATTCCAGTTGCAGGCGCGGCCTGCCGCGTGCCTGCCATCACGGCCACGCGGCTTTGCCGCGCGCGATCGAATCGGCGAAGAAGCGCCAGTCCAGCACTCGGGAGCAGCGACGATGGCGGGCGAGCGATCCGTGACCCTCTACGGCATCAAGGCCTGCGACACGATGAAGAAGGCGCGCGCCTGGCTCGACCAGCACGGCGTCGTCTACACGTTCCACGACTACAAGGTCGGTGGCATCGACAAGGCGACGCTCGAGGGCTGGGCCGAGACGGTCGGCTGGGAGCGGCTGCTGAACAAGGCCGGCACCACGTTCCGCAAGCTGCCCGACGCCGACAAGGCGGACCTCACCAAGGCCAAGGCGATCGGCCTGATGCTGGCACAACCTTCGATGATCAAGCGCCCGGTGCTGGCGTTCGGCGACGCGATCGTGGTCGGCTTCTCGCCCGAGACCTACGCCCGGACGTTCGGCTGATCCGAGCGCCGGCGCCGTCCGGGCCGTCTCCGGCCGGAGCGCTCTCGGTATACATTTCGATCGACATCTATCCTTGCGAATAAAGTTTGGTCATAATATATAAGTCCGCGGCCGACAGGAGGATGCCGGATGCGGGTGAGCCGGGAACAGGCGGAGAAGAACCGCCGCCACGTGGTGGAGGTCGCGAGCCGCCTGTTTCGTGAGCGGGGGTTCGACGGCATCGGGATCGCCGACCTGATGAAGGCCGCCGGCCTGACCCAGGGCGCGTTCTACGGCCAGTTCCGTTCGAAGGACCATCTCGCCGCCGAGGCGACGGCCGCCGCACTGGCGGCGTCGCGCAGCACCTGGGACGAGGTGACGGCGGCGGCCGAGGACGACGGGCTCGGCGCTCTGACGCGTCGCTATCTCTCGGACGACCATCGTCGGCGCGTCGCCCAAGGATGCCCGCTGCCGGCGCTCGCGGCGGACGTGGCGCGCAGCGGGCCGGAGGCGCGTGCCGCCTTCCGCCGCGGGCTGAAAGGCCACGCCGACATGCTGGCCGGCCTCCTGTCGCCGGCCGAGGAAAATCCCGCGGGCGGGCGCGACGCGGCGCTGGCGACGCTGTCCACCATGGTGGGTGCCGTCCTGCTGTCGCGCGCCGTCGACGACGATACCCTGGCCGAGCGGATTCTCGCCGCCGCCGCCGCCGACGTGTCGGCGCGGGCCCGGCCGTCGCAGGCGCCGCCCCGCGTCCCGGACACCCCGGAGCGATAGCCGGGAAGGGTCCGCGATCGCCGTCCGGCGTGCCCGAAGGCACCGTTCGTCTCGACAAGGAAAGCCCCCATGGCATCGGCCCCGATCCGGCGGGACGCGTCGACGCCGCCCGCCGAGCTCGACCCGCGCACCCGCCGGCTGCTGAACGCGCCGGTGGTGCCGCTGCTGCTGGGCATGGCGTGGCCGAACATGCTGATCATGCTGGCCCAGGCCTCCACCGGCCTGATCGAGACCTGGTGGGTCGCGCGCCTCGGCACCGACGCGCTGGCCGGCATGGCGCTGGTGTTTCCGCCCGTGATGCTGATGCAGATGATCTCGGCCGGCGCGATGGGCGGCGGCATCTCGTCGGCGGTCGCCCGGGCGCTCGGCCGTGGCCGTCGCGACGAGGCGGACGCGCTCGTGCTGCACGCGCTGGCGATCAGTGTCGGTCTGGGACTGTTCTTCTCGGCCGTCATGCTGACGTGCGGCGAGCCCGTCTACCGCCTGCTCGGCGGCCGCGGCTCCGAGCTGCAGGCGGCGCTCGTCTACTCGAACGTGGTGTTCTGCGGCACGCCCCTGCTGTGGGCCATGAACGGCCTCGCCAGCGTGATCCGCGGCACCGGCAACATGCTGTTTCCGGCATGGGTCATCTGCGCCGGCGTCGTCGTGCTGGTGCCGCTGTCGCCGCTCCTGATCTTCGGCGTCGGCCCGTTTCCGGCGCTGGGCATCGCCGGCGGCGGCGTCGCGCTGGTGGCGTTCTATGCCGGCGCGACCGCGCTGCTGCTGTGGCATGTGGGGTCGGGCCGCAATCCGGTGCGGCTCGTCCGGGTGCCGCTGCACTGGGCGCCGATGCGCGACATCCTGCGGGTCGGGGCGGTGTCGGCGCTCACCTCGATCCAGACCAACGTCACCATCGCGGGGGCCACGGCGCTGGTCGCCGCGTCGGCGAGCGTCGGCGCGGTCGCCGGCTTCGGCACCGGCGCGCGGCTCGAATATCTGCTGATTCCGATCGTGTTCGGCCTCGGCGCGCCGGTGGTGGCGCTGGTCGGCACCAATATCGGCGCCGGCCGGCACGACCGGGCGCTGCGCATCGGCCTCACCGGCGGTGCCGTGGCCTTCGTGATCGCCGAGACGATCGGCCTCGCCGCCGCGATCTGGCCCGAGGCGTGGCTGGCGCTGTTCAGCACCGATCCGGCGATGCTCGAGGCCGGCGCGACCTATCTGCGGATCGTCGGACCGACCTACGGCTTCTTCGGGCTCGGCATGGCACTCTACTTCGCGTCGCAGGGCGCGGGGCGGCTCGTCTGGCCGCTGTGCGCCGGCGCGCTGCGCGTCGTCGTCGCGCTCGGCGGCGGCTGGGCGGCGTTTTCGCTCGGCGGCTCGCTCGCTTCCGTCTTCGCGGCGCTCGCCGGCGGGCTTGTGTTGTTCGGGGTCGTCCTGCTCGTCGCGGTGCGGGCCGGCGCCTGGTTTCGCTGATCGGCGGCTCGCGCGACGAACGCCGTTACGCGGCTGCGGCGGCGCGGCGGGCCCGCACCATGCGCACGATGGTCGAGACCATTGCGATCGCGATCGAAGCCTCGAGCAGCGTGCCGCCGATCGAGCCCGACAGCACGTTGTTGACGAGCCACATCAGGCAGCACGCCAGCATCACCAGCCGCATCGGAATTCCGCGCATCAGGAACATGGCGAGCGTGCCGCAGGCCGAGGCGGCGACCGGCAACCAGCCGGTCCAGTGCGTGACCACCTGCGAGCCGATCGCCAGCAGGATCGCGACGACGGCGACGGCGAGAAGCGGCGAGGAGGTGCGCAACGCCAGGAAGGAGCGCGCCGCCGACACGGTCGCGGTCGCCATCGCCGGGATGTTGCCCAGCAGGAAGAAGTGGATCGCGTAGGCGATGCACTGGGTGCCGTTGAGCAGCTTCAGCGGACGGTCGGTGGTCTGAAGAAACGCGGCGATGCCGAACACGAAGGCGGCATATCCGGCGATCTGGGCCGGAGAGAAGAAGTCCATCGCAACAATGTCCGCGGGCAGCCGCGCGCCGTCGAGCGGCGCGGCCGCACCATAGGTCCGCAGCCGCGCAGGTCAACACGACGCTGCGAATGCCAGGGCGGCGTTCGGGCTCGGCCGGTCGCGTCGTTCCGAGGGGCTTCGTCCTGCCGTCAGCGGCGTTGCAGCTTCTCGTACTTCTTGACGACGCGCTCGCGTTTCAGGCGCGACAGGCGGTCGACCCAGAAACAGCCGTCGAGCTGGTCGATCTCGTGTTGCAGGCAGACGGCGAGCAGGCCGTCGGCCTCGCCGGTGTGCGACAGCCCGTCGAGATCCTGCCACCGCACCTTGATGCGCGCCGGGCGCTCGATCTCCTCGCTGACGCCCGGCATCGAGACGCTGCCCTCCGGATGCGTCTGCATCTCCGGCGACGACCAGACGATCATCGGATTGACGAAGGTGCGTGCCCCGTCCGCGAAGGACAGCTCGATGACGACGACGCGCAGCGGCACGCCGACATGCGGCGCCGTGATGCCGATGCCGGGCGCCGCCCGCATGGTGTCGAGGAGGTCGGCGGCGAGCGTGCGCAGGTCGTCGTCGAAGGCCTCGACGTCGGCGGCGGGGGCGCGCAGCAGCGGATCGGGGAACTTCAGGATGGGGCGGAGCGGCACGGCGTCACCTCGGCCGGTGGATGGGAGTCACGGTACGAGCACGATGCTTCCGGTGGTGCGCCCGGCCTCCAGGTCGGCATGGGCGCGCGCCGCCTCGGCCAGCGGGTAGGTGGCGCCGACCGGGTCCGACGGCCGGTCGGCCAGGAACGCCAGCACGTCGGCGGCCCCGGTCGCGTAACGGTCCGGATCGTTCGAATAGGCGATCACGCTCGGCCGGAACAGCCCGATCGAGCGGGCCGGCCCGAGCGCTTCGACCGGGACCGGCGGAATCGGTCCGGCCGGCTGGCCGAGGCTGGCGACGACGCCGAACGGCCGGACGCACTCCAGCGTGCGGGCGAGCGTCGCGCCGCCGATGCCGTCGCAGGCGAGCGTCACGCCGCGACCGCCGGCGAGACGGCGGACCTGGTCCGGCCAGTCGGCGTCGGTGTGCAGCACGACGTGGTCGGCGCCGGCCTCCCGGGCCGCCGCGACCTTCGCGGCCGAGCCGACCGTCGCGATCATGGCGGCGCCGAGCCGGTGGCCCCAGCGCAGCAGCACCCGCCCGAGGCCGCCGGCGCCGGCATGCACCAGCACGGCGTCACCGGGCCGGACGGCCTTGACCTCGTGGAACAGCATGTGGGCGGTGAGCCCGCGCAGAAAGGCGCTCGCGGCGAGGGGGGTGGACACGGCATCGGGCAGGGCGACCAGCCGCGAGGCGGGCAGGGTCCGCACCGCCGCGTAGGCGCCCACAGGGAGCCCGCCATAGACGACGCGCTGGCCGACCGCGAGGTCCGTCACACCGGACCCGACGGCCTCCACGATACCGGCGCCCTCGACCCCGAGCACCGCCGGCAGCGGCACCGGATAGAGGCCGCGCCGCTGGTAGACGTCGATGAAGTTGAGGCCGATCGCCTCGTGGCGGATCCGCGCCTCGCCCGGGCCGGGCTCGGCGGCGGCGCGTTCCACGGGACGCAGAACCTCCGGGCCTCCGGTTTCCGACATCTGGATCGTGAGCGGCATGGCTGTCTCCTTGCAGCCCTCAGAAAGCATCTGGCGGCGGATTGCGAAACAGCGATGTGGCCCGGACCGACCGCCCAGCCACGCCCCGGGCGGTCGCTCCGGCGGCGCCGGAACCGGGATCCCGGCCGGTTGTTACCGTCCAGTGCGCGGCGACGGCGAAAGGTGGCGGGCCATCATGATCAACGATCTCTGGTACAAGAACGCGGTGATCTACTGCCTCTCCGTCGAGACCTTCATGGACGCCAATGGCGACGGGGTCGGCGACTTCCAGGGGCTGGCGAGGCGCCTCGACTATCTCCACGGTCTCGGCGTCTCGGCGGTGTGGCTGATGCCGTTCCAGAAGTCCCCGGGCCGCGACGACGGCTACGACGTCTCCGACTACTACGGGGTGGATCCGCGCTACGGCACGCTCGGCGACTTCGTCGAGTTCACCCATGCCGCCAAGCAGCGCGGCATGCGGGTGCTGATCGACCTGGTGATCAATCACACGTCGGACCAGCATCCCTGGTTCCAGGAGGCACGGCGCGATCCTGCCTCCAAGTATCGCGACTGGTACGTCTGGTCGAAGAAGAAGCCGAAGAACGCCGACCAGGGCATGGTGTTCCCCGGCGTGCAGAAGACCACCTGGACCTACGACGACGTCGCCAAGGCGTACTACTTCCACCGCTTCTACGACTTCCAGCCGGATCTCAACACGTCGAACCCGGCCGTCCAGGCCGAAATCCTGAAGATCATGGGCTTCTGGATCCAGCTCGGCGTCTCCGGCTTCCGCATGGACGCGGTGCCGTTCATCATCGGCACCAAGGGCGCCGACGTGACGACGCCAACGGAGCAGTACGACATGCTCCGCACCTTCCGCGAGTTCATGCAATGGCGCCAGGGCGACAGCATCGCGCTCGCCGAGGCCAATGTGCTGCCCGAGACCGACATGCAGTATTTCGGCAGCGACGGCGACCGGATGCACATGATGTTCAACTTCCAGGTCAACCAGAACCTGTTCTATGCGCTCGCCGCGGCCGACACGCGGCCGCTCGTCAAGGCCATGAAGGCGACCAAGCCGCGCCCGGCGACCGCGCAGTGGGGGCTGTTCCTGCGCAATCACGACGAGCTCGATCTCGGGCGGCTGGAGGAGGAACAGCGGCAGGCCGTGTTCGCGGCCTTCGGTCCGGACGAATCGATGCAGCTCTACGATCGCGGCATTCGCCGCCGCCTGGCACCGATGCTGGGTGGCGACCAGCGGCGGCTCGAGCTCGCCTACAGTCTCCTGTTCACGCTGCCGGGTACGCCCGTGCTGCGCTACGGCGACGAGATCGGCATGGGCGACGACCTCTCCCTGCCGGAGCGCAACTGCGCCCGCACGCCGATGCAATGGTCGAACGAGCCGCATGGCGGCTTCACCAAGAGCGACAAGCCGGTCATGCCGGTGATCTCGGGCGGCCCGTGGGGCTACGAGCACGTCAATGCCGCGATCCAGCGGCGCCACCCGCAATCGCTGCTCAACTGGACCGAGCGGATCATCCGCATGCGCAAGGAGGTGCCGGAGGTCGGCTGGGGCGACTTCGAGGTGATCACGACGCGCGATCCGGCCGTGCTGGTGGTGCGCTACGACTGGCGCAACAATTCAGTGCTGTTCGTGCACAATCTCGGCGATACGCCGCGCGAGGTCGCCTTCGCGACGGGCGTCGACGGCGAGCACGGCAAGGTGCTGGTCGATCTGCTCGGAAACGATCATCTCGATGTCGACGACAAGGGCAAGCACCGGCTGGTGATCGAGGGCTGGGGCTACCGTTGGTACCGGGTCGGCGGGCTCGATTATCTGCTCCGTAGAAGCGAGATCGACGGAGTGGACGACAAGATGCCGGCGCATCCGGCGCCCTGAGCTGGGCGGCCGGCGGCGATCACGTTCCTGCGATCCTCCGGTACCGGCCGCCGCCGTGCCTTCGTTTGGTCGCGGTGCGCGCTCTTCGCGCCGGCCGCGTCGCGCCGCCGGCGCCGGTCCTCTTGCGATGCGAGGCGGATAGGGCGTCCTGCTTCGGTGTTCCTCTGCTCCGTGCCGGCGCCCGGCCCTGCACCCTGCCACCGCAACGCCGCGAAATGGTCACGCGTTTTTCGTCTGCTCTTCGCAAGCCGCCTGTACGTCTTCGCCACCTGAAACGAAGAGGACGTACCCCCCATGGGAACGCTGATGATCCGCTGCCCCGAGACCGGACGAGCCGTGTCGACCGACATCTCCGTGAGCCGCGAAGCATTCGCCGCCATGCCGGTCTTCTTCAGCCGGACATTCTGCCCCTACTGCAAGACGTCGCACGAGTGGTTCGCCAAGGACGCGTGGGTCGCCGATCAGGTCGTCACCTCGGTTCGCGACCATGCGAGCCGCCGCGTGGCATGATCATCAATAATCACGTCGAGCTAGCACCGATGAGACGTCATCTTCGGATCGCGATGCTCTCAGTCCACTTGTCGACAGATATCGTTTTACTGCCTTGAGGAAAATTTCGGATCACGTCCGCAATAACCCTTCCGGGAAACCGCGGTCGAAGCGATCCGCCCGACGCCGTATGGTTCTCGTCGACCCGCTGCCCGAACCGATCCGAGCCTCAGGCGAAAGCCAGGGTTGCGGGTCAGCTCCGGGCGGCGGGGCCGAGGGACGTCCCTGTTCGCGAAAGCGGTCGCGTGCCGCAGTGTCGATGTGGCGTCAGGCGGCACGCACCGTCGCCAAGAACTTCTCGACCTCCAGTCGCAGCTGACTGCTCTCCTCGGCGAGCCGGGTCGCTGCCGCATGCACCTCGCCGGAGGCCGCACCGGTCTCCTCGGCGCCGCGGCTCACCTGCGTGATCGTGTTCGCCACCTCCCCGGTTCCGCTCGCGGCCTTCTGGATGTTGCGTGAGATCTCCGAGGTCGCTGCACCCTGCTGCTCCACGGCGGCGGCGATCGCTCCGGCGATCTCGGCGATCCGCCCGATCGTTCCGCCGATCTCCTTGATGGCGGCGACCGAGTCGTGCGTAGCGGCCTGCATGCCGGCGATCTGGGCCGAGATGTCGCCGGTCGCCTTGGCGGTCTGCGCGGCGAGCGCCTTCACCTCGTTGGCGACCACGGCGAAGCCCTTGCCGGCCTCGCCGGCGCGTGCGGCTTCGATGGTGGCGTTGAGCGCCAGCAGGTTGGTCTGCTCGGCGATGTCGGTGATCAGCTCGATCACGTCGCCGATCCGGGTGGCGGCGAGCGAGAGATCGGTCACGCGCCGGTCGGTCGTCTCGGCCTGGCGCACCGCCTCGTCCGAGATCCGGCTGGATGCCTGGACCTGACGGCTGATCTCGCCGATCGAGGCGGTCAGCTCGTTGGTCGCCGCCGCGACGGCCTGGACGTTGGTCGACGCCTCTCCGGAGGCGGTCGTCACGGTCTGGGAGAGCTGCCGGGTCGTGTCGGCCGTGCGGGTCAGCGTTCCGGCCGTGGCCTCGAGCTCGGTGGCCGAGGCCGACACCGTGCCGATGATGCCGCCCACCGCCTGCTCGAAGCGGTCGGCGAGTCGCCGCATGTCGGCGCTGCGCTGCGCCGCCGTGCGGATCTCGGTCTCCTTCTGCTCCGCCTCGAGTCGCTCGCGCTCGACGGCGTGCTCCTTGAACACCTCGACGGCGCGGGCCATGAGGCCGATCTCGTCGCCACGGTCGAGCGACGGCACCGCGACCGCGTGGTCACCGGCCTGCAGGCGACCCATGATGCGGGTCAGGACGACGAGCGGCCGCGTCTGCCAGCGCAGCACGCCGTAGAGCGCGCCACCGATCAGCACGGCGGCGAACAGTGCCTGCAGCGCAATGCCGCGGACGAGCGCGTCCAGCACGCTGAAGAACTCGCTCTGCTTCACCCCGACGAACAGCACGCCGACGGTCGCGCCGGCGGCGTCCTTGATCGGATCGTAGGCGGTGAAATACGGCTCACCGAGAATGTCGGCCTCGCCGCGATACGCTTCGCCGCGGACCAGCACGGCATCGTGCGCCGGCCCGACCAGCCGGGTGCCGATCGCGCGTCCGCCTTGCGGCGTGCGTACATTGGTGGAAACGCGGGTGTCGCGCCGGAACACCGTCGCCACGCCGCCCACCAGGGTCTGAATTCTGTCGACCAGCTCGGTGTCGCCGTCGAGGCTGCGCCGGCCGGCCGTCATCTGGTCGCCGGAGACGCGGATCTCGCCGGCTCCGCGCAGCACCTCCCAGGCGACGCGCATGTTGGCTTCCTGGCGCGCCTGGGCCTGGGCGCGCAGCGCGCGGTCGAGCTGTATCGACACCACGAGCACCAGGCTGCCGCAAAGCGCGACGATGCCGAGCACGGTCAGGGCGGAGATCTTGGTCGGCAATGAAATGCGATTGAGAAAGCCGGGACGCTTCAATTGAGACTCCGATGCGGGGCAACTCGCAGGCGGCTGCGCCGGCGGAAGAGGCCGCTGAAGGGACATCTGGTATGGAACGGGCCGAGAGACGCGGGGCCGGTCACCACGGGAATCCGTGCCCCTGTCCCTCGACGTGGGCGCGACGATGCAATGTATTGAATGGGCGCCGCTCGTTAAGAGCGCCTGAACAAAGCGCCGGGCAGGCACTCGTTCGGCCCGGAGCACCCATGCAGGAAATGCGAGGGTGCGTCCGGCCGGAGAGGCGGGCCACCGCCGCCCGCCTGCCGCCGCGCGGCCCGACAGGCCATGTCCGGAGACATCAGGTGATCGACATGACCACGCCGCCGTCGACGCGCATCGGAGCGCCCGTGATGGCGGACGCCTCGCGGGAGGACAGGAAGGCGACGAGCTCGGCGACCTCTTCGGGAAGCGCGAGACGCTTAATGATGGACGTGGGGCGCGCGCCGTCGATGAAGGCGCGCTCGGTCTGCGGGGTGATCTGCTGGCCCATCGACGCGAACATCGCCTCGACGCCCTCGGTCCGGGTGGGGCCGGGCAGCACGGCATTGACCGTCACGCCGGTGCCGGCGAGCGCCTGGGCGAAGCCGCGCATCAACGCGAGATCGGCCGACTTGGAGAAGCCGTAATGGATCATCTCGGTCGGAATCTGGACGCCGGATTCCGACGACACGAATACCACGCGACCGAATCCCTTATCGCGCATGCGCGGGCCGTAATGGCGTGTGAAGCGAACGCCCGAGAGCACGTTGATCTCGAACATGCGCTGCCAGTCCTCGTCCGGGATCTCGAACGCGTCCTTGATCTCGAAGATGCCGACATTGTTGACCAGGATGTCGACGTCGCCGGCGGCCTGGATGATGGTTTCGATGCCGGCCCTGGTTCCGGCGTCGCCCGGCGCGGCGATCAGCTCCGCGGCCGGCACGGCCTTGCGGATCGCCGCGATCGCCGCCGCGACGTCGCTCTCCTTGCGGCCGTTGATCGCGACCGCGGCGCCGTTGGCCGCGAGCTTTTCGGCGATCGCCCGGCCGATGCCCTTGGTGGAGCCGGTGACGAGGGCGCGCAGGCCCGAAAGATCGACTTGCATGGGAACACTCCGGGATGGTTCGGCCGACCACGTCGTGATGCCGCCGATGCGGGCGCGCCCCGGAGGGTCGAGAGCACGCCGGCGGCACGGTCGGCTGCAGCGCCGCTGAAGCTCACGCCAGTAGAGCCCGGTAGTCCGGATGGCGCTTGATGAAATCCGCCACGAAGGAGCACGCCGGAACCACCGCGAGCCCGCGGTCCTTCGCGCTGTCCAGCGCGCCGCGCACGAGCCGAGACGCGATGCCCTGTCCCCGCAAGGCGCGTGGAACCTCGGTATGCGTGAACGTGATCACGTCCCCGGACAGGCGATAATAGGCCACCGCGAGCTGCCCGTCGGCGTCGAGCTCGAACCGCGCCTGGGCGGCATTGTCGCGAACCTCGTCCGCCATGGCCAACGCTCCGAAATCGCCCGGGACCAGCCCCGGGTGTCCGACCTCATGTAGGAACGATCCGGCTCGGCGGAACCCCGGGAGGGCTGCGCCCGTCAGCGGCCCTCGTCGGGAATGTTGAGGACGATGCCGCACGCTTTGCAGTGCACCGCGTCCGGCTCGTGCCGCATCAAGCCGCAGTTCGGGCAGTCGAAGCGCACCTTCGAGGGTTGCAGCACGGTGCGGGCCAGGTTGAGGAACAGCGTGACGCCGAGAATCATGATCACCACCGAGATCAGCCGGCCCGATGTTCCGGCCAGGGTGATGTCGCCGAAGCCCGTGGTGGTGAGCGCCGTCACGGTGAAGTAGAGCGCGTCGGCGTAGTTGGCGATCGACGGATTCTGGGCGTGCTGGGTCTCGTAGACGATGCCGGTCATCACGAAGATGAACACGGCCAGATGGACGGCGGCGAGGATCACCTCCTCGTTGCGGCAGAACCACGGACTGTCGAGGCGCAGCCGGGCCAGCAACTGATAGGTGTGCAGCAGCCGCACGGTGCGCAGCACCCGCAGGAAGCCGGCGCCTTCGCCGACCAGCGGCGCCAGGAACGAGACGATGGCGGCGACATCCGCCCAGGTGGCCGGGTGGAGCAGGTCGCGCCAGGGCCGCCGCGAGATCGCCAGACGGACGGTGAAGTCGACCATGATCACGGCGCCGAACAGGACGTCGAGCTGCTCGACGAGGTCGCCGCGCGGCAGGAACGACGTCACCACGATGAACGCGACGGTCACGAGATCGAAGGCGAGCAGGGCATAGCGGAAGCGGTGCGCCTCCGGCGTGTCGCCCTCGTAGTAGTCGCGTATCGCCGCGATCAGCCGGCGCGCCCCGGCGAGGCGGCGGGGCCGGCTGCTGCGAGGATCGGCCGCGGTCGGGGTGTCAGTGGTCACGCGTTTACTCCTGCGCCCGAGGGTAGCAGGCCGGAGTGGTCTCGCGAAGCGTGCCGCGCGACGGCCCGGCTGAACCTCCGGGCGCCCCGGTGCGACCAACTCCGGCGCGGATTGGTCCGCCATGGGGGCCGCATGGCTTTCGGGTTCATTTCGATACCGCTCGACGAGGCCCGGGAGGGCCTCGATCTCGACGCCCATTTCGGCGACCGCACCACCCTGGACGACATCGTCATCGCGTCGCCGAGGCCGTCGCTGCTGGTCGTGCGGTATTCCGGCAACCACGCTGTCGCGGCCGGCGACCTGGACATGGACGGGATGCTCTCGGCGAGCGTCGCCGGTGTCGTGGTGGACGGCGACCTGGAGCTGTTCGGGGCCATTCTCAACCGGCGGACGGACCGGACGCCGGCTTTCGTATGGGTCCGCGGCAGCCTGCACTGTCGGGCCATCGCGGTGGGCAACATGGATCTGGTGGTCGACCGCAACGTCACGGCCGATCTGGTCGTGGCGAGCGGCGAGGATGGTCATCTGCGGATCGGCGGGGACGTCCACGCGGCGCGCATGATCGTCGACGACGGCGCGTTCGCCTCGGTGCACGGGCGGATCATGGCACGCGGCTGGAACGGCTCGCTACACGCGGAGGTGATGCTGCGTCGCAGCCGATGGGTCGACGAGGTCCGCCCGGAGCTGCGCGCCGAGTTCTTTCGTGGCGACGGGACCGTGGCGTGCACGGGCGGCGACGGAGGCCTCGTGCAGGCGCTGCTCGCCGGACGGGACATTCTCCGGCCTGAACCTTGACGCAGGCGGGGCCCAGACGCGTCACAATGTCGGCGCATGGTCGGTGACATGACGTCTGGCGGCGCATGGTCCGGCCGACGATTTTTGGTGGGGCGGGTGTGGTGACGATAAAATCGGTCCGGGGGACCGGGTGGGCCGGACGCCTCCGGGCGCTCCGGGTGCTGTCGCTGTCGGCCTTGCTGGTCGTGGCCGGAGGGCTGGGAGCCGCCGCGCAGCAACCCGATCCGCGGCTCGAGCGCAACCGTCCGCCCGCCGCCGCGAAGCCGTCCGCCCGCAGTCCCGCCGTCCAGGCGCCGCGCCTCTTTCCGACCGCGCCACGCGCTGTCGGACCCGCCGGACTTCCCGGCTCAGGCGGTCGTGGACCGAATCTGCCGGCCGCCGGCTTGCCGGGGCCAGGTGGGCCCGGCCCGCGAGTCGGCCTTCCGGCACGTCCCGATCTGCCGGGCGGCATGCCCGGCATGGTGCCGGCCGGCCGCCCCGGCCTGGCCGACCGCGGCCCTGTCGATCGGTCGGCACGGGATCCGCGCGCCTTCACTCCGCCGTCCGCCGGGCTGCCCGGCCGAGCCGGCCCCCGCGTTGCGCCGGAGGGCCGCCCTCCGGTCTCGGCCGTCGGTCCAGGCCGGCCGTCCGGCCCTGCGGCCGGT
>NZ_NPEX01000608.1 GCF_003258865.1 Rhodoplanes roseus | reverse complement strand
GAGGTCGCAGTGCGGCGAAGCCCTACAGGCCTGCCCCGCAAACTCAAGTGAATATTTTCGGGCGCAGGCGTCCGCGGGTTTCGGCGCATGGGCGCCGCGGCCGGGCGGCGCGGCCCGGCTGCGATCGCGCGGCGGCGTGTGCCGCCGTCACAGCCGGGCGGCCTGCTCCATCGGGATGCGGCCCTTCGGCTTGGGCCGGCCCTGGCCGGCGGTGGCGTCCTCCCAGCCGCCGGGCGGCGGCGGCACCGTGACGGCGTCCTCGGGCGGGGTCAGCGGCACGAAGCTCTGGGCGGCGAGGCGGGCGGCCGTCAGGGTCTGCTGGTCCATCCGCTGGGCGAGGTCGTCGCGCTTCTTGGCGGCGTCCTTGTCGCCCCGCTGGGCCGCGACCGCGAACCACTTGTAGGCCTCGGCGAGGTTCTGCTCGATGCCGATGCCGCGGGCGTAGAGGATGGCGAGATTGTACTGGCTGTCGGCGACGCCGTGCCGGGCCGCGCGGGTGAACCACTGCGCCGCCATGGCGAAGTCGGGGCGGCCGTCGATGCCCTCGGCATACAGCACCGCGATGTTGTGCATGGCGTTGGCGTTGCCGCGGTCGGCCGCGGCCTGGTACCAGCGCCGCGCCTCGGCCAGATCCTTCTTCACGCCCTGGCCCTTCTCGTAGAGGCTGCCGAGGCGGAACTGGGCCGGCGCGAGGCCGAGATCGGCGGCGCGCTGGAACCACGGCGCGGCGGCCGCGAGGTCGGCCGGCACGCCACGCCCTTCGGCGTATCGCATGGCGATCTCGAAGGCGGCGGCCGGGCTCTTCTGGGCGATGCCGGCGAGCAGCGGCTTGGTGGCGAGCGGACCGGGCAGCGTCTCGGGCCACGCCTCGGCCGGCCCCACGCCGGCCGTGGTCGCGCCGACCGGGG
>NZ_NPEX01000607.1 GCF_003258865.1 Rhodoplanes roseus | reverse complement strand
CCTGGTCCGCAAGGGCCTGCCGGCCCGTCCGGACCGTTGGGACAGACGGGACCGCAAGGAGTCACGGGCTCTGCCGGTCCCGCCGCCTGGACGGGTGTCTCGGCCTGGACGACCGGCACGGCGTATGTGGTCGGCCCGCCGAGCTCGGTCGTCACGCAGGGCGGCGCGACCTTTGTCTGCCTGGTCGCGCACACGTCCGGCACCTTCGTCACCGACCTCGCCGCCGGAAAATGGATTCAGGTCTCGGCCAAGGGCGACACCGGTCCGCAGGGCGCGACCGGATCAACGGGCGCGACTGGAGCGACAGGGGCCACTGGTTCGGTGGGTCCCGCGGCGTGGACGACGGTCTCGGCCTGGGCGACCGGCACGGGGTATGTGGTCGGCCCACCGGCTTCGGTCGTGACGCAGGGCGGCGCGACCTATGTCTGCCTGGTCGCGCACACGGCCGGCACGTTCGCCACCGATCTCGCCGGCGGCAAGTGGACTCAGGTCTCGGCCAAGGGCGACACCGGACCACAGGGCGCGACCGGAGCCACGGGCGCGACGGGATCGACGGGATCGACCGGTTCCGTGGGTCCCGCGGCGTGGACGGCCGTGTCCGTCTGGACGACCGGCACGGCCTATGTGGTCGGCCCCCCGGCTTCGGTCGTGACGCAGGGCGGCGCGACCTATGTCTGCCTGGTCGCTCACACGGCCGGGACGTTCGCCACCGACCTCTCCGCGGGAAAATGGCGGCAGGTCTCTGCCAAGGGCGACACAGGCGCCCAGGGATCGACGGGCGCGGCCGGCCCCGCCGCATGGACGGCCGTTTCCGTCTGGACGACTGCGACCGCTTATGGAGTCGGGCCACCGGCCTCGGTCGTGACGCAGGGCGGCGCGACCTATGTCTGCCTGGTCGCGCACACGGCCGGGACCTTCGCCACCGATCTC
>NZ_NPEX01000606.1 GCF_003258865.1 Rhodoplanes roseus | reverse complement strand
TCTGGACCAGCTCGACCAGGCTAGGCATGGGCGGCCTCCTCGGTCCCCAGATAGGCGGCGATCACGTCCGGATGGCGTCGAGCTCGCGCCAGGCGAAGGCGTCGCCGGTCCGCTCCACCGTCGTCTCGGAGGCCATGATCGCGGTCGAGAAGTACTTGTTGGCGCCTTCCAGCCGCGAGGCGAGGTTCACGGCGTCGCTCATCACCGTGTAGTTGAAGCGCCGCCGCGAGCCGATATTGCCGACCAGCGCCTCGCCGGAGTTCAGGCCGATGCGGTGCGACAGCCGGTGTCCGGCGAAGGCCGCGGTGCCGTTGAGGGCGGCGAGCCTGTCGCAACAGCGCAGCGCCGCCCGCACGGCGTGGGTGGCGTGGTCGGGGTCGTTCGCTGGCGCGCCGAACACCGCGACGATGGAGTCGCCGATATACTTGTCGACATAGCCGCCGCAGCCTTCGACGATCTCGGTCATCTCGGACAGGTAGGTGTTCATCCAGGCGACCAGCGCGGCCGGCGTCATCGTCTCGGCGATCGACGAGAAGCCGGCGATGTCGGAGAAGAACACCGTGACGTCGCGCATCTCGCCGCCCAGCGCCGGGGGCGCGTCGGCGTCGATCATCCGGTCGATCACCTGGGGCGCGAGATACAGCGCGAAGCTTCTTCGCAGGAACCGCTCCTCGCGGTCGGCGGCGACCAGGCGCCAGCCGATGGTGCCGCCGGTCGCGGCGAGCGCGGCGAGGGTCGGGCCGACCAGCGGCAGCGCCAGCCCGTGCTGGAGCGCGACCGTGCCGATCGCGGTCAGGGCCGCGGCGAGGCCGAGCCCGGCGGACGAGGCGGCGGAGCGGCGGCGCGGGGACATGCGCTCAGTCAACCGCATCCTGCCGCGCCGGAGGCAGGAACCGGGCGGACGACCTAAACTGGGGGCATCCCGTCCCC
>NZ_NPEX01000605.1 GCF_003258865.1 Rhodoplanes roseus | reverse complement strand
ATCACGAACCGCTCCACCGTGTCCACCCCCTCGCCCGTCTTCATGTTCGTGAAGACGAACGGCCGGGTGCCACGCATGCGCTTGGCGTCGCGCTCCATGGTCTCCAGCGAGGCGCCGACATGGGGGGCGAGGTCGATCTTGTTGATCACCAGGAGATCCGAGCGGGTGATGCCCGGACCGCCCTTGGACGGGATTTTCTCGCCCGCCGCGACGTCGATCACGTAGATCGTCAGATCGGCGAGCTCGGGCGAGAAGGTGGCGGCGAGATTGTCGCCGCCCGACTCGACCAGCACGAGGTCGAGATCCGGAAACTTCGCCCGCATGTCTGCGATGGCGGCGAGATTCATCGAGGCGTCCTCGCGGATCGCCGTGTGAGGACAACCGCCCGTCTCGACCCCGGCGATGCGCTCCGGCGCCAGCGCGCCCGAGCGCACCAGATACTCGGCATCCCACTTGGTGTAGATGTCGTTGGTGATCGCGGCGATGTCGAACTGGTCACGCAACCGCTTGCAGAGCGTGTCCATCAGCGCCGTCTTGCCCGACCCGACCGGCCCGCCGACTCCGACCCGCAGGGGACCGTTGGGACTGCGCTGCGACATTTGATTGTCTCCCGAGGTGTTTGGACCGAGGGCCGGGGCCGGCGGCGTTTCACCGACTGCTGACGACGGCCGTCGGCCGCCACCGGTTTTCTCCTCGGATCGATCCGCCGGTCAAGCCTCGGCCGGATCTGCAGATGCACTCCCGTCTCACCATCTTTTCCGAAGGGCGAACCAAGCGAGCCGCGAAGGGCGGCGGGCGCATCGAGATCGTGCGTCTCGACGGGACGGGCTCGTGGATGGATGGCGTCTGAACGCAAGAACGCGCGCTGCGGGTTTCCCTGCGGCGGGCGTTTTTGTTTGGGCTGTATCGTGGAGAGGATTTTGTGTTCTTGGCAGGCCTG
>NZ_NPEX01000604.1 GCF_003258865.1 Rhodoplanes roseus | reverse complement strand
CGTTGGGCATGAACTTCACGTTCGGATGCGGCCAGTCGGTGCCCCACAGCACCCGGTCGGGCGCCGCCTCGACCAGCTTGCGGGCGAACGGGACGACGTCGTCGAACGGCGCGCCCGTGGCCGTGGCCCGCTCCGGGCCGGTGATCTTCATCCAGCATTTGTCGTCGGTTCGCAGGAGCTCGACCAGGGCCTTGAAGCCGGGCTGCTCGACGCCGGCCGCGGCCTTGACGGCCCCCATGTGGTCGATGACGTAGGGGAGCGGCAGCTTGCGCAGCATCGGCAGGAAGGTATCGAGCTTCTCGGCCTCGATGTAGAGGTCGACGTGCCACCCGAGCCCCTTGATCTGGTCGACGACGCGATCGAACACCCGCGTGTCGGGGGCGTTGCGCAGGCGGCTGAGGAAGGTGAAGCGGCAGCCCTTGAAGCCCGCCTTGTCCAGCGCTTCGATCTGCTTGTCGGAGAGCGTGTCGTCGATGGTGGCGACGCCGCGATAGTTCTTCGGGTCGCTGGCGATGGCGTCGACGACGATGGTGTTGTCGGTGCCGTAGATGGTGGCGTTGACGAACACGGCGCGCTGCGCGCCCAGCGTCCGCTGCAGCGCCCGGTAGGTCGTCAGCGGCGCCTCGGGCGGCGTGTAGGAGCGGGCGTCGGAGTACGGATACGTCGCGATCGGCCCGTAGATGTGCATGTGGGTGTCGACCGTGCCGGCCGGCAGCCGGAACGCGGGAGTCCGCGGGTGCGGATCGGGACCCGGCACCGCGGGGGCCTTGGCGGTGGCGACCGGGCCCTCGGCGGCGCGGCCGGAGGAAAGCGGGCTCAACTGCATGGCGACCGTCCAGCTTGCGAGCGTCGTCAGGGTGTCTCGACGCGTGATCATGGCACTCTCCGCGACCTGATGAAGATGATTTCGCTTCGGGAAGTCTCTCGGCTCGTCTGCCGCCTGCGGCCGTCGTGCGTGGCGGCCGCAGGCGGG
>NZ_NPEX01000603.1 GCF_003258865.1 Rhodoplanes roseus | reverse complement strand
GGCGACCTCCCCCCTCCAGGGGGAGGTGAAGAGAGGGCGTGCCGAATTGTTCATCCTCCTCACTCCGGGAACGTGACGGCGCGGGTGGCGCGGGCGAGGAGCTGATCGAGGACCATGCCGACGACGCCGATCACCAGGATGGCCGTGATGACGTTGGTGATCGAGAGGTTGTTCCACTCGTTCCACACGAAGTAGCCGATGCCGGTGCCGCCGACCAGCATCTCGGCGGCGACGATGACCAGCCAGGCGATGCCGATCGAGATGCGCATGCCGGTCAGGATGGTCGGCGCGGCGGCGGGCAGCAGCACCGTGAAGATTCTCCGCAGCGTGCCGACCTCCAGCGTGCGGGCGACGTTGATCCATTCGCGCCGCACCCCGGCGACGCCGAAGGCGGTGTTCACCAGCATGGGCCACAGCGAGCAGATGAAGATCACGAAGATGGCCGACAGGCCCGAGTCCTTGATGGTGTAGAGCGCCAGCGGCATCCAGGCGAGCGGCGAGATCGGCTTCAAGACCTGGATGAACGGATCGAGCGCCTTGTTCATCAGCGGCGACATGCCGATCAGGAAGCCGATCGGGATCGCCACCAGCACGGCGAGCAGATAGCCGATGGCGACGCGGGCGATCGACCAGCCGAGCTGGATGCCGAGCCCCTTGTCGTTGGTGCCGCGGTCGTAGAACGGATCCATCAGGTGCCCCCACACGGTGGCGCCGACGTCGAGCGGCCCCGGCATCGCCGACTTGCCGGTCGTCGCGGTGGCGCCCATCAGCTTGGCGTATTCGGGATCCATCGCCACCGTCGCCCCGGTGCCGCGCGTCGCCAGGTGCCACACCAGCAGGAAGGCCGCGAGCAGCAGGATCGACACGATCGCGGCGCGGAACGTGAGGGAGCGGGTCATCTGACGTCGTCTCTCGTGATTCGATGCGATGGCGGCCCGATGGAACACCCTCCCCTGGAGGGGGAGGGTCGCACGCCGAAGGCGGGCGG
>NZ_NPEX01000602.1 GCF_003258865.1 Rhodoplanes roseus | reverse complement strand
GACGGCGCCGGCCCGATGACGACCGACGCCGACATCCTGCGGATCGCCGCGCCGGCCCAGGCCGGGGTCTCCGGACGCCCGCGCCGGGCCGGGACGCGCTGGCGCTGGCGCGGCGTCGCGCTCGGCCTCGTGGTGCCGGTCGTCGCCGCCGCCGGCTGGGAGCTCTGTGTCCGGGCCGGTCTCTCGGACGGCCGGCTGGTGCCGCCGCCCTCGCGCATCGCCGAGACCTTTTGGGACCTCGCCGCCACCGGCGAGCTGGCCCGCCACGCCGCCGCGACGGTGCTGCGGGTCGCCGCCGGCTTCGGGCTCGGCGCGCTGGCCGGCACCGTGATGGGGGCGCTGGCCGGCTACTCGGCGCTGACGCGCGCGCTGGTCGATCCGACCCTGCAGGCGCTGCGCGCCATCCCGTCGATCGCCTGGGTGCCGCTGTTCATCCTGTGGCTCGGCATCTTCGAGGCCTCGAAGGTGGCGCTGATCGCGGTCGGCGTGTTCTTCCCGGTCTATCTCGGCGTGATGGCGGCGATCGCCTCGGTCGATCGCAAGATCGTCGAGGTCGGCCGCATCTTTCGGCTCTCCGGTCCGGCGATGGTGCGGCGGATCCTGCTGCCGGCCGTGCTGCCGGCCTATGTGGTGTCGCTGCGCGCCGGCCTCGGGCTCGGCTGGATGTTCGTCGTGGCGGCCGAGTTCATGGGCGCCGGCGAAGGCCTCGGCTACCTGCTGGTCGACGGCCAGCAGCTCGGCAAGCCGGCCCAGATCGTCGCCGCCATCGTCGCCTTCGCCATCATCGGCAAGACGACCGACTGGATCCTGGTCGCCGCCACGGCCCCGTTCCTGCGCTGGGAGGATGTGGTGGCCCAGGGGGAGACGGGGTGAGGTTCTGACAATTGGCCGGGTGTCTTGTGGAAGCGCTGCTTGCCCCCCACCCCCGACCCCTCCCCGCCATTCGCTGACGCGAATGGGAGGAGGGGAGCCCACGCGCCGTGCTCGA
>NZ_NPEX01000601.1 GCF_003258865.1 Rhodoplanes roseus | reverse complement strand
CTCGCGGACCGGCGGTCCGCGCCCCGGGATGACGGATGACCGACGGGAACAAAACGGGACAGCGGGAACATGACCTGAGAGATAGCGCCACCGGCGAGCCCGCGCTATGGTCCGCCGCGCAAAAGCTCGAGCCAGACCAGATCATCCCATGCCGACCGATCATTCCCAAAACACTTCGCAAGACACCCATTTCGGATTCCGCACCGTTCCGCTGGCCGAGAAGCAGGCCCTGGTGGACGACGTGTTCCACACCGTGGCGCGCCGCTACGACCTGATGAACGACCTGATGTCGGCCGGCCTGCACCGGGCCTGGAAGGACGTGCTGGTGACGGCCGTCAACCCGCCGAAGAGCGACCGGCCGTTCCACCTGCTGGACGTCGCCGGCGGCACCGGCGACATCTCGTTCCGCACCGTCGAGGCGGGCGGTGCCGGCACCCGCTCCACGGTCTGCGACATCAACACCGACATGCTCGAGGTCGGCCGCGAGCGCGCCTATGCGCGCGGGCTCGACGACGTGGTCGAGTTCATCGAGGGCAACGCCGAGAGCCTGCCGTTCCCGGACAGGACTTTCGACGCCTACACGATCGCGTTCGGCATCCGCAACGTGCCGCGCATCGAGGCGGCGCTGGCCGAGGCCTACCGGGTGCTGAAGCCGGGCAGCCGGTTCCTGTGCCTCGAATTCTCGACCGTCGACATCCCGGGGCTCGACCGGATCTACGACCTCTACTCGTTCAACGTCATCCCGCGCATCGGCAGCATGGTGGCGGGCGACGCCGAGGCCTACCGCTACCTGGTCGAGTCGATCAGAAAATTCCCGAAGCCCAAGACCTTCGCCCGGATGATCGAGGCGGCCGGCTTCCGCCGCGTCGACGTCCGCATGATGAGCGGCGGCATCGTGGCGCTCCATTCCGGCTGGCGGCTGTGAGGCGCGAGAGCCTCGCGTCTTCCATCCCCTCTCCCCTCGCGGGAGAGGGTGGCGCGGTCGAGCGAAGCGAGATCGC
>NZ_NPEX01000600.1 GCF_003258865.1 Rhodoplanes roseus | reverse complement strand
GCCAGGCAGGTGTTGACGAACTTGCGCAGCAGCTCCGGGTCGCCTTGCGCCTCGTCGAACTCCTTGACCATGTCGGCCAGCCGGTGCCGGCGCGACAGCAGCTTCGGAATGTGGAACGACGCATGACCGCCGAACGGTGCAGGCGCTTGGCACTTGCTGCAGCGCGCCCGGCCGCGGTCGTCCCACTTCTCGGGCACCTGCTTCTCGCCGCAGCACACGAAAGGCTTCGTCTGCCGCCACCCGTGATCAGGCGCCGTGACCAGGGCATCGAGCGCCCGCATGCGGTCGCCCTCGCTCCACACGACGCCACAGCCGGCGCAGGCGATTCCCGCCGTCTCCGGGATCGCCCGCCCGGCCGCGTCCTTGCTCCACTCGACCTGAGACCAGGTCAGTGTCTGCTCGTGTCCGCAATAAGGGCAGGCCACATAGCAGCGGCGCTGATCACCGGCCTTGTACTCGCGGCCGATGCGGCTGGTGTCCTGGTTGGTCGGCGAGCAGGTGCGCACGAACTTGGCGCGGCCCACCGCCTTGAAGGTCGAGGCCCGCTCCTCCGCGAGCTTGACCGGATCGCCCTCCTCGCCGGCAGACGCCGGATACTTGTCGATCTCGTCGAGCAGGATCACCCGCTTGGGGCGCGAAGCGAGATCGGTCGGCGAGTTGCTGCCCACGAAGTGCAGCGACCCGCCCGGGAACTCCTTGTCTGTGATCGTCGACCCGGCGCCATTGGGCGAGACGAGCTCGCGCAGCACCGGCGTCGCCTCGACGGTCGGCTCGAACCGCTCCTTCGAGAAGCTCGCGGCAGCGCCCTGGGTCGGCTGCACGAACAGGATCGGCGCCGGCTCCTGGTGCACGTAGTAGCAGGCCGTCGAGATCAGCAACTCCGTCTTCACGACCTGCGTGCCGGCCATCACCGTGACGGTGTGCGTGTCGCCGGTGGTCACGGCCAGGAACGGGCCGTAGGCGACGGGCTGCGCTGCGGTCTTCCACTGGCCGGGCGAGGCCGAGGTCTT
>NZ_NPEX01000599.1 GCF_003258865.1 Rhodoplanes roseus | reverse complement strand
ATGCGCTCGATCGCACCGATGTCCTGCTCGAGAAGGTCTGAGATGAGGCCGAGCCGGGTCGGGATGGTGCGGCGCACCGCCTCGGAGGGCTCGAAGATGCGGACCTCGTGTCCGGCCGTGGCGAACAGGTGGGCGATGCCGTGGCCCATCAGGCCGCCGCCCACGACTGCGATGGTGGATGTCGTCACGTCGTCTCCACAGGCTCAGAGGACATATCGGTGCCGGCCGCTCGGTCTGTCCGCCGAGATGTCGTTCTCCTCACGGCGTCGCCGCGCGAGGCGCGCCCGCGCCGACCGGAGACGGGTCACCCCAGGCTCAGCGGCTGCGGCGGGGTGGCTTGCAGAAGGACTTGTGCAGGGCCGCGATGATCTCGCGCACCTCGGGGCGGGCGAGCGAGTAGTACACGTTCTTCCCGTCGCGACGGGTCTCGACGAGGTCGTCGGCCCGCAACCGGGCGAGCTGCTGCGACACCGCGGGCTGGCGCAATTTCACCGTCTGCTCGATCTCGCTCACCGACTTCTCGCCTTCGGTCAGCATGCAGAGGATGACCAGCCGCGCCTCGTGCGACAGGGCTTTCAGGAATTCGCTGGCCTCGCGAGCATTGGCCCGCATGGTGCCGAAATCGACGGCGGCGCCGGAGGAGGCTCGTGTCCTGCGGCCGGCGGGGGTCTGAAGGTTCATGGGCGGTCCTGTCTCGGGTATCCGTGGCGAGCCGCCGCCGGTCGAAGTCGTCCTGACGAAGTCGTCCTGCCGCGGCGGCATGCGCCGTAGCGCCGGCCGCCGCGGTTTGCAGCGCAACCATCGAGTCAGATATCATGATGTGCTAAGTTTGTCAGCGCACACACGAGCGTGGCGCGACCTCGTCACGAGGTGTGCCGATCGGGCTACGCGACCCCGAGTGGTCCCCGGGCCTCAGTCGTTCTGGCCGCCCGCCGGCCGGCGACCGGTCTCGGACACCTGATCCTGCCGGCCCGTCTGCTGCGAGCGCTGGCCGGGCTCCTTCCACGGCT
>NZ_NPEX01000005.1:53667-62163 GCF_003258865.1 Rhodoplanes roseus | reverse complement strand
GAGGTCGGCGCCGTAGCAGGCGGCTTCCTGGGCGGCGGCCTGGGTGGCCTCGCCGGGCGCCCCGATCACCACGCCGGCGAGCTCGACGCCGAGCTTGTCGGCGAGCTTGCGGCCTTCGCCCATCAGCTCCCACGAGACCGGATGGACGACGCCGCGCTCCTGCTCGACGAACACCCAGACGTGCTTGTGGTTCTTGAACCGCTCGGGCAGCTCCTTCTTGGTGTTGGCGCGGCCGGAGGCGGGCGCGGCGGGCTTTGCGGGCTGTGCCATGTCGGTCTCCGGTCTCAGTAGCCGCGCACGAGCGTGGCGAGGTCGGCCTCGAGACGCGGCCGCTGGGTGAAGATCGCCTCGATCAGGGCGTCGGCCGCCTCCGGCCCGCTCGCCTCGACCATCGTGGCCTTCTCGGCCCGGGCGCTCGGCGCGAACACGCGCTTGACCACGGTGGGCGAGCCGCGCAGGCCGCATTTGCCGACGTCGGCGATGCCGGCGTCCTTGGCGCTCCACACGACGATCTCGGCGCGCGCGGCGCGCAGCGCGTCGGGCAGCGAGCCGCGACGGATGTCGTTGGTGCCCTCCAGCATGGTGATCAGGCACGGCAGCTTCGTGCGCAGCGCCTGGACGCCACCCTCGGCGCGACGATCCACCTCGATGCCGCCACCGGCGAGATCGACGGCGGCGACGCGCGACACATAGGTGAGCTGGGCGAGGCCGAGCCGCTTGGCGATGCCAGGGCCGACCTGGGCGGTGTCGCCGTCGATGGTCTGCTTGCCGGTGAAGACGATGTCGACCGGCTCGAACGCCTCACCGATCTTGGCGATGGCGGAGGCCAGCGCATAGCTGGTCGCCAGCGTATCGGAACCGGCGAAGAAGCGGTCGGTCAGCAGCACGGCGCGATCGGCCCCGAAGGTCAGCGCCCTGCGAAGCGATTCTTCGGCCATGGGCGGGCCCATGGTCAGGATCGTCACGGTGCCGCCGTACTGGTCGCGCAGCCGCAGCGCCTCCTCGACGGCGAACAGGTCGTAGGGATTGATGATGGTCGGCACGCCCTGCCGCATGATGGTGTTGGTGACCGGATGGACGCGGATCTGCGCCGAATCCGGGACCTGCTTGATGCAGACGACGATGTGCATGGCGGCCCCGCTCACTTGAGCTCGTCCAACGGAACGAAGTTCTTCGGCGCCTTGGGCTCGACCGCCTCCTTCAGCACTTTGAAGACGCGCTGCTCCAGCGGCGAGGAGGCTACGAACTCCTCGTAAGCACGAGCCAGGACGCTCTGGCAGCGCGCCACTGCGATCGGCTCCGGAATCCCGTCGAGCTCGTCACCCGCCAGATACTCGCCCATCCGCTTGAGGATGTGCAGGCGCGCCACGTTGAGCACCGTCGGGTCGTAGGCGACGCCCAGAACGGTGAAGAACTCCTCGGCCGAGCCCGCCGTCTTCAGCCGCGTCAGCGCGCCAGGTGCGACGACATGACCGTGGTTTCCGCAAGAACTCATTGCAGCCCCTCCTCGACGCGCCGGATCGGATCGCGCACCTCGCGCCAGATGGCGCGCAATCCGTCCTCGCCGACCGGTCCCTTGATGGCGACGGCCCGCTCGCGCACCCGCGCCAGAATGGCGGGCAGCTCGTGCTCCTCGGCCGGAAGCCGCAGGTCGGCGAGCGACATCGCGATCGCCGCGAGGCCCGAATGCTTGCCGATCGTGATCTTGTGGGCGCGACCCAGCAGGCCGGGATCGAGCGCCTGATAGGTGCGGTGATCCTTCAGGAGCCCGTCGACATGAATGCCGGACTCGTGGGTGAAGATGTGATCGCCGACGATCGCCTTGCCGACCGGGATCGGCCGCGCCGCGGCGGCCGCGACCACGGCGGCGACATCACCGAGACGGTCGAAGGCGATCCCGGTGTCGCGACCGTGGAGCTGCTTGAGCGCGACGGCGACCTCCTCGAGCGGCGCGTTCCCGGCGCGCTCGCCGAGCCCCATCACGGTGACCGAGGCATGCGTCGCGCCGGCCTGCACGGCGGCGAGCGTGTTGGCGGTGGCGAGGCCGAGATCGTCGTGGCCGTGGAACTCGATCTCGAGATCCGTCGTCGCCCGGACGGCGGCCACCAGCGCATGCGTGGTGAACGGGTCGAGCACGCTCAGCGTGTCCGCGATGCGGAACCGCCGTGCGCCGGCCGCCTTTGCGGCGGCCACGACCTCGGCCAGGAAGCCGACATTGGCGCGGGACGAATCCTCGCCGCCGACCGCGACCTCGAGGCCATGGCTGCGGGCATAGCCGACCACGTCGGCCAGCATCGCCAAGCCGGCGGCGCGGCCGCCCTTGATCTTGGCGGCGATCTGTACGTCGGACACCGGCAGCGACACGTTGACCATCGACACGCCGGACGCGATCGCGGCGTCGACGTCCTCGCGCCGCATGCGGCACCAGGCGATGGGGGTGAGCGGCAGATCGGCATCGACGACGGCGCGGATCGCCGCGATCTCCTGCTCGCCCATCGCCGGCGTGCCGGCCTCGATCTCGGTGACGCCGGCCGCGGCGAGCGCACGCGCGATGGCGACCTTCTCGGCCGCCGTGAAGGCGACGCCGGGCGCCTGCTCGCCGTCCCGCAGCGTCGTGTCGTTGAGGACGACGCGGGGCGCAGGTGTCTCTCGCGTCGTCGTCGCGGCGAGCGATCGGATCATTCTCGTGGTCTCCTCAGGCGGCCGATTCGAGCTGATCGGCACGCAGTTCGGCAATCACGTCCGGCACGGTCTCGATCACACGATCGATCTCGGCCGCGGTGGTCTCGTGCGAGAGCGAGAAGCGCACCACGCCGCGGGCGAAGCGCTCCGGCACCCCCATGGCCCGAACGACATGCGACGGCTCGACCGAGCCGGCCGCACAGGCCGAGCCGGACGACACCGCGATCCCGCGACGATCGAGCAGACGGACAATCGCCTCGCTCTCGACCCCCGCAAAAGCAATGCAGGCGGTGTTGGGCACGCGGTGCTCGACGTCCCCCAACACCCAGGAGTCGGCGACGCGGGCCAGAAGACCTCCCTCCAACCGATCGCGTAAAAATGCGATCGTCGTATCGTCGCTCGCGGCGGCGAGCGCGCATGCCGTGCCGAGCGCGACAATGCCCGGCACGTTCTCGGTGCCGGCACGCCGGCCACGTTCCTGGGAGCCGCCGATCGTCTGCGCGGCAAGCTTGATGCCGCGTCGGACGTAGAGAGCGCCGATCCCCTTCGGCGCGTGCAGCTTGTGTCCGGACAATGACAGAAGATCAATCATCCTTTCGGCGAGCACCATCGGCACCCGGCCCACCGCCTGAACCGCGTCCGTATGAAACAACGCTCCTGCCGCATTAGCCTCCGCGGCCATATCGGCGACGGGAAACACCGTGCCGGTCTCGTTGTTGGCCCACATGATCGAGACCAGCGCAGTCCGCTCCGAAAGCGCCGCCTGATAGGCGGCGCGATCGATACGCCCGGCAGCGTCGACCGGGATCTCGTGAATCACGAGACCGCGCGTCCTGGCGAGGCTCGCGCAAAGCGTCCGAACGGCGGGATGCTCGACCGCGCTGATGACGATCTCGTCGCGGCCGGGTCGTGCGGCCAGCGCCCCGAGGATCGCGAGATTGTCGCTCTCGGTCCCGCCCGACGTGAAGACGATCTCGTCCACATGCGCTGCGCCGATCAGCGCCCGCACCTGCTCGCGCGCCGCAGCGACGGCGCGCTTGGCGAGCGTCCCGGACTCGTGAGCCGAGGACGGGTTGCCGTAATGCTCCGTCAACATCGGCAGCATCGCCGCGACCACGCGGGGATCGACCCGGGTGGTGGCGTTGTTGTCGAGGTAGACGGCGGTCATCGCGGTGCCCTCACTCGGCTGCGACGACGCGGATCGGGAAGCCGAGCTTGCTCATCAGTCGTCCCTGCACGCCCTGGATCGTGACCGACGCCAGCACGCAGCCGACGCAAGATCCGGTGAGCTTCACATGGACGGTATTGCCCTCGATGCGCACGAGCTCGCAGTCGCCGCCGTGCTTCTGAATGTTGGGCCGCAGCTCGGCGACGGCCTGGGCGATGAGACTGTCGCGCAAGGCCGCGGCGGCCGCGGGGCCGAGCGCGGGAGCAGCGGTGTCGGACGCGGCGGTGGCCTGGTGCATGGCGCGCCCTCCCCTCAACCGAACGACTTGCCGCAGGAGCAGCTCGCCTCGGCGTTCGGGTTGTCGAACGTGAAGCCCTTGCCGGCCAGCGTCTCGGTGAAGCCGATGGTCAGACCGACGACCAGCGGCTGCGACTGCGGATCGACGAAGACCTTCACGCCGCCCGATTCGATCACGGCATCGTCGGGGCGCGGCTCGGCATCGAGACCGATCATGTACTTGTTGCCGGCGCAGCCGCCGGTCTCGATCATCACCCGGAGGCCGGCGTCGGGCTTACCGGCGCGCGACATCGCCGTCCGGACGGCGGCAGCGGCTTCGGTCGACAGTGTGATCATCGGGGGGCTCCATTCTTGCGACGTCACGACTGTTCAGCAACTGGCGTGCCAGCCCGTCCGAGCACTAAAAACCACAATGGCTCAATGACTTTCGAGATCGCGCGGGTTTGTCGGACTGCGCCCGTCGCAAAGCCGACACGCGCCGCGTGTCGCGCGCTGTCGGGTTTGTCGCAAGGGTGATGTTTGTCGTCGTCATGGCCGGGCTCGTCGCGGCCATCCACGTCTTCAGCGCCGAAAGGCTCAAATGCGTGGAGGCCCGCGACGCACGCGGGCCCGACGGCGGAGGTGCTCGGCGCGTGCGAGCGGAGAGCCGCTCTTCAGGACAGCGGCGCCGCCGCGTCGCGGCGGGCACGGGCGAGGCGGCTCTCGCCCGTCTCCTCGCCGAAGCAGGATTCGAAGTCCGCGCAAGCCGAGCAGACCGGCGTGGCGCACATCACAAAGCCGTCGGTCTCGCACATGGTGCGATAGAAGAAGCGCTTCCAGCGCATGTTGCGGACGTTCATGACGGCCAGGGCGCGGAAGTGGCGCATCAGCAGGCGGGAGAGCTCGCCGCGGTCGCGCAGGCCGAGATCCTCCCACAAATGGTTCGGCTCCAGCGCGCGGCGCGCGATCATGGCGGCGAGCAGGCGGCCGTCGTCGCCCTCCTCGGTCCGGTAGGCGAGCAGCAGATCGCGCACCATGGCGACCTCGTCGTCCTCCCCGGCCGACGCGTCGCCCTCGTCCGGGCGGATCAGGGCCGGAGCGCCCGGGAACCGACGATCGATCAAGCGGCGCAGCTCGGATACGGAGACGCCGAGCCGCAGATGCACGGCCCCGCCCTCGGCGACCGCGACAGCGATCAAGGAGGCGAACACATGGGTGTCGAAATCGTCGTCGGCGTGGATGCTGACCTCGGCGGGCCACCAGCCGGTGAGCCCACGATAGATCGCGGCGGCGCTGCGGGCGCCGCAGTTCCGGTCGCGGCAGAAGCCGGGCACGACCGGCTCGATCAGACCCTGCGTCGCCAGCGGGGCCATGGCGTCAGGCCGTCGCGATCGCGGTCGCCGGAACGTGGGTCTGGCAGTTCTTCGGGCAGACCCTGTTGCAGGCGCCGCAGCCGATGCAGTTGCCGGCCTGATGCAGCACCATCACCTTGCGCACGAACTCCTCGTCGTCATCGTCGTCGTCGCCCGAGCAGGCGACCAGCTCGTCCTCGTCGTTGACGCCCATCAGATGCATGACGTCGCGCGCGCAGACCTTGTAGCAGCGGCCGCAGCCGATGCATTTGTTGCCGTCGATCGCGGTGAGATAGGCGGGCTCCCAGGGCGACCCGTCGCGTGTCGTGAACATCTTTCCCCTCCTCGGGCGGCGAACGCCCGTTCGGTCGACGCGTCAGGCGCGCGCGACCTCCGGATACTTTTCGATGATGGCGATGCAGGCCGCGACCTGCTTGGTGCCCTCGGCCGCGAGCGCGGCGAGGCTGTCGAAGCCGAACCGGTGCACGTCGCGCAGATGCTTGGTCAGCACCACCAGACGACCCGTGGTGAGGATCATGCGGCCGAAGCCCTCGTGGTGCATCTTCATCATCGGGCTGGCGACCAGCTTGGTGTCCTGCTCGATGGCGAGGCCGATCGCGCCGTAGAACTGCTCGACTCGCCACAGAATATCGGGGTCCGGATCGCCCATGATGGGCAGGGCCCGGCGCTGATCCTTGGTGACCACGTAGTCGGCGAGAATCTGGGCGTCGGTCTTCCCGTCCCACGAGCCGTAGCTGTCCTGGGCGCGGATCAGCCGCACCAGGCATTGCAGGAACGGCGTCGCCAGCGCCTCGAGATCGGCGACCGCCGGGTCGCGGGCGGTGGTGGTGTCGGTCATGGCGTAGGCTCCGGGGTTCACTCGTCGTCGACGAAGGACGGCTTCTCGGGTCCGGCGCCGGCGCTCGCCAGCACCTTGCGCAGCCACGGCGGCGGCGCGCCGTTCAGCATCACCCGGGTGCGCTCCAGCACGGCGTCGATCGGCTGCTGAGGCATCTTGATCGGATGAATCTTGGCCGAGACCACCTTGGCGGCGGACGGGCCACCGATGGCGACGCAGAACAGGAGGTGGCAGCCCTTGAGGGCATCCACCTTCGGCGTGATGCGATCCTCGCCGTCCGCCTGGTGCTGGCCCTGCTCGTCCGAGACGTTGTCGCAGGTGATGGTCTCGACATGCGTCCAGCCCTGTGCCGTCACGTCGTAGACCACGAAGCAGCGGGCCGAGCCGAAATGGGCATTGAGGCCCTTGCGGTCCTGGGTCGCGATGGCGACGCGCACGGCGGCAGCCGGCGCGATCGGCGTGGATTCGTCCTGATCAATGATGCGCAATCTGCGTATGGCCGTCATGGGTCTCTCCACGATCCCGGAACGGATCGAGACTCTCCGGAGTGTGAACGCGCTGATGCGCCTGGAAGATGTTCGCGGCCTCGATGATCTGGTCGCGAACGCCGTCGTAGAGAATGGTGCGGCGGTGCTGGCTGCCGAGCCGGTCGAAGATCGGAAATCCGACCCGCATCAGCGGCACGCCGAGCCGCTCCGAGGCCTGGCGGCCGTGGCTGTGGGTGACCAGGAGATCGCAGCCCGCCTCGCCCGCCTGCGTCTCGAAGTCGTCGAGGTCGCCGACCGTCACGGCGGCGGCCGGCACCGTCTCGAGGATCTCCGAATGGCCCGTCGTGGTGACGGCCGTGACGACCTCGGCCCCCATCCCGGTGAAGAAGGTCGCGAGCTGATAGAGGTGGTCGGGCTCGGCCGCGACGGCGACGCGCTTGCCGCCGAAATGGAAGTGGCCGTCCAGCATGGCGTCCTGCAGGCGGCTGCGGCCGCGCCGCAGCTTGGCCGGCACGGGGCGCCCGGAGAGCCGCGCCAGCAACGCCACGAAGCGGTCGGCGGCATCGAGCGAGCCGAGCGTGTCGAACACCGTGAAGGGCACGCCGCCGATCGCCGACAGCCGCTCGGCCGCCTTGCGGACATGCCGGCCGATGGCGATGCAATGCGCCGCCGACCCGAGCTCGCGGATCGCCTCGACCGGGGTGCCGCCATAGGTGGTCGGGATCCAGCGCCCCGGCACGGTGCCGTCGAGCGAGCCGGAGATGTCCGGCACGATCACCGGCTCCAGCCCGAAGCTCTCGACGGTGTCGCGCAGGAGGTCGATATCGGCAACCGTATGGTGCCAGCCCGGGATGATCGCGACCTTGTTCGGGTCGGTGCCGGAGGCGGGCTGCACCAGGCCGTCGACCAGCGCCGTCACGGCCTTGGAATAGCCCTCCTCGATGGCGCCCTCGAAGTCCGGCGTGTGGACCAGCAGCACGTCGGTGCCGGCCAGCTCTTCGGCCCGCTTCTTCCGGATCAGCGCGATGTCGCCGGCGAAGTCCTCGCCGCGGGTCTCGACCAGCGCCGTGGTGCAGACGCCGATCAGCTTCGGCTTGGTGCGGTTCTTCAGGTTGAGCAGCGCTTCCTCGAGATGGTCGGCGCCGCCCAGGATCGTCGCCACCTCGTCCATGGCGGTGGTCTGGAGCGGGATCGTCTCCTTGAAGTGGCGCACGAACAGCACCAGCGCGAACGACGTGCAGCCCTGGCTGCCGTGGAACAGCGGCATCGCCTCGGCAACGCCGAGAAACGCCAGCGCGGCACCGAGCGGCTGCGACGACTTCAGCGGATTGACGGCCGCGGCCTTCTGGCTGGTGGCGACCACGGCCATGATCAGCACTCCCCCATCTCAACACTCGCCATCTCAGCACTCGCCCATGTCGTCGGCGTCGGTGGTCTTGAACTTCTTGCGGTGCCGCGCGAGGTAATCCGGATCGGAGCTCTCGACGCGGCTCTCGGCGAATTTCTTACGGTGCCGCGCCGCGAAGGAGTCGTCGGGCTCGGCGGCGTCGACTTGGCTTGCCGGGGCGACTGCCACGCTCTGCGTCACCCTCGCCTGGAGGGGGAGGGTCGACGCGCGAAGCGCGTCGGGGTGGGGTGACAGCGCCGCCGGTGCGTGGGGCTTCACCCCAC
>NZ_NPEX01000005.1:26929-53657 GCF_003258865.1 Rhodoplanes roseus | reverse complement strand
GGTCGCCTGCGGCGAGCGATCCTTCCCCTCCAGGGGAGGGTGAAGATGGCAAAGCCACCACTCTCTCGATCAGATTGCCGTCGGAGTCCCACGGCGCCGGGGTGCGGACCTGGGTCCACATCGGATTATGAAGCGCGAGGTCGATCTGCTTCACCAGCTCGATCATCCCGTCGTAGCCGGCATAGGGATGGACCCGCTCCTGGTTGATGTCGAGCCAGGGCGTCTTGGCCTTGAGGGCGATGAACTGGGTGCGGCCGCCCGACAGCATGATGTCGGCCTCGCCGTCGGCCAGCATCTTGTAGAGATCGCGGGGCGCCATCGACTCGAACATGTGCGGATCGTCGCGCATCAGGATCTTGACGCGCTCGCGGTCCTCCGGGGTCGACTTCTTGACCGAGGTGCCGACGATGTCCATGCCGACCTCCATCAGGGCGGCGACCACCGACCACGATTTCACCCCGCCGGTGTTGAGCAGAACCCGCTTCCCGGTCAGCCTCTCTCGGAACGGCTCCAGGCGTGCGAAGGCGCGCGCCTCCTCCTCGGTCACCAGCGCCTCGGTGCGCTCGATCAGGTCCGCGGGCGCGCCGCGCGCGACCAGCAGCTTGGCGAGCCGGCGCAGCGACTCCGACGTATCGAGCACGCCATAGAACGAGCCTTCGAAATAGGGGATGTCCCAGCGTTCCTGCATCTGCCGGGCGAGGCCGACCAGCGCGGTCGAGCGCACCACCATGGTGGCGCGCGCCGTGTGGGCGGCTGCGATGTCGGCATAGCGGGCGTCGCCCGGCACGCAGGCCCGGATCTTTATGCCCAGCCGGTCGAGCAGCGGCTTCACCTGCCAGAACTCCCCGGCCAGGTTGAACTCGCCCAGGATGACGATGTCGGTCGGCCCGACGTCGTCCGGCTCGGCCGTGCCGATGACGTGGTCCATCAGCGCCTGGCCGGCGATCTTGTTGCCGAGATTCTTGGATCCGACGAAGCCGGCGCCGTTCACCGGAATCACGGGCACGTCGTACTTGGAAGCGGCCGCCTTGCACACGGCCTCGATATCGTCGCCGACCAGAGCGGTGACGCAGGTGGAGTAGACGAACACGGCAGCCGGCGAGAAGCGCTGGGTGATCTCGCGGATCGCCTTGTACAGCTTCTTCTCGCCGTTGCCGGTGACGATGTCGAGCTCGGTGAGATCAGTCGTGAAGCTGCGGCGCCACAGGTCGGAGCCGGACGAGCCGGAACCGCGGTTGTCCCAGGAGTTTCCTTCGCAGGCGAGCGGACCGTGGATCAGGTGCGCCGCATCGGTGACGGGCTGCAGCGCGATCTTGGCCCCGTCGAAGGCGCAGCCGCCGGCGGCAGCGCCGGGGGTCAACGGCTTCGAGCAGCCGGCCTTGCGATCCTTCTCGGACTTGGCCTGGTTCTTCCCGCAGGCCGGTTCCTCGAACAGCGCCTTGACCTTGTCCTTCAGCATGCGACCAGCTCCCGAAGGATTCCGCCGCGGCACCGTGCCGCGGCGGCCTTTGTCGAACGCGTCTCAGCGCGTCAGGTCGAACGAGATGTCGGTCTTGGCCGGGATCTCGCTGTCGCGGTCGAGCTTGTCGAACACCTTGTCGAGGATGGTCCGAAGGAGCTGCAGGCCGCCCTGGTAGCCCATCAGCGGGAAGCGATGGTGGTGGTGCCGATCGAAGATCGGGAAGGTCAGGCGGATCAGCGGCGCGCCGGTGTCGCGCTCCAGATACTTGCCGTAGGAGCTGCCGATGACAAAGTCGACCGGCTCGGTCATCATCAGGGAGCGCAGCGCCCAGAGATCCTTGCCGGCCCACACCTTGGCGCCCTTGCCGAAGGGTGAGGAGGCGAGCAGCGTCTCCATCTCCTCGGCCCACGCCTTGGTGCCGTTGGTGGCGAGGCAGTGGGTCGGCTCGCCACCGGTCTCCATGATGAACCGGGCCATCGCATAGACGAAGTCCGGATCGCCGAAGATCGCGTATTTCTTGCCGTGCAGATAGGCCTGGCTGTCGGCCATCGCGTCGACCAGGCGGCCGCGCTCGAGCGTGAGGCTCTCCGGGATCTCGACGCCGGCGAGCTCGGACACCTTCACCAGCAGCTCGTCGGTCGCGGCGACGCCGAGCGGATAGTGGAAGCTCGCCGTCTCCTGGCCCTTGTCGCCGATGTAGTCGAGCGTCTTGCGGGTACACCAGGCCTGCAGCGACAGCGTCGCCTTGGCGTTCAGCGCCGCCTCGGTGTCGGCCAGGGTCGTTCCGCCGGAATACATCCGGAAGTGACCGTCCGAGGGCGTGTCGAACTGATCCGAGGCGTCCTGGATCAGCGTGTACTTCACGCCCATCACGTCGAGGATGCGCTTGAGCTCGCGATTGTTGCCGACGCAGAAGCCGTCGAAGCCCGGGATGATGTTGATGCTCGTCCCGGCGGAGCGTTCCTTGCCGTCCCAGAAATGCTCCAGCACGCCCTTGATCATGTTGTCGTAGCCATCGACATGGCTGCCGACGAAGGCGGGCGTGTGGGCATGCGGAACGTGGAAGTCCTCGGGCACCGAGCCCTTGGCCTTCGCATTGCCGATGAACGACTTGAGGTCGTCGCCGATGACCTCCGCCATGCAGGTGGTGGAGACGGCGATCATCTTCGGGTCGTACAGCGAGTAGGTGTTGGCGAGCCCGTCGATCATGTTGTTGAGGCCGCCGAACACCGCCGCGTCCTCGGTCATCGACGAGGACACGGCGGAGGCCGGCTCCTTGAAGTGACGCGACAGGTGCGACCGATAATAGGCGACGCAGCCCTGCGAGCCGTGCACGAACGACATCGTCTTCTCGAAGCCGGCGGCGGCGAACACGGCGCCGAGCGGCTGGCACGCCTTGGCGGGATTGATCACCGCCGCCTCGCGGGCGAGGTTCTTCTCCCGGTAGCCCCAGGTCTTGGTGTATTCGCGCTGCGCCTCGACCGACTCGGCGGAGGCCGGGCACTCGAAGGTCTCGCGCTTGCGCTTGAACAGCTCCTGGTACTCGGGCTCGTGGAACAAGGTCGCGTGATCGAGAACTTTTTCGGCCGACTGTGGCATCGTGAGCTCCTGTCATCTCTGCGCGGCCGCGCCATACGGCGACACGCGGCATAGAGCGCGTTCGGCGAAACATCGTCCCCGATCGACGCGTCCGAACGCGCTCGGACGCTTCGGGTCGTCGGTCCGCAGGGCCGGCTCCTCGGAGCATTCCGCGACACACGGCGCGAGGCCGTGGTCGCGGAGCCCTCCGATGCGAGCGCCGGGAGCCCGCGCGGACCGTCTATTCGGCGGCTTGCAGGACGGGCGTCTCGTCCTTCTTCTTCCAGGGCGGGTCGAACAGGCCCCACACCGGATTGTTGATCGCCAGATCCATGTCGCGCGCGAAGATCGCGAACCCGTCGTAGCCGTGATACGGGCCCGAATAATCCCACGAGTGCATCTGGCGGAACGGGATGCCCATCTTCTGGACCGGGTACTTCTCCTTGATGCCGGAGCCGACCAGGTCGGGACGGACGCGCTCGATGAACTTCTCGAGCTCGTAACCCGTCACGTCGTCGTAGATCAGCGTGCCCTTGCGGACATAGTGCCCGGTGCGCTGGTAGTCGTCGTTGTGGGCGAACTCGTAGCCCGTCCCGGCGATCTCCATGCCGAGATCCTCGTAGGCCGTGATCACGTGGCGCGGCCGCAGCCCGCCCACATAGAGCATCACGCTCTTGCCTTCGAGGCGCGGGCGATACTTGGCGACGACGGCATCGACCAGCGGCTGGTACTTGACGATGACGGCCTCGGCTTTCTCCTCGATCTCCGGGCCGAAGTGCTTGGCGATCTTGCGCAAGGAGGCGGCGATCTGGGACGGGCCGAAGAAGTTGTACTCCATCCAGTGGATGCCGTACTTCTCCTCCATGTGCCGGCAGATGTAGTTCATCGACCGGTAGCAGTGGATGAGGTTGAGCTTCGCCTTGGGCGAGCGCTCGATCTCGGCGAGGGTCGCGTCGCCGGACCAGTTGCCGACCACGCGCAGGCCCATCTCCTCCAGCAGCATGCGCGAGGCCCAGGCGTCGCCGCCGATATTGTAGTCGCCGATCACGTTGACGTCGTACGGGCCGGCCTCGAAGGCGTGCTCCTTCTTGTCGAGCACCCAGTCGCGGATCGTGTCGTTGGCGATGTGATGGCCGAGCGACTGCGACACGCCGCGGAAGCCTTCGCAGCGGACCGGCACGATGGTCTTGCCGATCTCCTTGTTCTTCTTCTTCGACACCGCCTCGATGTCGTCGCCGATCAGGCCGATCGGGCATTCCGACTGGATCGTGAGGCCGTGGCTGAGCGGGAACATCTCCTCCAGCTCGTCGATCACCTTGGCGAGCTTCTTGTCGCCGCCGAACACGATGTCACGCTCCTGGAAGTCGGAGGTGACCTGCATGGTGACGAAAGAGTCGATGCCGGTCGTGCCGATGTAGTAATTGCGGCGCTGCGACCAGGAATACTGCCCGCAGCCGACCGGACCGTGGCTGATGTGGACCATGTCCTTGATCGGACCCCACACCACGCCCTTGGATCCGGCGTAGGCGCAGCCCCGGATCGTCATGACGCCCGGAATAGACTTGATGTTGGACTTGACGTCGCATTCGGAGAGGAGCGCACCCTCCTCGCCTGCGGCCCCGGCGGCGCCCTCTTCGGCACCCTTGGCGACGCTCAGATGCTTCTTGCGCCGCTTGGCGAACTTGTCCGGGTAGGCGGACAGCACTTCCTCGATGACTTTCTCGTGGAAGGCGCCGTCGTTCTCGTAATCGAGGCTCATGGCTCGTTCCTCGTTCTTGATCCTCGGGCGGCGACCCGTGGCCGCCGCCCCGCGTTCACGAAGGGACCGGTCAGCCGGCGACGGCGGCCGCCTTGGCGGCTTCCTTGGCGGCCAGCTCGGCGAGCTGCTGCTCCTCGGTCTTCATGATGCCGAAGTCGAGCAGCATCTGCTCGAGCTCGTCCATCGACACCGGGGTCGGGATGGTGCCCTTGCCGCAATTGTCGTGAATCTTCTGCGCCAGCATCCGGTACTCCTGCGCCTGCTCGGAGTCGGGCGCGTACTCGATCACGGTCTGGCGGCGGAGCTCGGCGTGCTGCACGATGTTGGCGCGCGGCACGAAATGGACCAGCTTGGTGTTGAGCTTCTTGGCCAGCGCCTCGGACAGGTCGATCTCGCGGTCGGTCTGGCGCTCGTTGCAGATGAGCCCGCCCAGGCGCACGCCGCCGGAATGCGCGTATTTCAGGATGCCCTTGGAGATGTTGTTGGCGGCATAGAGCGCCATCATCTCGCCGGACATGACGATGTAGATCTCCTGCGCCTTGTTCTCGCGGATCGGCATGGCGAAGCCGCCGCACACCACGTCGCCCAGCACGTCGTAGGAGACGTAGTCGACGTCGTCATAGGCGCCGTTCTCCTCGAGGAAGTTGATCGAGGTGATGACGCCGCGGCCGGCGCAGCCGACGCCCGGCTCCGGGCCGCCGGACTCGACGCACTTGATGCCCTTGAAGCCGATCTTCAGGACGTCCTCGAGCTCGAGGTCCTCGACCGAGCCGGCCTCGGCGGCCAGGCTGAGGACCGTGTCCTGCAGCTTGGTGTTCAGGATCAGGCGGGTGGAGTCGGCCTTGGGGTCACAGCCGACGATCAGGATCTTCTGGCCCATCTCGACCAGGGCCGCGAGGGTGTTCTGCGAGGTGGTGGACTTGCCGATGCCACCCTTGCCGTAGAAGGCGATCTGCCGAAGAGAGCTCATACCGGTTCCTTTCGTCTTCGCGCCGTCGCGTCGCTGGTGACATCGGCGCCCGTTCCGCACCCTTGATCAGCAACGCTCGTGCCAACCGCCAGACCGCGTTTCGAGACAAGCAAGTAATCGTTGTGCTGCAAGGCTTTATGAGAGAGCGACGGCGCTCGTGTCGGTCGTTGTCGGGCTGTTTGGAAACCGACAAAGGAGACAAGCATGTCGGAGGTCGGCGAGGAGGCGACGCGATGGCCTTCACCGGATGCGAGGCGGGTGTCTGCTCGCGCCCCGAACAGCAGCCGGGCGCACGCCTGTCTCCTCACGGAGAACAGCGGCCACCCGGGTCCCCGCACGGCGCAGGCGCCCTCGCCCTGCGAGACCCCGTGTCGGCGGGCCCCTCGGAGCGAGGGCGAAGACGTATCTGGAGGTGCGGCCGGTTCAGCCCAGCGCGGCGGCGAGATCCGCCGGGGCGGCGGCGACCGGGGCGATGGCGGCCGTCTCGAGGAAACGCCCCTCGTTGCGGGTCAGCGCCGCGGGGTCGACCAGCGCCACATGCCCGTCGGCGGACCGCTTGGCGATCTGGCGGGCGAAGATCCGCAGGGTCTGGTCGTAGAAGCGGGTTCCGACGAACAGGAACGTCCGGTCGCGCCGCCGGTCCTGCACCGGCACGGGAATCGGCGTCTGGATGTCGATCTCGGTCAGGACCTCGACATAGTCGGAATCCGACACGAGGAAATTCTGGGCCGGGACGACGCTGCCATGCGGCTTGTAGAGAATCGTGGTCCAGCCCGCCGCGACGGACGGATCGACCTCGGCGCCGGCGGCGTCGTAGGCGCGCCACCAGATGTCGCCGGTGGCATGGGCCCGCGTCACGCCCTGGATCTCGCCCCAGTCTGTGCGTCCAGCGGCGACCAAGGCCCGCCGCATCGCGCCGTCGTACCAGGTGTCGACGATGAGCGGCAGCGGCAGGGCGGCGAGCGCCTGGTGCAGCGGCGTCGGCGCGACGGGCGTGCGAAAAATGTCGGCCATCAGGGCCGTCAGGGTCTTTCGGTGCCGGCGGCTCTCGATCTGCTGCGCCGTCGCCCACAAATTGCCGCGGATGCGCGACGACACGGCGGCACGCGCATGGAGCGCCAGCGCCAGCGCCTCGGGCGTGCGCGGCGGACCGGCGGACTCGTCCGGCAGCAGATCGGGGCCGAGATACGGCACCATCCGCCCGGCCTTCAGCCCGGCCGCCAGCTCGGCGAGCCGCTCCGGACCCGCCGCCGCGCGAAGATCGTCCGTCGTGTCCGCAAGCACGGCTGCCGCCTCGCCCGCGCTCATGCGTCTTCGCCGATGCGCTTGGCCTCGACCGTGATGGGCAGGCGCGTCTCGGCCGGCAGATCCGGCAGCGCCAGAACCCAGCCGTTCTTGAGCTTCACCCAGCCGCCCCAGAGATCGTCCTTCTCCAGCTCGACGATGGGCTGCTCGAGGTCCTTCTTCGGGACGTAGGCGGACAGGCCCTTGTCGGTCTTGCGGATCATGATCTTCACGGCGTGGGTTTCCCGGGCTGACTCGTGGAGGCCGCCGACGCGGCAGGGCGATCGAGACTGACGAGCTCGCGACCGCGCATGCCGACGATGACGGCTTGATCGACGAACTCGACGGCATAGACGTAGAACTGCTGCAGGAAGGTGCCGATGTCGCGCACGTAGCCGACATCACCCTTGCGGACCAGAATGTCGCCGATGTCGCGGCGCGGATAGGTGCCGTCGTTCTTCACGTATTTGGTCGACTGCACCTTCTCGCCCGGCATGAAGCGCGGCGGGGTGCGGAGCTCGACCTCCTCCTCACGCCCGAGGCCCATGGCGTCCCTCCTGCGGTTCGGCCGGCTGCAGTGCCGCCAGGCGATCGCGTGCCCGCTGCCGCACCTCCGGATCGACGTCGTTGCACAGGCTCGGCAGCGCCGCCACGGCGCCGCGCTCGGCGACGATCCACCGGACGCGCAGATCCTCGTCGTCGACCAGAGCAACGAGCTGGGACGGCTCGAGCCGCTCGGCGACGGCAATTCGCACCAGCGGATCGTTGTCGTAGAGCATGGCCGGCAGCACGTCGGCCTTGACGCGCCGCGCCACCTCGCAGCGCACCTGCGGATCGGGATCCTGCATGGCGCTGGGCAAGACATCGGGCGGCACGTGGCGCACCGCGACGAGACGGACGGCGTAATCGGGATCGGCCAGCATGCCGACCAGCGCCGCCCCCTCCAAGCGCTGCGCCATCACCATGCGGACCTTGCGATCGGGGTCATCGCGCAACCGCGCGATACGGGCGAGCGGCAGCCGCTGCGCCACCACGGCCCGCACGTCGGGCTCCGGATCGTCGATCAGCGGCGGCAACAGGAACAGGCTGGCCCGCCGCGCGGCGAGCGTCCGGATCTCGAAATAGGGATGAGACAGGTACTTCTCGGCCTCGCCGGGATTGCCGGCGAAGAAACGATCGATGCGTCGGGCGCGGCGGTCGCGGACACAGATTCGTCCGCGGTCGCAGCGGCCCTCGGCGCGAATTTCCTCGTGCGGGCAGTCGACGCAGGAGACAGGACGACCGAGCCAGTCGGTCGGCTCCGGCAGGGCTGCGTGGCTGCCCGCGGTCATCATGGCGGCGCGCTCAGGCCGCGATGCAGGTGTTCGGGACCGGACACACCGCGACGCATTGCGGCGCGTCGAAATGCCCTTCGCACTCCGTGCACTTGGCCGGGTCGATGACATAGACGTCGCGCTTCATCTTGATGGCGGCGTTGGGACACTCGAATTCGCAGGCGCCGCACACGGTGCACTGCGATGCGACGATCTTCAGAGCCATGGTGGTTCTCCTTCATCCCGGCGGACGGTGCGGTCAGGCGACCTGCGCCTGGACGGGCCGTCCGTAGCGGGTGGCGTAATAGGCCGATATGGCCGTCTCGATGTATTCGAACGCGAAGGCGTCGGTCGCCGCGATGCCGGCGGCCTCGAGCTGCTCCTGCGGGCAGTCGCCGATCTTGGCGCACAGCACCGTATCGACGCCGTCGAGGGTGTGCAGAACGCTGTCGAGGGTCGCGTCCTCGCCGAAACCACCCTGGCAGTAGGCGTCGTCGACCTTGCGATGGCCGATGAACCGCACGCCGGCGGCCGAGGCCTCGTAGACCTGAAACTCCTTGGCGTGACCGAAATGCTGGTTGACGCGGCCACCGCCGCGGGTCGCGATGGCGACCAGGATGCGGGCGTCGCTGTCGGTCTCGTCGAGCGTCACGGTCGCCTCCTGCTTGGCGGCGACGTGGTCCTGACGCTCGCGGGCGACCACCTCGCGATAAGTCGACCGGACGGAGGGATCGTAGGCCACCTGCTCGGGAATCTGATCGAGCGTGAACTCCTGGCCGCGGTCCTCGCCCAGGAGGCCGACCGCGTCGGCGCGGCATTGGCGGCAGTGCCGCATCAGATTGACGCCGCCCGAGCAGGCCTCCTGTACCGCCATCAGCTCGGAATGGCTCGGACCGCGCTGGCCGGTCAGGCCGAAATGCGTGCCGTGCGCCGGATCCGAGATCAGCGGCATGATGTTGTGAAGGAACGCGCCGCGAGCTTTCACGGCCGCATTGACCTCCGAGAGGTGCTGGTCGTTGATACCCGGGATCAGCACCGAGTTGACCTTCACGAGGATGCCGCGCTCCGCCAGCATCTCGAGCCCGAGCATCTGGCGCTCGTGCAGGATCTGCGACGCGACCAGCCCGGTGTAGCGCTTGTGGTCGTAGAAGATCCACGGATAGATCTTGGTGCCGATCAGCGGATCGACCATGTTGATCGTGATGGTGACATGGTCGACATTCATGTCGGCGAGCTCGTCGACGTGATCGGGCAGCGCCAGACCGTTGGTCGAGATGCACAGCTTGATGTCGGGGATCTCGCGCGCCACCAGCTCGAACGCCGCCTTCGACTTGCGCCAGTCGAACAGCGCGTCGCCCGGGCCGGCGATGCCGAGCACCGAGAGCTGCGGCACCTCATTGGCGACCGTCACGACCTTGCGGAACGCCTGGTCGGGCGTCAGCTTCTCCGACACCACGCCGGGCCGGCTCTCGTTGGCGCAGTCGTATTTGCGGTTACAGTAGTTGCACTGGATGTTGCAGGCCGGCGCGACCGCGACATGCATCCGCGCGAAATAGTGGTGCGCCTCTTCCGAATAGCACGGATGGTCCTTGATCCGATTCCACAGCTCGGCCGGCATGTCGGTGGCGTTGCCGCTCGATCCACAAGCGGACGACTTGCATCCCGACGAGCTCAGGGCCTCTCGCATGGCGGCGGCCGACGTCGGTTCGGAGAGGCTGTCGAGCGACACGAAGCTTGCCATCGGGGATCCTCGCCATCCAGTGACGGAGGACTGCTATTCAAGGCCCATGCCACCCACCGATACTGCTGATTCCACGCTCTTTTCGACGATATCTGGGGTGACGTGGGTGTCGCGCGTCCGACAAGTCGGGCCGGTCGTGTCGCAACTCCGACAGCCGTGTCGGACCTCCTGGATCTGTGAAGTGATGCAAGGACGCGGCGCTCCGCCCCTCTTCCTCCGCGGGGGAAGGCGGTCTCTCATGCACCGATCGATCCGGTGAGAGGCCGCTGCAGTCCCGGAGCTTGTCGCGCGCCCGCGCACCGGCCCGAAACGTCGCTCGGGCACCCTCTTGTCGGGACTGCGAGTTCCACGAGGGAGGCGGAAGCGGCGGGCGGGGTTGCCCGGCTGATCAGAACCGCTTCAGCTCGACGCCGTGCTTCTTGAGCGCGTAGCCGATCTGGCGCGGCGTGAGGCCGAGAATCCGCGCCGCTTTGGCCTGCACCCAGCCGGCCCGCTCCATCGCCTCGACCAGACGCTCCCGCTCGGACGACCGTCCGCCGCGCATCACGGCATCGACCTCGGCATGCGGGTCGAAGGGCTCCGCGTGGGCGACCTCGGCCGGGTGTGCCGTAGGCCCGGCGGAGCCCGACGGTGGCGGGAGAGGTGCAGCCGCCGCAGCGGCCTGCGGGTTACGACCCTTCCACAGGATCGCCGACATGCATTGATCGTTGCGGCAGGCGAAGTCGTCGGCCGCGATGGTCGGTCCCTCCGCCAGCGTGGCAGCGCGGCGGACGCAATTCTCCAGCTCGCGCACATTGCCGGGGAAGCAGCAGCCGGTGAGCACCTCGACGGCGCCGGGACCCAGCTCCAGCGCCCGCCCGTTCTCGGTGTTGAAGCGGGCCAGAAACTCCTTGCTCAGCAGCGGAATGTCGCTCTTGCGGTCACGCAAGGGCGGCAGGATCACGGGCACGACATTGATGCGGTAGTAGAGGTCGGCGCGGAACTCGCCCTTCGACACCGCGTCCTCGAGATTGCGGTTCGTCGCCGTGACCAGCCGCACCACGACCTTGACGGTCTTGGTGCCGCCGACCCGCTCGAACTCGCCCTCCTGCAGCACGCGCAGCAGCTTTGCCTGGAACACCTGAGACATTTCCCCGATCTCGTCGAGGAAGAGGGTGCCGCCATGGGCCAGCTCGAAGCGCCCCTTGCGCGACTGGATCGCGCCCGTGAAGGCGCCCTTCTCGTGGCCGAACAGCTCGGATTCGAGAACCGACTCGGGCAGCGCGGCGCAATTGACCTTGATGAAGGGCCCGCCGGCGCAGGGCGACAGATCGTGAATCGCGCGGGCGAACAGCTCCTTGCCGGTGCCGGACTCGCCGCGCAGCAGCACCGGCGAGCGCGAGCGCGCCACCACGGCGACCTTGTCGAGCAGCACCCTGATGGCCGGGCTGTTGCCGACGATCGCGGCGATCGCGGCGTTGGTCGCCTGCCGCGGCTTGTACTCCGCCAGCTCCTTCTGAAGCCGATGGCTCTCGGTCATCAGCCGCTCGCGATCGCGCAGCATGACGCGATGCAGCTGGACCGTCTGGCCGATCAGGTTTGCGACCATCACCAGGAAGCGAACGTCGAAGTCGAGCCGCAGGACCGACTGGGCGTCGTTGGCGCGGTCGATGGTCAGCGTGCCGACCACCTTCTGTCCGATCCGGATCGGAACCCCGATGAACGACACCGTCTCGGTGGTGCCGTTCGACAGTTTCTCGACATCCCCCGCCTCGAACAGAGGATGCGCGGCGATGTTCGGCACCACCAGCGGCATGCTGGTGGCGATCACCTGGCCGACGGCCTTTTGCGGGAGGCTTGCGTGGAAGCGATCGTCCGCATCCTCGGTCCAGCCGGCGCCGACCGCGATGTTCGGAATTCCGTCGTCGTCCAGGAGCGCGATGACGCCGTGGCGCATCTGCATGAACGAGGCGAGAAGATTGACCACGTTCGACAGCATCGTCTCGAGACGACTCGCCGACGTGAGGATCTTCGATATCTCGTAGACGCCCGTGAGGGCGATCTCGCTGCGCGCAGCCGATGGTGTGGCTGCTAGGGCGCCTCGCGGCGGACGTTCAGGATCAGTATGAAGCATTCGGCACGCTCCATCGTCCTCGGTGCTCCGTCCCACTGTCACGTTTCTCGATCATAAGTATGCGTTGGAATCAGAATGATGTCGCGCCTATATTTCTGCCGCGACCTGCTCAAAAATCGGAGTCGATGCGCATTTTTTACCTTCGCGCCGCAGGGCTGGCATCCGATCTTCGGCACAGCCGATCTTGTTTTCGAACAACGCGCAACACTTCGCGAGCGAAGCAACAAAGCAGGCTCATTCATTCAATTTGCCGCAACAAATAGACCGGCCCGCAGGCCGTCAGAGGGTCTGACCACCGTTGATGTGAATCTCCTCGCCGGTCACGTAGCTCGCGGCGTCGGAACACAGGAAATAAAGGACTTTCGCCACCTCCATCGGAGAGCCGACACGTCGCATCGGGATCAGCGGCGCGAGGCGTTCCTCGGTCTCGGGTGACAGGATGTCGGTCTTGATCTCACCCGGCGCGATCGCATTGACACGAATCCCATGGGGCGCAAGATCGTGCGCCATCTCACGGGTCAAACACGCCAGTGCGGCCTTCGAGGTCGCATAAGCCGTGCCGGCGAACGGGTGAACCCGCGAGCCGACGATGGACGTGACATTGACGACCGTCCCCTGCCCGGCCTTAAGCTCGTCGAAGAGACCGCGCGCCAGCAGAACCGGCGCGAGAAAATTGACGTGAAAGACCTCCATCCAAGTCGCGACCGGCGTCGTGAGTGACGACAGTCGACCGCCGTCCTCGGACTTCGGTGAGATTCCGGCGTTGTTGATCAGCGCATGCAGGGGACGGCCGGCGAGCCGGGCCTTGATGTCGTGAATGGCGAGCGCGAGCGCGCGGTGGTCGTTCAGGTCGACCTGGACGTGATCGTCCGGCCCCTCCTCCCACGGGCAGCGGTCCCGATTGAAGGGCTGCCGCGAGCAGGTGATGATCCGCCATCCGGACTCGGCGAACAGACGCACCGTGGCGTGACCAATTCCGCGCGAGGCGCCGGTCAGCACCATGGTCTTGGGACCGGTGTCTGCGATCGCGGCCGGCTCCGGCCTTGCCGACGGGCCCGGACCGGCGGTCCCCGGCATCGCGCCGGAATGGAACGGGCACCGGGCCTCCGCCGGGGCTCCCTGGCCCAGGCCGACGAGGGGATCCGCGACCGTCTCGGACGGCGTGTCAGTCACGGTCATGCTGTCCGTCATGCTCGTTCCCCGCGCCGCACCATGTGCTTTGGCCACTCGCTCCCGTCAGGATAGCAGGATCCGCGCCACCTCCGCCGTCCGGGGGATCGCGGATCAGGCCTCTGAATATCGGGCAAATCTGCGTGATGCGCCCCGCATTGTCGGGTTTACGACAACGACCGAGTCGGGGCGCACCCCACTGCCTTGTCGTGAATTGAACAGCGTCATCCCGCAGCGCACGCGCCCCGACCAGAACACAATTATTGATTGCTCATCTGCTATACGCAATTATAACGTGCAGAGGCAGGGATCACCTCGTCCTGGTGGGCGGACCTGTGCCGACTAGTGGAAGAGCCAATGGCAAAGCGACAGAAAGCGACCTCGGCCTCTGCGACCGCGCCTCGCGGAGCCGGACGTTTCGCATTCCTTCGCCAGCTTCAGGCCGACGGCATCCCGTTCGTTTTTGGAAATCCCGGCAGCTCGGAAGAGAACCTGCTCGATGCGTTGCGCGACACCGAGTTCACCGACCTGCGCTACATCCTGGCCCTGCACGAAGGCCCGGCTGTCGCCATCGCAGACGCCTATGCCCGGGCCGCACCGGCCGTCCAGCGGCCCGGCGATACGCGGCCATGGCGGCGGCCCGCGCTGGTGCAGCTCCATTCCTATGCCGGCCTCGCGAACGGCCTCGGCATGATGTACTACGCGCGCCGCGGCTACACCCCGATGGTGGTGTTCGCCGGCGAGGCGGGGCTGCGTTACGAGGCGCTGGACGGCCAGATGGCAGCTGATTTGCCGACGATCGCCAAGCCCTTCGTGAAGTCCGACCACAACGGCCCCTGCGCGTGGCGGGTGGTCGACCCCGGCTCGCTGTTACGGCTCACCCGCCGTGCCATCAAGACCGCCGCGACCCCGCCCATGGGGCCCGTGTTTCTGACGCTTCCGATGGACGTGCTCGACCAGCCCTGCCCCGAGCGGGTGGAGCCGACCCGGCTGGTCGAGACGCGCGTCGCGCCCGACGACGCCACCATCCGGGCGGCCGCCGATCTGCTCCGCGGGGCCGAGCGCCCGCTCATTCTGATGGGTGACGGGATCGCAGCATCTCAGGCACAGGCCGAGCTCACCGCCGTCGCCGAGCTGCTCGGCGCGCCGGTGTGGGGCGCGAACTGCTCCGAGGTGAACATGGCGGCCTCTCACCCGCTGTTCGGCGGGTTCTTGGGGCACATGTTCGGCGACGCCAGCCGGCACGTCACGGCGGCCGCGGACGCGGTGCTGATCGTCGGCACCACGGTGCTGCCGGAGGTGTTTCCGCTCGTCTCGGGCGTCTTCGCCGAGGATGCGACGGTGATTCAATTCGACCTCGGCGTCTCCGAGATCGGCAAGAACGAGCCGGTCACGATCGGCGCGCTCGCCGACCCCAAGCTCGCGCTCGGCCGTCTCGCCGAGGCACTGCACGCCACCCTGACCGACGCCGACCGCGAGCGGGCTACGGCGCGACGTGATCGCCACGCCGCCGTGAAAGCCGAAGCCCTGCAACGTGCGCAGGCCGCGGACGCGGCACAAGCCGACGCCGTTCCGATGCAGGCGGCACGTTTCATGGCGGCCCTCGCCGAGCGCCTCCAGGCGCTGCCGGAGCCGGCCGTGATCTTCGACGAGGCGCTGACGAACGCGCCCGCGCTCCTGCGCCACATCCCGCCGGACGTGCCCGGGACCTGGTTCCAGACCCGCTGCGGCATGCTCGGCACAGGGCTCCCGGGCGCCGTCGGGCTGAAGCTCGCGCAGCCGGAGCGCGTGGTGTTCGGCTTCGCCGGCGACGGCGGCGCGATCAGCACCATTCAGGCGCTCGCGACCGCGGCGCGCCACCGGATCGGCGCGAAATTCGTCGTGCTGAACAATCGCAGCTATCGCATCCTCAAGTACAATCTGCAGGCCTACCGGCGCGACCTCGGGCTTCCGGAAAGCCAGCCCTTTCCCGAGTGCTTCGATCTCGCCGCGCAGAATCTGCGCTTCGACCTGCTGGCGCAAGGCTTCGGCGTGCCGGCCGTGCGGGTCGAGCGCCCCGACGAGATCGGTCCCGCCCTTGACCGGGCGCTCGCCGACGACGCCCCGTTTCTCATCGAGCTGATGCTGGATCCAGGGCTGTAGGGCAGGCCGCGACATGCGGCCGCTTGCCCGCCGTGCACCTTGCGCGCGCGGGACTGCGACGCCATACCGGGAGGGCACGCGCAACCCGCACGAGGCCCGGTGTCCCGCTTTCGCGATCTCGCAATCGGAGTGATCGGCGCGATCGCTGTCGCCGTCGCGCTGTGGCAGCTCGTCGCGACGACGGCCGGTCTCACCATCGCGCGGACCCACGTCGGCCCGACGCCCGTCACGGTTTATCGCCTGCCGGACGCGCCGCCGGCGCCCGTCGTCGTCATCGCCCACGGCTTCGCCGGCTCGCAGCAGCTCATGCAGCCCTTCGCGGTGACGCTCGCCCGCAACGGCTACGTCGCCGTGACGTTCGATTTCCTGGGGCATGGCCGCAACGGCGAAAAGCTCGGCGGCGACGTCACCCGGGTGCAGGGCACGACGACGTTCCTGGTCGACGAGGTCGCGCGCATCGTGGCATTCGCCAAGACGCTGCCCGGCACTGACGGCCGCCTCGCCGTACTGGGCCACTCGATGGCGTCCGACATCATCGTGCGTTACGCGCAATCGGACCCGTCCGTCGCCGCGACCGTCGCGATCTCGATGTTCTCCCCGGCCGTCACGGCGGACAGCCCGAAGAACCTGCTGGTCGTCGTCGGCGACTGGGAGCGCCGCCTGAAGGAGGAGGCGCTGCGCGCCGTCGCTCTCTCGGTCGGCGGCCCCGTCGAGGCCGGCGTGACCTACGGACGGTTCGCCGACGGGACGGCGCGCCGCGCCGCCTTCTCTCCGAGCGTGGAGCACATCGCCGTCCTGTACAGCCCGGCGAGCAGCCGCGAGGCCCTGGCCTGGCTCGACGCGGTGTTTTCCCGCTCGGGCTCCGGCTATGTCGACGACCGCGGAGCCTGGATCGCGCTGCTGATCGTCGGCATCGTGCTGCTGGCGAAGCCGCTCGCCGGCCTGCTGCCGCGGGTGAGTGATCGGCCGCGCGGCGCCGGCCTGCCCTGGCGTCGGCTGTGGCCCGTCGCCGTGGTGCCGGCGCTGCTGACGCCGATGATCCTGTGGAAGGCGCCGACCGAGTTCCTGCCCGTGCTGGTCGGCGACTACCTGGCTCTCCATTTCGGCCTCTACGGCATCCTGACGGCGCTGATGCTGGTCTTCACGCAGCGTGGGCGCCACTCCGTCGAACGTTCATCGATCCGCCGGGGTGCCTTCGCGCTCGCCGCGGCGCTGCTGACGCTCTACAGCATCGGCGCACTCGGCGGCGCGATCGACTGGTTCGTCACGTCCTTCGTCCCGGTGGGGCCGCGCTGGGTCCTGGTGCTGGCGCTGCTCGGCGGCACCCTGCCCTGGTTCCTGGCCGACGAGTGGGCGACCCGCGGCACCGGCGCCGCCCGCGGGGGCTATGCGGCGACCAAGCTCCTGTTCCTGATGTCGCTCGCCGCGGCCGTGGTTCTGAACCTGTCGAAGCTGTTCTTCCTGATCCTCATCGTGCCGGTGATCCTGGCCTTCTTCGTCGTCTACGGCCTGTTCAGCCGATGGGCCTTAGCGCGCACCGGCCACCCGTGGGTCGCCGGCGTCGCGAACGCCGTCGCGCTCGCCTGGGCGATCGCCGTGACGTTCCCGCTTCTGGTGAGATAGCTCAGAGCTTTTCGCCGGGCTCGTAGAACTCGACCTTGGTGCCGTCCGGATCGGCGACATAGATGGTCAGGCCGTAGATGCCGTCGTGCAGCGGCTGGAAGAAGCTCACGCCCGCCGCGTCGAGGCGAGCGGCGAGGGTGCGAACATCCTTCACCCGGAACGCCATGTGGTCGATCTGGCGCGCGCCGGCGCCGCCCGAGGTGAGCGCCAGCCCCTGCATGAACGGCACGAACGGCCGCCCGTCCGGCAGCGGCTTCGCGTTGCGCGGCGTGAAGCCGGCAAGGTCGGCGTAAAAATGCCGCGACGCCTCGATGTCGCCGACCTGCAGCAGCATGTGGGCGAACTCGACGATGCACGGCGCCGATGCGGCATCGACCCAGCCGGCGACCTCGTCCGAGGAGGCCAGCACGCAGAAATACTGCGCCCAGACCTTTCGGGCCGCCTCCTCCCAGGCCGGATCGACTCCGGAGATGCAGTCTGTCACCGCGACCACGTCGTAATCGCGCAGATAGGCCTCGCGGATCGATGTCTCGACGCAGGCATTCGCGGTGGTGCCGACGACGAACAGCGTCGTCACGCCGAGCTGGCGGAGCAGAATCTCGAGCCGCGTCTCGTGGAAGGCGCCGAACCGGTGCTTACGGATCACGAAGCTCGGGGTCTTCGCGGCGAAGGGCTTCAGCGTCTCGACGATCTCGGCGTCCCAGCTCCCGGCGAGACACGACACCTGCTTGCGCCGAGCCGTGTGTGCCGCCAGCTTCTTTCGCGCGCGGCTGGCGTCGACGGAAAAATGCTCCTGCACGGTCCAGATCACCGGCACGCCGGCGGCCTGGAACTTGTCGACCAGCGCTGCGACCGGCCCGACGATCGCGGACAGTCGTCCGACATCGACGCCGGACAGGCCGAGCGTGCCCGCCTCGTGCAGAAAGCCGTTCTGCATGTCGATGACGAGCAGGGCGGCCGACTCGATCGCGATGGCGTCCAGGGACATTCGGGCTTCCTCGAAACGACGCGGGCTATTCCTTGGTCAGCACGCCGCGGGCTTCGAAGATGCCGCGGATCTCCGACATGTACTCGATGAACGTCACGTCGGTGCGGCTGCGCCAGCTCCGCGGGCGCTCGATGTCGATGGTGCGGTCGAGGTCGATGCGGCCCGGGCGCGGCGACATCACCAGAACGCGGTCGGCCAGGAACACCGCCTCCTCGATCGAATGGGTGATGAACAGCACCGTGTTGCCGACCGAGAGCCACATGGCCTGCAGGTCGGCGATCATCTGCTCGCGGGTGAGCGCATCGAGCGCGCCGAACGGCTCGTCCATCAGGAGAAGCCCCGGCTCCTGCACCAGGGCCCGGCAGATCGCGACGCGCTGCCGCATGCCGCCGGACAGCTCGCTCGGATACTTGCCGGCGAACCCGGCGAGCCCGACCTGCTCGAGCAGGCGCTCGGCCTTGGGCAGGTAATCCTGGCGGCGCCAACCCTTGATCTCGACCGGCAGCATGATGTTGTCCATCACGGTGCGCCAGTAGAGCAGCAGGTCGGTCTGGAACACCACGCCGACCTTTTCGTGGGGGCGCTTCACCTCCTCGCCGTCGATCAGGATTTTTCCGGTCGACACCGGCGCCAGGCCGGCGACCAGCGACAACAGCGTGCTCTTGCCGCAGCCGCTCGGGCCCACGATGGCGACGAAGGCGCCGGGCGCGATAGCGAGATCGACCCGGTCGAGGGCCAGGAGGTCGCTGCCGTCGCGCAGCTCGTAGATCTTCGTCACGTTCTCGATGGCAACCGACACGCCGTGCAGGCGCGCCGTCGCCGGAGCCGGGTCCCTCATCGTGCGGCCTCGCGCTGAAACACCGCACGCTTCTCCATCGCTTCGAGGCTCCAGAAGGTGACGACGCCGAGCGCCGCGATGACGATCATCGAGGCGAAGCTCAGCGTCGTGTCGAACTGCGAGCTCGCCTGGAGCTGCAGGTATCCCAGCCCCTTCTCGGCGGCGACATACTCGCCGATCACGGCACCGATCACGGCCAGGCTGATGCCGACCTTGAGGCCGCCGAACAGGCTCGGCAACGCCGACGGCAGCCGCACCTTGAAGAAGGTCTGCCACTCGTTGGCGCCCATCGAGCGCGTCAGGTTCACCATCGCCTTGTCGAGTCCGTTGAGGCCGACCACGGTCGCGATGACGATCGGGAAGAAGGCGAGCAGGAAGGCGAGGAAGAGCTTCGGCGCGAACCCGTAGCCGAGATAGAGGACGAGCAGCGGCGCGAGGGCGACCTTCGGGATCGTCTGCAACGCGACCAGCAGCGGATAGATGGCCCGCTCGAACAGCCGCGAATAGAAGATCATCAGCGCAGTGCCGACACCCGTGACGGCCGCGATGGCGAAGCCGGCGAGCGTCTCGAACAACGTCACGCTGGCATGGGTCGCGATCAGCTGGTGATCCACGGCGATCCGGCGCAGGATCTGCCACGGCGTCGGCAGGATGAAGTCCGACAGGCCCGCGAGCGGGACCCCCACCTGCCAGACCGCGAGAATGAGCAGCGCCAGCACGGGCGCCGCCGCCGTCTCGGTGATGGCGCGCACGAGGTTCCGCTTGCGCCGTTGTTGCCTGACGTCCACGCCGTCCCCCCCGGTCCCGCCGCGCCGCTCAGGGCGCCAGCAGCACGTTGGTGTAGTAGGTCGCGGCCGGCTTGGGCGCGTCGATCTCGCCCGCCGATTTCAGCAGCTCGAGCGCATCCGTGATGGTCTTCTCCTCCATCCAGCCGATCTCGTGGCCGGCCGGCACCGGGATCGCCCCGACCGTCGCCTTGACCTGCTCCAGCACGGCGGTCTCTGTCGGCGGCGACGGCCAAGCCTTGCGGATCGCCTGGGTCGCGGCCATCGGATCGGCCTTGGCGTCGCGCACGGCGGCGGCCGAGGCCTTGAGGAAGCGCTTGAGCACATCGGGCTTCTTGACGAGATTCTGGTCGCTGGTGACCAGCGCCATGCCGGGCACGGCGAGGCCGAACTCGACCATGTCCATCACCACGAAGTCGGTTCCCTTGTGCTGCTCGCGGATGATCGGCAGGTCGTTGGTCTGGTACACGCTGACCACGTCCACCTGCTTCTGGATGAAGGCCGGCACGCGCGCCTGCGCATTCATCAGCGTGCGCTTCACCGAGGCAGGATCGACCTTGTTGAGCCGCAGGAAGGCGTCGAGATAGCTGGTGCCGGTCTCGCCGACCGAATGGGCGACCGTCATGCCCACCAGATCCTTCGGCGTCTTGGCCGCCTTCTCCGGATAGGTGATCAGCGTCACCGGTGTCTTGGGGTGATAGAGCGCGATGATCTTGACCGGGATGCCCTTCTGGATGGCGCTGAGCGCGAACACGCCGGGCAGCACCACGATGTCCTCCTGCCCCTGTATCAACGCCCCGAGGGCGGCCTGGGCGCCGGCGCCTTCGCCGAGCTTCACGTCCAGGCCCGCGGCCTTGAACAGCCCCTTCTCCTGCGCCAGAAAGTACGTGCCGTACTCGCCCTTCATCTTCCACGAGAAGCGAACATTCACCGTATCCTGCGCCGCGGCCGGGCCCGACCCTCCGAGCAACGCGGCGACCGCCACGACGGCCGCAGCGAAACACCCCCGTGACGAACGAGATCCGATCATGTCGTGGTCTCCGTTTGGCGTGCCGGGCGAGAAGCCCGATGAAAGCCCGAGGGATCCGGCCGGCACCGATGGCGAGCGCCATCGAAATGCAAGAACCGCGCCGCAACACGTCATATAAAGTGGAGCGAGTGTGGGAGGGCGGGTCCGGGCTGTCAAGAAACGGTCGCGCCGGGGCCGCGATCGTTGCCCCTCCTCCCAGGCCGGGTCATGACCGGGCTTGTTGCGGCCATCCACGCCTTGCTTTCGGGAGACATCGAGACGCGATGGCCGCGACGAGCGCGGCCATGACGAGTCCGAGCGTCGAATAACCGGAATGAACCCTGCCGTCTCGACCCGCGATCTCAGCCCGCGAAAACCTTGGAGCGGCGGCGGAGATCGTCCAGATCCGACTCGCTCGGATTGCGCGGCTCCCCCGGATGGATGATGCCGACCGGGCAGCTCTCGGCCGCCTCGACCAGCTGGCGGAACGTGCCGGCCGAAAGATCGCCGATGAGCGCCTGCTTGTTGCCGTCGTAGACGAACAGGCGGGCATTCACCTGGAGGCAGGCGTTGCAGCTGGTGCAGCGCGGCGTCTCGATATAGGCCTCCCCGCTCGGCGCGGCCGGCGGTTCCGGGACGGGTGCCGGCTTCGCCGGCGTCGTGGCGGGCGCCTTCGCGACGGGCGTGGGAACGGCCGATGCGGAAGCGGCCTCGCCGCTCTCCTCCGCGGCCAGCTCGGCCGCCTCGCGGGCGGCGTCCTCGCGGGCGATACGTTCGGCTTGCGAGCGCCGCTCGGCCCACGAATTGTGGATGTCGCCGAGCTCCTGCAGACGGTGCCACGCCTCGCGGCAACGGCGCGCGGCGGCGATGACGGGCTCGCTCGCGACGGCGCGGTAGAGCCGGTTCTGGTCGTCCACCACCGCCACATAAGGGACAGCGCCGATCGGCTGCGGGCCGGCCAGCCAGGCATCGACGGGGACCATGGCATCGTTCCAGTGCGCACTCTCGACGAGTGCGAACAGGCCCGCATGGCGCGGATCTCCGGCGATCAGATCGGCCGGGCTAAAGGCGAGATCGACCTCGATGCGCTTGTGCGCGGCGTCCTCGCAGCGGAACGGATGGACGCTCCAATCGGTGTCGGGCCGCGGATTGTCGGCGACGTCCCACCGCGCCGCGAGCCCCGGTCCGGCCGACGGGTCGTAGGTGAAGGACGGGAAGACGCGCGACTGGGTGGCTGCGGCCGCCTGCAGATAGGGCGGCAGCACATCGGCGGATGCCGCCCCGGTGTAGACCGAGAACAGCGCCGGCCCCGCATAGGCGAGACCGCGGGCGATGCGCCCGCCGCAGCGGCCGAGCATCGCGGCAGAGGCCTGCAGCACATAGGCGTCGTCGAGGCCCGTCGCCATGGTGGCGAGCCGCGTGCCGGCGAGCGTCGGCCCGCCCGGCTCGGCGGCCGGGTCGCCCAGAAGATCGCTGGTGAGGACCAGAACCTTCACTGGCGCACCGGCGGAGAGAAGCTCGATGACCTCCGCGCGACGGAGCGCACCGGCATCCTCGACACACACCAGCAGATCGGGTCCGAGGGCGAGATCGGACGCTCGCAGCGACGCCTCCGAAAACGCCGCGAAGAAGGGATCGTGCTCCTCCTCCGAGTAGCGTCCCTCGATCTCCAGCTCGGCGATGGCGATCGCCCTGATGAGGGCGACGAGCGACGGCCGCTGCGCCCGCCAGGCGGCGAGCGCCGCCGTGCAATCCTCGACGACCAGAGCGGCGAGCGCCTCGTCCTCGGCGGCGCGGTCGCGGGCGCGCAGCGCGGTGAGCAGCGGCTGCGCCTCGAGCACGGCGAGCGCCTGCTCGATTCGCTGGCGGCGGCGCTTGGACACGGGCCCGGCGGCGACGGATCCGAGCAGCTCCGACATGGCGCCGAAATCGAACAGGCCGGCAAAGCCCGAGCCGATCGACGCGGCCAGCGCATCGGGCGCACGACCCGCCTCGGACCGCGCGTGGTCGGCCATCAGGATGTCGGCGAGCTTCAGGATCAGGCCCTCGACCCGGTCGGCCAGAGCGGCGAGCTTCTGCTCCTGGACGAGCCGCCAGACATGGCGGACGAGCCGCAGCGGCGTGGCCGCACTGCAATCGAGAAGCTCGCCGTCGACAGCGAGCGCGGCCTTGGCGAGCGCGGCGCTCTCGGCGAATCCTATCTCCCCGTCCACCGCCAGCGCGGCCGCGGCCTCGTCCCAAGCCGCGGAGAGCATCCCGCCGCCCGACGCACGCCGACGGATCTCGCGCTCGACCCGCAGCACCTGGCGACGCATGCGCTCGCCCGCGGTGCCGCGCGGCGCCACCTTCTGGAGCGCTGCATTGATCAGGCTGGTCAGCGTCTGCACCGCGTCGGCGGGTTCGGCGTCGCGCACCAGCACGAGCGGAAAGTCGTGCCTCAGCGTCGCGAGGTCCCGGAACGCGGCGAGCAGTGCCGGTCGGAGCCGCCCGACGCTGCCGGCAGGCTTGGCACCGGCCGGGCTGCGTCCGAGCACGTGGAAGGCGAGCTGGGTCTTGACGTCCGCGTCCATGGGTCTCGTCCCGCGGCTGGCGGGCCTCCGAATGTCTCAGGGGGTCGGCGCGCCGGCGTCGGCGGCGTCGGGCCACACCGTGAACTTGTCGAGCTCGGCCTCCAGTCCGGAGCGCACCATCTCGATCGGCCGCGGCTTGCCGGCCTCGCGGATGTCCTCGTAGCAGGGCACGCTGTCGTCCCGGTACAGGATGCCGACCGGGATCGGGTCGATGCAGGACGCGATCTCGCGTGCCTTGTGGATGTCGGCCGGATCGTGAGCCTGCCGGTTCTTGTAGATTTTCTGCAGGCCGGCGCTGTAGCCGATGCCATCCTGGTGCTCGAGCAGCAGCGTCTTCTGCGGATCGTGCAGCCACGGCTCCCACATCTTCGGCAGGAACTCGGGGCACCGCTGGATGATGCGCACGAAGGAGAAGCCCTTGTGGTGGAACGCGGCCTGGATGACGGCGTGCACCACCTCGGGGATCCAGTCGACCGCCTGCGCCACGAACGACACGTTGGTGACACCCAGCGTCACGGTCAGCGGATTGAGCGCGTCGAGGTAGGATCCGTGCGGCGTCGTGTTGCTGCGCAGACCCTTCGGCGAGGTCGGCGAGACCTGCATCTTGGTCAGGCCGTAGACGTGGTTGTCGTGCAGCACCACGGTCATGTTCATGTTGTAGCGGATCGCGTGCAGCCAGTGCGCCGCGCCGATCGAGCAGCAGTCGCCGTCGCCGGTGTTGACGAAGACGTGCAGATCCGGCCGCGCCATCTTGACGCCTTCGGCGATGGGCAGGGCCCGCCCGTGAATGCCGTGAAATCCGTAGGTCCGCATGTAATGCGGAAAACGGCTGGCGCAGCCGATGCCCGACACGAAGGCGAGCTTCTCGGGCCGCAGGTTCTCGTCGCGGCAGAGACGCTGGACGGCGGCCAGCACGGCGTTGTCACCGCAACCGCTGCACCAGCGCGGGACCCCGCTCTGGTAGTCCTCCAGCGGATGCTCGTCCTCGACCATCCGGATCAGGCAATCGTGCATGGGCGCCGACATGATGTGTCTCCCGTCACGCGAGCCGTGCGCGAATGAGGTCGTGGATGGTGCCGGGCTTGATCGGCTGGCCCATCACCTCGCCCCAGCAGTCGATGTCGACAAGGAAACGGCTGCGCAGCATCATGGCGAGCGCCGAGTAGCGCCGATTGTTCTCGTCGATCATCATGTCGTCGGGGCGGTCGCACCAATTCTGCTCGACGCACAGCACCTGCTTGAAGCGCTGCATGATCTCCTTGATGCCGGGTTGCAGCGGCTGGAGGAAATGCAGGTGGGTGGACGACGCCTTCAGTCCCTCGTCGCGAGCGCGAGTGACGGCCTCCTCGATGGCGCCCCGAGTCGATCCCCAGCCGACGATCAGGAGATCGCCCTCCGGATCGCCGAACACCGGCGGCGGCTTGAGAGTCTTCTGCAGCGACGCCAGCTTGAGGCTGCGGGCCCGGATCGACTCCTGGTTGATCACCGGATCGTAGGCGACGCGACCGTCGCGGTCGTGCGCCAAGCCCGTGATGGTGTGCATGCCGTTCGGTTGGCCCGGCACGATGCGGCGGATGAGCCCTGTGTCGGGATTCCAGTCGTAAGGCTTGGTGCCGAACGGCACCGGGCTCTGGTCGATCGGCGGCGCCAGCCACGCCTCGTCGAATTTCGGCCGCGGGAACGGCTGCTGCGATGTCGCCAGGTTGGAATCGGAGAGAACGACCACGACCATGTTGAAGGCTTCGGCGATTTTTCGCGCCGTGATCACCGAGTAGAAGCAGTCCTCGATCGTCGAGGCCGCCATCACCACCTTGGGCGCGTCGCCGTGGCTGCCGTAGATCGTCGTGAGCAGATCGCCTTGCTCGCCCTTGGTCGGCTGGCCCGTGGACGGGCCGCCGCGCTGGACATTGACGACGACGAGCGGGATCTCGCACATCACGGCGAGGCCGATCGCCTCCTGCTTGAGCGAGTAGCCCGGGCCCGACGTGATGGTGACGGCGCACTTGCCGGCATAGGAGGCGCCGATCGCGAACGTGCAGGCGGCGATCTCGTCCTCGGCCTGATGGACGATTCCGCCGACCCGCTCGAACACCTCGCTCAGATAATGCGACGCCGAGGTCGCCGGGGTGATCGGGTACATGGCGCAGATTTCCATGCCCGAGGCGAGCACGCCGAGCGCGATCGAGGTGTTGCCGTTGACGACGATCTGCGGCTCCTTGGCGCGGGACGCCGGGATCCGATACTTGACGTCGAGATTGCCCTCGGCCCAGGCCGCACCGGCCTCCAGCAGGGCGAGGTTGGAGCGCACGACCGTGTCCGACTTCTTGCGGAACGTCAGCCGCACCTGCTCGCGTGCCAGCTTGAGGTCGAAGCTGAACAGGCTGCACAGAAGGCCGAGCACGAACATGTTCTTGCCGCGGCGCGGATCCGGCACGATCGGCTTGCACAGCGCCTCGAACGGGACCTCGATGACGAGATAGCCGAGTTCGACCAGCTCCTCGTAGGTCTCGCGATACGCCGCGGCGATGCGCGGGTCGCCGTGGGTCCGCCACTTGCTCTCGAGGAAGATGGTGCAGCCGGGCTTCAGCTCGCCGGAGCGGACGCGCCCGAGCAGCACCTGCTCGTTGAACGCGACGACCACGTCGACGCCGTCGCCGCCGTTGGCGATCCGCTTGGCGCCGAGCCGGATGCGGTTGCCGCTCGCGCCCGCGATGCTGCGGGCCGGCGGCTGGATCTCGGCCGGGATGATCTCGACCGTCCACACGCCGTTGCCCATGCGAGCCGCGATCGCGCCGAGCGACTGGCCGCAGCGCTGCGCACCCTCGCCCGAGTCGCTGACGATCTCGACGACGCATTCGTCGAGCGTCGTGACGACCGTCTTGCCGATGGAGTCGCGGGGCAGCGGCGGCTCCGGCGCCGTTTCGTCCTCTCGCACCGACGTCAGCGTCTCGCTCATGACAGTCTCGTGTTCTTCTTCGTCGTCCGGCCCGTCTCGCGGGCCCGTCTCACGCCGTCCGCACGCGGACGAAATTGTGCTCGCCCGGATCGAGGCCGAACAACGCCGATTCCGGACCCGCCGGGGTGCGGTAGACGGCATCGGTGTCGCGAAGGCCGAGATACTCGATCATGGCGCGCGCCGCGGTGCGGCCCGCGCCCATCGCCTTGATCACGGTGGCGGCGCCGGTCACGATGTCGCCCCCCGCATAGACGCCGGCCAGCGACGTCGCGAATGTCTCGTCGGTCGCGATGTAGCCGCGCTTGTCGAGCTCGATCTTGGAGGTCTGGCCGATGATCGGATTGGCATTGGTGCCGATCGCGACGACCACGAGATCGCAGGCGAACTCGTACTCGCTGCCCTTCACGGTCACCGGACGCCGGCGGCC
>NZ_NPEX01000005.1:0-26919 GCF_003258865.1 Rhodoplanes roseus | reverse complement strand
GGCCGGACGCGTCCGGCTCGCCGAGCTCCATGCGCACGCAGCGCATGCCGCGCACCCCGCCCTTCCCGTCGTCCAGCACGGCGACCGGGGCGGTGAGCCAGTGGAAGTCGATGCCCTCCTGCTCGGCGTGGTGCACCTCCTCGAGCCGCGCCGGCGCCTCGGCGCGACTGCGACGGTAGATGCAGTGGACCTCCTCGGCGCCGAGCCGGCGGCACACCCGCATGGCGTCCATGGCGGTGTTGCCGGCGCCGATCACGGCGACGCGGGCGCCGATCGGCAGCGGCGTGTCGAAGCCGCGGTCCTTCGCCTGCATCATGTTGCAGCGGGTCAAGAGCTCGTTGGCCGACAGGACGCCGTTGAGCGAGTCTCCCGGAATGCCGAGGAAGCTCGGATAGCCGGCCCCGGTGCCGATGAACACCGCGTCGTAGCCCATCTCGCCGACCATCTGCTCGATCGAGAACAGGCGGCCGACCAGCGTGTTGCAGACGAACTTGACGCCGAGCTTCTCGAGATTGCGGATCTCGGCGTCGACGACGGCGTTGGGCAGGCGGAAATCCGGGATGCCGTAGCGCAGCACGCCGCCCGGCACGTGGAAGGCCTCGAACACCGTCACGTCGCAGCCGGCCTTCGCCATGTCGGCCGCGCAGGCCATGCCGGCCGGCCCGGAGCCGACGATGCCGATCTTGAAGCCGTTCGGCTCGATATAGGGGATGTTGCTCCAGCCCTCGGCGATCGCGGTGTCGCCGACATAGCGCTCGAGCCGACCGATCGCGACGGGCGCGAGCTGGTTGCCGACCACGCAACTGCCCTCGCATTGGTTCTCCTGCGGACAGACGCGGCCGCAGACGGCGGGCAGCAGATTGGTCTGGGTGATGACGTCGTAGGCGCCGCGCAGATCGTTCGCCGCGATCTTGGCGATGAATCCCTTGATGTCGACGCCGACCGGGCAGCCCGGCGTGCAGACCGGTCGCGGACATTCGATGCAGCGGCTCGCCTCGAGCTGCGCCTGCTCGGGCGTGAAGCGCAGCGTCACCTCGTCGAAATTGCGGATGCGCGCCTGCGGATCCTGCTCGCCCACCGGCGCCCGCTCCCGCGGGATCGTCCGGATCGTCTTTCTCTTGGCCATCGGGTCACCGCGCTCGTTTCGACGTTCGCGTCATCTCGTCCCTCACCGGTCCGCCTTGCGGCCGATCCGGCAATGCTCCTCGTAACGGTCCAGGGCCGCTTTCTCGGCGACCGCGAACCGTTTGAGGCGAACCATGAGATCGTCGAAGTCGACCTGATGCGCGTCGAAGTCGGGCCCGTCGACGCAAGCGAACTTGATGCCGGTCCCGATCTTCACGCGGCAGCCGCCGCACATACCGGTGCCGTCCACCATGATGGGATTGAGACTGACGACGGTCTTGATGCCGTGCGGCCGCGTCGCCTCGGCACAGGCCTTCATCATCACGGGTGGGCCGATCGCAACGACCTCGTCGGTGTCGGGCTGGGCCGCGATCGCCTGGCGCAGACCCTCGACAACATTACCTTTGAGCCCGGCGGAGCCGTCGTCCGTGCAGACGATCACCTCGTCGCAGCAGGCGCGGAACTTGTCCTCCCAGAAGACCAGGTCCTTCGTGCGGAATCCCACCACGGCCGTGACCCTGGCGCCGGCCTCCTTGTAGGCGCGCGCCTGCGGATAGATCGGCGCGACGCCGAGTCCGCCGCCGACGCACACGACGCGGCGCTGCCCGCCGATGTGGCTGGGCTCGCCCATCGGGCCGGCGAGCGCGAGCAGATGCGTGCCGACTTTGCAGACCTGCTGCATCTCGCGGGTCGTCTTGCCCACCGCCTGGATGACCAGCGTGATGGTGCCGCGCTCGCGGTCGAAGTCGGCGATCGTGAGAGGAATCCGCTCGCCGTGATCGTGGAGCATCACGATGACGAACTGGCCGGCCCGCGCGGCCTTGGCCATCAGCGGATGACGCACCTCGAGCAGATAGGTGACGTCGGAGAAGTCTTGGCGCGCGACGATCTCGAAGCCGCGGGAGTCGGGTAGGCTCGACATGGCACGTCGCCTGCGAGAATTGGGGCGGGGAACTCACCCGGCGAAGCACCAGGACGGACCGAGCGTTTCCCCCGAGCAGCGTTTCTTGTCGGAACGTGACATGAACGTTCGGGGTCGACGTGGCATTGACCTCGCTCAAACCACGCGGGCCGTTCCGCCTACCGGACCGACGGACTCGCCTCGCGGACCGGCCGCGGTCCGGGCGCCGGAACACCAGTTTCGCTACGGCCACACCGCTTTGCCTCGCGGTTCAAAAACGCGAGGCTGCGCGACGGGGAAGCCGTCGCGCCCGAGCAGGGCCGGCATTCGCGAGACGAATGACTGACGGTTTCGTGCCGTCGCGGCCCCTCGTCAGTGGCTGCGCTCGGCCACGAACCGCGCGGCAGCCCGGAGAATGTCGGCGTGGGCTCCGAAGGAGGCGATCGCATCCTCCGCCTCGGCCACCAAGTCGGCGAGCGCCCGGCGGGCCCCGTCGATGCCCATGATGCGGACCAGCGTCGCCTTGTGGAGCCCGGCGTCCTTCTTGGTCGCCTTGCCCACCGTCGCCGGATCCCCTTCGGCATCGAGAAGGTCGTCGGCGACCTGGAATGCCTTGCCGATTGCCGTGCCGTACCGATCGAGCGCCGCCTGGGCGTCGCGGTCGGCCCCCGCCACGATGGCGCCGCCGACGCAGGAGAAGCGCAGCAGCGCTCCGGTCTTCATCGACTCCATGACCTCGGTCGCGTCGCGATCGAGCGGCTGCGGGGTGCCGGCGGCGAAGCGCCCCTCGGCGGCGAGATCGAGCATCTGTCCCCCCACCATGCCGCCGAGCCCGGAGGCGCGGGCCAGGGCGAGGACGAGGTCGATACGCACGGCGGCGTCCGGGTGGGTCTCGGGCCGGCCCAGCACGTCGAACGCGAAGGTCAGAAGGGCGTCGCCCGCCAGGATGGCCGTGGCCTCGTCGAACGCCTTGTGGGTGGTCGGCCGTCCGCGCCGAAGGTCGTCGTTGTCCATCGAGGGAAGGTCGTCATGCACCAGGGAGTAGCAGTGGACGAACTCCACCGCCGCTCCGACCATCAGGGCGCGCTCGCGGTCGCCACCGAAAAGAAGCGCCGATTCGACCGCCAGGAACGGGCGAAACCGCTTGCCGCCCCCCAGGCTGGCGTACCGCATGGCCTCAAGGACGCGCGCCGGCCGGATGCGCTCGCCGGGGACCGCTTCGGCGTCCAGAAGGCGGTCCAGAAGCGCCTCCGTATCGGCAGCAACGGCGTCCAGCCGCTCGGGAAATCCGGCGTCGGCCTTGGCGACGTCGGCGTGCTTGGTCTTGCCCAACAAGTCGGCTCTCCCGCGATCCCCCTTCCTCCGGAGCCGCCCGCACCCGCATGGCACAGGGTCATACCGCCCGGAGACGGGACTGTTGCCTCTGGCTTAATCATCGCGGCCCGCGAGGGCAACCGGGTTCCGGGCCCGAACCGGCCAGGCCGGCTGTTCCGGCGGGTGGCCCACCGGTTTCCCCGCCCTGCCCCGCCGGCCCGAGCATGGCGGCCAAAAAGCAAGCCGGAACAAGCGTTGTGACCGGCCGCGCGCGTTGACTCCCAGGTCCCTGCATGCTTTGAACTTTTGACGCCTTGCAGCACTCGAACATTGCGCTATCGTCCGCGCGCGCTGCCCCTAGGCGATCCGGCCCGCCTATCGGCCAATCGCTGGTTCACACGCGGGCTTCGTTTCACCAGCAAGGGCCTGTCGTTCGCGCCATGATCCCGATGTCCGCCCCCGTGTCCCATTCCGCACGGCTCCCGGTCGCCCCGGGCGCCGCGTCGCCGGCTATCGGGCCCGCATCGTGACCGTCAGCGCCGCCGAGATGCGATCCGGCAAGGGGTCGCACGACGAGAACTTCCCGGTCGCGTCTTGGATCGTCCATCCGCGCTACCGTCCGGCGATCCTGGCCTTCTACGAGTTCGTGCGGGTCGCCGACGACATCGCCGACCATCCTTCCCTGCCCGAGGCCGAGAAGCTCGCCTTCCTGGACCGGCTGGAGGGCAGCCTGCTGGGCCGAGGCAGCAGCGAGCCGCAGGGCGTCGCGCTGAAGATCGCCCTGGCCGACCGGGCGCTCTCGCCGCGCCACGCGCGCGATCTCCTCACCGCGTTCCGGCTCGACGTCACCAAGCGCCGCTACGCGGATTTCTCGGACCTGATGGATTACTGCAGCTACTCGGCCATGCCGGTCGGGCGCTTCGTGCTCGACCTGCACGGTGAGCGCGGCACCACCTGGGACGCCAACGACCAGCTCTGCGCGGCGCTGCAGATCATCAACCACCTGCAGGACTGCGCCAAGGACTACCGGGCGCTCGACCGCGTCTACATCCCGCTCGACACCTTTGCGGCCCACGGTGCCGCCGTCGAGGATCTCGGCGCCGAGCGCGCGAGCCCTGCGCTGAAAGCCTGCATTGCCGGCCTCGCCGATCGCACCGCCGGCCTGCTCGACGAGAGCCGCGTGTTCTCGTCGCTGATCCGCGACCGCCGCCTCGCCCTCGAGGTCGCCGTCATCCAGTCGCTGGCCGAGCGCCTGACCGCCATGTTGAAGGTGCGCGATCCGCTCTCCGAGCGCGTGCACCTCGCCAAGCCCGAGGTCGCCGCCCGCGGCCTCCTCGGTATCGTCAGAGGCATTCTCGGGCGCTTCAGGCGCCCTCCGGTCGCGGCAGTCCTCCCGGACACGGCTTCGACCGATCCTTCGAACCAGCGACGTCGGACATGACCCAGCTCGCCGTTCATACAGAAGAAGCAGAGCCGCTGGCCGCGCGCCGCGCCGCCGGAAGCTCGTTCTACTTCGCCATGCGCATGCTGCCGCGGGCCCGCCGCGACGCCATGTTCGAGATCTACTCGTTCTGCCGGCACGTCGACGACATCGCCGATTCGCCGGCGCCGCGCGCCGAGCGGATCGCCGGGCTCGGCCGATGGAGACAAGAGCTCGACGCCGTCTATGCCAGCCGGGTCGCCCCCGAGCATCGCGGCCTCGCCCACGCGATCGAGGAGTTCGGGCTCCGCAAGGAGGACTTCATCGCGATCATCGAGGGCATGGAGATGGACGCGGCCGAGGACATCCGCGCGCCCGATCTCGCCACCTTCGATCTCTATTGCGACCGGGTCGCCAGCGCGGTCGGGCGCCTGTCGGTGAAGGCCTTCGGCATGGGCGAGCCGGACGGCGAGCGCCTCGCCCATCATCTCGGTCGCGCCCTGCAGATCACCAACATCCTGCGCGACATCGACGAGGATGCCGAGAACGGCCGCCTCTATCTGCCGCGCGAGCTGCTGCAGGAGGCCGGCATCGACACCACCGATCCGCGCAGGGTCGCGGCGCATGCCGCCGTCGGCCAGGTCGGCCATATCCTGATCGAGCGCGCCCGCACGCACTTCGAAGCCGCCGACGAGGTGATGGACCGGTCGCCGCGCTGGATGGTGCGAGCCCCACGGATCATGGGGAAGGTCTACCGCGCGATCCTGGACGACCTCGCGGCGCGCGGCTTCGCACCGCCGCGCGAGCCGGTGCGGGTGAACAAGCTCTCCCTCCTGCTGATCGTGCTGCAGTACGGGTTCGTGTGATGCAGGGCGCTGTCCACATCATCGGGGCCGGCCTTGCCGGCCTCGCCGCCGCGGTGCGCCTGTCGGGTAGCGGGCGCGCCATCACGGTACACGAGGGGACGGCGCATCCGGGCGGCCGCTGCCGCTCCTATCACGACCATGCGACCGGACTGTTCATCGACAACGGCAACCACCTGCTGCTGTCGGGCAACCACGCCGCCCATGCCTATGCCAAGGCGATCGGCACCGAGCACCGGCTCGGCGGACCCGACAAGGCCGAGTTCGCCTTCCACGACCTCGAGACCCGGAAGAGCTGGACGCTGCGCATCAGCGACGGCCGCATCCCCTGGTGGATCTTCGATCCCGCCAAGCGGGTGCCCGACACGCATTGGCGGGACTATCTCGGGCTTGCGAAGATCCTGGTGGCGTCGGACCGGGCCCTCGGTGAGGTCATCGCCTGCAAGGGCCCGCTCTACGACCGGCTGATCGAGCCCCTGATGGTGGCGGCGCTGAACACGTCGCCGCCGGAATCCTCGGCGCTGCTCGCCCGCAACATCGTCCGCGAGACGCTGGCGCTGGGCGGGGAGGCCTGCCGGCCGCGCATTGCCCGCGACGGGCTCGGCACCGTGTTCGTCGAGCCGGCGGTCGCGTTCTTGCGCGATCGCGGCGCTACGGTGCGCATGGATCACGAGCTGCGCGGCCTGGTGCTCGACGGCGACCGCGTCACGGCTCTCGATTTCGGCGACGGCCGCATCGATCTCGGCCCGGACGATGCCGTGATCATGGCTGTGCCGGCCTGGGCCGCCACCGCGCTGGTGCCCGGCCTCACCGGGCCGACGGCGTTCCGCTCCATCCTCAACACCCATTTCCGCGCCGTGGCTCCGGCCGGGACTCCGACCGTCACCGGCGTGCTCGGTGGCACGGCCGAGTGGATCTTCGTGTTTCCGGATCGCGTCTCGGTGACCACCAGCAACGCCGACCGGTTCATGAAGGAGCCGCGCGAGGCCCTCGCGGCGACCGTCTGGACAGAAGTCTGCGCCGTGACCGGCCTCACCGGAGACCTGCCGGCCTGGCAGATCGTGCGCGAGCGCCGCGCCACTTTTGCGGCGACGCCCGAGCAGAACGCCCGCCGCCCGGGCACCAAGACGGCGTGGCGGAACCTGGCTCTGGCCGGCGACTGGACCGACACCGGCCTGCCCTCGACCATCGAGGGCGCGATCCGCTCCGGCAATGCCGCGGCCGCCCTGATCTGAGCAAGAAGAACACGACCGAAGACGAGAGCAGTCCGATGCGAGACGTGACGACCTTGGCCGACGCCACCCCAGTCGCAGGGGCAACCCTGACGGCGGCGCTGGAAGCCCATATCCAGAAGGCGACCGACGCCCTGCTGACCTATCAGAAGGGCGACGGGCACTGGGTGTTCGAGCTGGAGGCCGACGCCACCATCCCGTCCGAATACGTCCTGCTGGTGCATCATCTGGGCGAGACGCCGGATCCCGAGCTGGAGCGTAAGATCGGCGTCTATATCCGCCGCATCCAGGGCGAGCACGGCGGCTGGCCGCTGTTCAAGGACGGCGACTTCGACATCAGCGCGAGCGTGAAGGCCTATTTCGCCTTGAAGATGATCGGCGACTCGCCGGACGCCGAGCACATGCGACGGGCCCGCGAGGCGATCCTGGCGCACGGTGGCGGCTCCAAGGTCAACGTCTTCACCCGCATCCAGCTCGCCCTCTATGGCGTGATCCCGTGGCGCGCCGTGCCCGTGATGCCCCCCGAGATCATCTTCCTGCCGCGCTGGGCGCCCTTCACGATCTGGAAGATCTCCTACTGGGCCCGCACCACCATCGTGCCGCTGCTGGTGCTGCAGACCTTGAAGCCGAAGGCGCGCAATCGGCGCGGCGTGACGATCGACGAGCTGTTCGTCGAGCCGCCCGCGACGGTCGGACCGCCCAAGAAGGCCCCGCACCAGAGCTGGTCGTGGTTCCTGCTGTTCCGCGGCATCGACATGGTGCTGCGGGGCCTCGATCCGCTGATGCCGCGCGGCCCGCGCAAGCGCGCCATCGAGGCGGCACTCGCCTTCGTGCGCGAACGGCTCAACGGCGAGGACGGGCTCGGCGCGATCTACCCGCCGATGGCCAACTCGGTGATGATGTTCGACGTGCTCGGCTTTCCGCCCGAGTATCCGGAACGCGCCGTCGCCCGGCGCTCGATCGAGAAGCTGCTGGTCGTCGGCGACGAAGAGGCTTACTGCCAGCCCTGCGTCTCGCCGGTATGGGACACGGCGCTGACCTGCCACGCCTTGCTCGAGGCCGGCGGCGACAAGGCGGTCGCGCAGGCCACCAAGGGCCTCGACTGGCTGAAGCCCCTGCAGGTGCTCGACCTCGCCGGCGACTGGGCCGAGACACGCCCCGGCGTGCGGCCGGGCGGCTGGGCCTTCCAATACGTCAACGCCCACTATCCGGACCTCGACGACACCGCCGTCGTGGTGATGGCGATGGACCGCGTTCGCCAGAGCCCCGACGGCACGGGTCGCTACGACACGGCGATCGAGCGGGCGCGCGAGTGGGTGCTCGGCCTGCAGTGCCGCAACGGTGGCTGGGCCGCCTTCGACGCCGACAACACCTACACGTATCTCAACAACATCCCGTTCTCGGACCACGGCGCGCTGCTCGACCCCCCGACCGAGGACGTCGCGGCCCGCTGCGTCTCCATGCTGGCGCAGCTCGGCGACACGCTGCAGACGAGCCCGGCGATGGCACGCGGCGTCGATTACTTGCGCCAGACCCAGCTCGCCGACGGAAGCTGGTATGGCCGCTGGGGCCTCAACTACGTCTACGGCACATGGTCGGTGCTGTGTGCCCTCAACGCCGCCGGCCTCGGCCGCGACGATCCGGCGGTGCGCAAGGCCGCCGATTGGCTGATCCGAATCCAGAACGTCGACGGCGGCTGGGGCGAAGACGGAACCAGCTACAAGCTCGACTACAAGGGCTACGAGCCGGCCCCGAGCACCTCGTCGCAGACCGCCTGGGCCCTGCTGGCGCTGATGGCGGCCGGCGAGGTCGACCACCCGGCCGTCGAGCGCGGGGTCGCCTATCTGGCCCGGACCCAGGCGCCGGACGGCCTGTGGGACGAGGAGCGCTACACCGCGACGGGATTTCCGCGGGTGTTCTACCTGCGCTACCACGGCTACCGGAAATTCTTCCCGCTGTGGGCGATGGCGCGCTACCGCAACCTCAAGCGATCGAACGACCGCAAGGTCGCGTTCGGGATGTGAGCCCGGTCATTCCGGGGCGGCTCGCAGCGCCGAACCCGGAATCCAGCCGAAACTACCGAGTTTACCGCTGGAGCCGGGTTCGCGGCTGTGCCGCGCCCCGGAATGACGGCCGGATCCATCAGCCGCCGAATGCCAGTGTCACTCCGCCGCGGTGAGGTGCTGCTTCTTGTCCGGCTCGGCGGCGTGGATCTCGGCGATCTTGTTCTCGACGTGACGCGAGAACACGTATTCGGCCGGGCGCTGGGCATCGAGCGAGATCTCGGGGGCCATGTCGCCCTCGGTCTTGATCCCGAACAGCGCCACCCGCAGCGCCGACAGCGGATTGGTCAGCGTGGCGTCGGCCGCGGTCGGCTCGTAGCCGCAATGCGCCATGCAGTCGGCGCACTTCTCGTAACGCCCGGTGCCGTAGGAGTCCCAGTCGGTGGTCTCCATCAGCTCCTTGAAGGTCTTGGTGTAGCCCTCCCCGAGCAGGTAGCAGGGCTTCTGCCAGCCGAAGATGTTGCGGGTGGCCATGCCCCAGGGCGAGCAGCGAAACTCCTGATTCCCGGCCAGGAAGTCGAGGAACAGGCCGGAATGCATGAACTGCCACTTCTTGCCCTTGCCGAGCGCGAACACCTTGCGGAACAGCTCCTTGGTGCGGCGACGGGCGAGAAAGTGCTGCTGGTCCGGGGCGCGCTCGTAGGCGTAGCCGGGGGAGATCGACACGCCGACGCCGAGCTCCTCGGTGAAGTCCATGAAAGCCGCGATGTCCTCGGCCGGCATGCCTTCGAAGATGGTCGCGTTGACGTTGACGGCGAAGCCCTTGGCCTTGGCGGCCCGGATCGCCGAGACGGCGCGGTCGAACGTGCCTTTCTGGCAGACCGAGCGGTCGTGGTGCTCCTTCAGGCCGTCGAGATGGACCGAGAAGAACAGGTAGGGCGACGGCTGGAAGAGATGCAGCTTCTTCTCCAGCAGCAGCGCATTGGTGCACAGCGACACGAACTTCTTGCGCGCCACGATGCCGGCGACGATCTCGCCGATCTCCTTGTGGATCAGCGGCTCGCCGCCCGGGATGGCGACCATCGGGGCGCCGCACTCGTCCACCGCGGCGAGGCAGTCGGCGACCGACATACGCTGGTTCAGGATCGTCTCGGGGTAGTCGATCTTGCCGCACCCGGCGCAGGCCAGATTGCAGCGGAACAGAGGCTCCAGCATCAGCACGAGCGGGTAGCGCTTCCGGCCGAGCATCTTTTGCTTCAGCACATACGCACCAATACGCATTTCCTTGAAGAACGGTATTGCCATTGTTCCTGCTTCCCGAACTCGCATGCGGACCGCCGCGCCGTCGCCGGCTTGCGGCAGAACCTCTGGTGTTAGTCGGAAGGCGCCAGCGTTTCAAGCGCACGCACGAAGCATGAACGCCCGTTCAGCAGCACCCGAGATCAATTCCAGGGCAAAGTGAGCCCGTGTATCGCCCTGTTGTTTCACGGCCGCGACGCCCGGCCGGCTCCTCGTTCGCACCTTTTGCCCCTCATTCGGGCGGACCGATGGCGGCGTCAGGGCCCTTTTTCGCTGTAAGACATTGATAATCCGTGAGTTGAACTCGTCAACCCCTCCGTGCGTTGACCCCGCGGGGCGGATGCTTCCGCCGTCCTCGGCTCCAGCGACGCGCTCCAGGCCTGCCGTCAGCGGGGTTGCCACCTCAATTCCGGCCCGATTATGAAGGACATGCTCGGCCGGCCCCTGGTGGGCCGCCAGTTCCGACGTCGGTGCATCGACGCGGCCAGTGGGATATCGGGTCTGCTCGACCGATCGGGCTCACGCGATGTCCGAAACGGCCACCCAAGGCACGCGACATGATTTTCGTCTGACCCCTACGACCGGCCCCATGCTCGTCAAAACGATCGTCCGCACCGTACGGTCCTGCATACGGCACCCCAAGACCGTCATCGCGATCTATATGGTGCTTGCGGTCGTCTCCGCCGTCTACGCGGCGCGCAACTTCGCAATCGATACCGACGTCAACAAGCTGATCTCGCCGGCGCTGGACTGGCGCCAGCGCGAGCTCGAGTTCGAGAAGTCCTTTCCGGGCCGGTTCGATTCGATCCTTGTCGTGGTCGATGCGCCCACCGCGGAGCTCGCCTCGCGCGCCGCCGCCGCGCTGACGCCGCGGCTGAAGCAGAACACCACGAATTTCCGCTCGGTCGAGGAGGCCGGCGCCGGTCCGTTCTTCGCCCGCAACGGGCTTCTGTTCCAATCGGTCGACGAGCTCGACGCCACCGTGAAGGGCCTCTCCCAGGCCGGCCCGCTGGTGCGGACGCTCGGCGGCGACCCGAGCCTGCGCGGCCTCGTCCAGGGCATGTCGCTGGTCCTGTCCGGCGTGCGCGGCAACATGGTGCCGCTCGACGCCGCCGCCCCTGCCTTCAACAGTGCCGCCGCGACGATCGAGACGGCGCTCGCCGGCAAGCCCGCGAGCTTCTCGTGGCAGGCCGTGATGACCGGCAAGGAGCCGCAGCCGCAGGATGTGCGGCGCTTCATCAGTGTGAGGCCGGTGCTCGACTTCTCGGCGCTGGAGCCGGGCGCAGCGGCGTCCGCGGCGATCCGTGAGGCGGCGCGCGAACTCGACCTCGCCGGCCAATACCAGGCCCGCGTGCGGCTCACCGGCCCTATCGCCATGGCGGACGAAGAATTCTCCACCATGCAGCACGGCGCGGTGCGCGACGCCATCATCACGATCGTGGTGGTGCTCGGCATCCTGTGGCTGGCGCTGCGCTCCGCCAAGCTGATCTTCGCCGTCTACGCCAACATGTTCGTCGGCCTGTCGATGACGGCGGCGATGGGCCTCCTGATGGTGGATGCGCTCAACCCGATCTCGGTCGCCTTCGCGGTCCTGTTCATCGGGCTGGGCGTCGATTTCGGTATTCAGTTTGCGGTCCGATACCGGGCCGAGCGCCACGAGATCGACGACATGCGCACCGCGCTCGTCGCCACGGCGCGTCGCATCGGCGCCCCGCTGACCCTGGCGGCCAGCGCCGTCGCGGCCGCCTTCCTGTCCTTCACGCCGACCGACTACAGCGGCATCTCCGAGCTCGGCAAGATCGCCGGCGTCGGCATGCTGATCGCCCTGATCACCAGCATCACGCTGCTGCCGGCGCTTCTGAAGGTCCTCAACCCACCCGGAGAGCCCGCCGAAATCGGCTACCGGCAGCTCGCACCGGTCGACCGCTTCCTGGAGCGCAATCGCATCCTGGTGGTCGGCGGCACCGCCCTGGTCGCCCTGCTCGGGGCGCCGCTGCTGTACTTCCTCACCTTCGACTTCAACCCGATCAACCTGCGCAACAAGAACGTCGAGTCGGTCGCGACCCTGCTGGAGCTGCGTGCCGATCCGAATGTCGGCGCCAATTCCATCGACATTCTGCTGCCGAACGAGACCGAAGCCGCCGCCGCGGCCGAGAAGCTGAAGGCCCTGCCGGAGGCGAACCGGGTTCTGACGCTGGCGAGCTTCGTGCCGTCCGACCAGGAACAGAAGCTCGCGCTGATCGACGGCCTCAAGAAGGTCCTGGGCCCTGCCCTGCAGCCCCGGATGATGCCGCCACCGACCGATGCCGACAACGTCGCGGCACTGCGGCGCGGTCAGGACCTGCTCACCCAGATCGTCGTCGACCGGCCGGGCCCGGGCGCGGAGGCTTCGAAGCGGCTCGCCGCAGCCCTCGGCAAGCTGGCCGACGCCGACAAGGCGATGCGGGACAAGGTCGAGACGGCTTTCATCCTCCCGCTCAAGACCGTCCTGGACCAATGGCGCGACCTGCTCGAAGCCCAGCCCGTCACGGTCGCGACGCTGCCGCAAGATTTCGTGCGCGACTGGGTCTCCCAGAACGGCAATGTGCGCGTCGAGGTGACGCCGAAGGGCGATCCCAACGACACCGCGGTGCTCCGCGTCTTTGCACAGTCGATGCTGGCCGCCTTCCCGAATGCGACCGGCGCGCCGATCTCGATCCTGAAGTCGGGCGAGACGGTGGTCTCGGCCTTCATCCATGCCGGCAGCTACGCCCTGGTCTCGATCATGCTGCTGCTGTGGATCGTGTTGAGGCGGTTCGGCGACGTGCTCCTCACCCTGGTGCCGCTGCTGCTCGCCGGCGTGCTGACGCTGGAGTTCTGCGTCATCATCGGGATGCCGATGAACTTCGCCAACATCATCGCCCTGCCGCTGCTCCTCGGCGTCGGCGTCGCGTTCAAGATCTACTACATCATGGCCTGGCGGGCCGGGCAGACCGGGTTGCTGCAGTCCAGCCTCACCCGCGCCGTCATCTGGAGTGCGCTGACGACCGCGACGGCCTTCGGCTCGCTGTGGATGTCGAGCCATCCGGGCACGTCCAGCATGGGCGAGCTGCTCGCCCTATCGCTGCTCACCACGATGTGCTTCGCAGTGCTGTTCCAGCCGGCCCTGATGGGGCCGCCCCGGGTGATCGAGAAGGAAGAGCCGAACACCTCGGAATCGGAGACGCCGGTCCGCAAGGACCATGTCTCGGCGGCGGAGTGACCGCCCCGGCATCGCCGAGCCACGCACCGTCCGAACCGAACGCCGCTCCGATACAAAAAAATGCCCGCCTCGCGGCGGGCATTTTGTATTCGACGATCGGCAGGACCGATCAACGGGGCGCGGCGGGCCGGGCCGGGCCGGAGCGGGGCGCGGCGGGAGCAGGCTGCTCCGCGAGCTGCGGCATGCCGGTCGCCTCGGCCACCGCGGCACAGACGTCCTTGACCGTCTCGAACGGCTTGCTGGCGCCGATGGCCGGCGTGGCCGCCGCACCCGTGGTGCCGGTGCGGGTCGCCGCCGGCTTGGCACCGGCCGGCTTCTGGGTCGGCAGCGCCGCCGCCGTGCGGGTCCAGGTCTGGCCGCCGCACAGGAAGCCGAGCACGCAGCCCTGCAGCTCGAGCTGGTCCGGGTTCGAAAGCCGGATGTTGGCCGTATAGGTCTTGCCGTTCTGCGCGTTGTAGATCTCGCCGTCCCACCGGCCGGGCTGCTGCTGCTGCATGCCGAGCAGGAGCGGCATGCCGAGCGTCGGCCGGGCGCGCTTCGACGGGTCCGGGTTGTACTGGTCGGTGCCGCCCGGCTCCTTTTCCCAGGAGACGATGCCCCAGAGCTGGCTGCCGCAGTTCTCGATCCGGACCTTCGCCACCCCGTCCGCGACCATCCATTCGCCGGTCGGCTCGGCCGCGAAAGCGGGGGCCGCGGTGAGCAGCAGTCCGGCGACAGCCAGCCATCCGCTGCGGCCTGCACGCGTCGTGTCGATCATCGGTCGGCTCCAAACGGTGTTCGTGTGGTCGTCCCCAGGAAGGTTTTCAACACGCCAAAATCGACGAAACCTTGGCGGTAGCGTCCTTTCTGCAACGGTCGAGAGCGCGTTTTCGCGCCAGGCCGGGATCAGCCGGCGAAGCCGCCGGCGTCCAGGAAGGCCTGCTCCTCGGCCGTGGTGTCGCGCCCCAGCAAGGGGTTGCGATGCGGGAACCGACCGAACCGGCGGATGATGTCGGCATGCACCTCCGCGTGGTGCACGCCCTCGTCGTCGCCCGCCGTCCGGCACAGCGCGACGCACCGCTCCTGGTCGGCCAAGTCCTCGGAATGCATGTAGGGCAGGTAGAAGAACCGGCGGACCGGGTTCTCGAAGGCCCGGTCGAAGCCGCGCCGGATCGCCCGATCGGCGACCGCGCGGGCCGCCGGGTCGGCGGCGAAGGCTCGCGCGGAACCGCGGAACAGGTTGCGCGGAAACTGGTCCAGCACCAGGAGCAGCGCTAGCGCGCCCTCCGGGCTCTCCTCCCACGCGGTCAGCCGGCCGGCGGCGGCGGCCTCGTAGGCGGCACCGAAACGATGGCGGATATCGTCGTCGACCGCCGCGTCCTTGACGAACCATCGATCAGCGCCGAGCCCGATCCACCAGGCGTTCACGTCGGAGGGCGCCGGGAGGCCGGCCGGGATCTCGTCGCGCGATGCGCTCATCGGAAACTCACCGGTCGATCCCGCCGAACGGCACCAGCGGATTGTCGACCAGGGCCGTGCGATCCGGCCGGTCCGGGCCGACCGCCGACAGGAAGGCGTTGAAGAGCTCGCGGATACGCGCCTCGGCGACATCGCGGACGATCAGTACGAGCCGGGTGCGATGGTCGTCGTCCGGCCAGGCGGGAAGCTGGGCGGGGGGATGGAAGACGTGCTGCACGCCGTGGATCACCATCGGCTTGTCCGGCTGCTCGGAGAGCTTCACGATCCCCTTCAGGCGCAGCAGATCGGGCCCGTGCACCGAGCGCAGCAGCTCGAGGAACATCTCGAAGGCGGAGGCCGGGACGGCCTCGTCGGTCGCCAGCGTGAAGGCGCGGATGTGGTCGTCGTGCCGGTTGGGATCGTGGCCATAATGGCCGTGATCGTGATCGTGGTGGCCGTGGGTGTGGTGGCCGTGGGCGTGACCATCGTGCGCGTGGCCGTTGCCGGCCGCTGGCGCATAAGCCTCGGCTGCCAGCCAGCGGCGCACGTCGGCCGACTTGGTGGCCGGATCGTACAGGCCGCAATCGAACAGTCGGGCCGGGGTGGCCTCCGCGCCGAGGAGGCGCGGCGCCGCCGGGTTGAGCGCGGCGAGCCGTGCCAGCAAGCGCTCGTAGCCTGTCCGGCGCTCCGCCGTGTCGAGGAGATCGGTCTTGGTGATCACCAGGCGATCCGCCACGGCGGCCTGCTTCACCGCCTCGGAATGCGCGTCGAGCGTGGCCTCACCGTTGACGGCGTCGACGACCGTGACCACGCCATCGAGCCGGAAGCGCATCACCAGGTAGGGATGCACCATCGTGGTGTGCAGGATCGGCGCGGGATCGGCGAGGCCGGTCGTCTCGATCACGACGCGGTCGAAGCTGAGCCGGCCGTTGTCGCGGTCGCGCAGCAGCGTCTCGAGCGACGTCACGAGATCACCCCGCACCGTGCAGCACAGGCACCCCGTCGTGAGCATCACGACGCCGTCCCGCACCGGCTGGACCAGCAGGTGATCGAGGCCGATCTCGCCGAACTCGTTGATCAGCACTGCGGCGTCGGCGAGGGCCGGATCCTGCACCAGGCGATTGAGCAGCGTGGTCTTCCCGGATCCGAGGAATCCGGTCAGCACGGTGAGCGGGAGCGGAGCGACGGGACCCCGGCGCCGCGAGTCGAACGCGTCGGTCATTGCGCAGTGGCGGCGGGAACAGGCTTCGCAGCCGCGGCCGTGGGCTTGGCTGCCGCCGTCGCCGCCGGCTTGGCGGCAGGCGCCGGAGGCTTGGCAGTGGCCGCAGCGGGTTTCGCCGCGGGCGGCTTCGCAGCCGCAGGCTTCGGGCCGGCAGCGGGCTTCGCGATCCCGGACGAGGGCTTCGGTTTCTCGGCCGTCGCGCCGGCAGCCGCAGGAGCGGTCGCGACCGAGGCTTTCGGCTTCGCCACGGCGGGCTTGGCCGCCGGCACCGGAACCGCGCCGGCGGTCGGCCCGCGGTTCGGCAACGCCACCAGTCCGCTCGGGGCGGGCTTGCGCAGCCCGGCCGGCTTGGTCGCCGTCGCGATCGCGGCCGATCCGGCGTCCGGCTTGCCGGGCGGCGTCACGAGACGGGCCGGCCCGGTCGAGGCGAGCGCCGTGCCGGGCTTGCGCGGCAGGCCGACATAGACGTCGATGGGCGGCCCGGCCGCGATGGTCTGGGCGACCAGGCTCGACGCCTTGGCACCCGCCGTCTTGTTTCCGGCGAAGAACAGGGCCTGGACGCCGCCGGGCTCGCCCGTGCCGGCCGGCATCCCGGCGACCTCCTCCTCGTCGACCTCCTCGGCGGCGGGCCGACGGCGGTGCTTCCCGCACATCTCCTCGCGCAGATTCGGCGGGTCGGCGGCGATGGGAGGCAGCGACTGGACATTGCCGTAGGCCGGCATCAGCCAGTTGAGTCCCGTGTTGTTGAAGGCGTTCTCGAACAGGAACGCGGCCTTGGCGGCCCGCACGGCAGAGGACGGCGCGCCGAAGACGACGGCGATCAGCCGGCGATTGTCGCGCGTCGCGCTGGCGACCACGTTGAAGCCGGACGCGCAGATGAAGCCCGTCTTCATGCCGTCGGCGCCCGGATAGCGCACCAGCAGCGCATTGGTGTTGCGGATGATGCGCTTGCCGAAGCGGATCGCGGCGATGTTCCAGTAGCCCTCGTATTCGGGGAACTCGCGCAGCAGCGCCCGCGCCAGGATCGCCATGTCGCGGGCCGAGGTGATCTGGCCGTCGGCCGGGAGGCCGTTGGGATTGACCCAGCTCGATTGCGTCATGCCGAGGCGTGCCGAGGCGGCGTTCATCTCGTCGGCGAAGCCGTCGATCGAGCCGGAGACGCCCTCGGCCAGCACGACCGCGATGTCGTTGGCCGACTTGACCATCATCATCTTCAGGGCGTTGTCGACCGTGACCTGGGTACCGGTGGCAAAACCCATCTTGGTCGGCTGCTGGGCGAGCGCGTTGGGCGAGACGGTGAACACGGTGTCGAGCGTGATCCGCCCTTCCTTGACGGCGCGCAGCGTCACATAGGCCGTCATCAGCTTGGTCACGGAGGCCGGGTACCAGGGATGCGTGGCATTCTCGGCTTTGAGGACCTTGCCGCTGTCCGCCTCGATCAGCAGCAGCGATTCGCCGGCCGCCCTGGCGTCCGGGGGCGCCACGACGAGCGCGAGGCCGAGGACGGCCGGGAGAACGACGAGCGGAAAGGACACGCGCATCGGAATTTCCAGCCCCGTTGGAAAGGTCGCGCCCGGAGTCACGACGAGCGCCAATGTAATCCGATCGGGCGCACGAACGCAAAGCGTGCAAGGTCCGGCCGGTCCTGCGCAAGCCAAGACGTATGAAAGCGACCAAAGTTCGACGGTCCGGCCGGACAAGCCTTCAATCGGGCTATCCACCCTCGGGTAGACCGGTCGTGCGGCGACACGCCCGGTCTGCTCGCATCGACGATCCGAGGCGAAAACCCCGAGTTCGCCGATCGATCGGCTGCAAGACGAACGGACGCGGCCGCGAGAGCAGCGTCGCCGCCATCGACGACTACGCCCCGGTCCAGTGTCCGAAAGTCTCGCAGTGCAGCGCGTGAACTGACCTAGATCAAATAGACGCCGGTCGAGATTTGGCACGCTGTCCGGATCGAGCCAGGAGCAAGGCCGATCGAGCGCACTGCACCGAGGCAAAAGCAGGTTTCTCATGACCAATATTCCGACCGAGCTTCTGCGCACGTTGCTGACCGTGGTCGATTTGCGCAGCTTCACCAAGGCGGCCCAGCGGCTCGGGGTTACCCAGCCCGCCGTCAGCGCCCAGATCAAGCGGCTGCAGTTCCTCCTGGGCTTCGACCTCCTCGACAAGAGCGCACCGGGCGTCAGCCTCACCGAAAAGGGCAGCCATGTCGTCAGCCAGGCCCGCAAGCTGCTGGCGATCAACGACCAGATCGTGTCGCTGGCGCACGGCAGCGGACGCGGCCGGCTCCTTCGGTTCGGCCTGCCGGGCGACTTCGTCGGGCTGCCGCTGTGGCAGAGTCTCGCCACCTTCCGGTGCCGCTGGCCGGACGTACGGCTGCACATGAAGACCGGCTGCAGCAGCATGCTGCTGAACGAGCTCGAGCAGGGCGACATCGACGTCGTCGTCGCGATGACGAGCCCGCATGCGCACGACATGGCGAGCCATCACTGGCGCGAGGATCTGGTCTGGGTCCGGGGGCCTATCGCTCCGACCGATCCGAGCCAGCCTCTGCCGTTGGTCAGCCGCGGTGAGCCCTGTCTGTTCCACCGCCACATGCTGGCGGCACTCGAGAACGCCGGCCGCAGCTTCGAGATCGTGTTCACGGCCGGCCATGTGGACGAGCTGCGCCGCGCCGTCGCGGCCGGCCTCGGCGTGACCGCGCTCACCCACGCGCTCGCCGATCCGGCACTGATCTGCGACGACCCGGCTCTCCCGAGCCTGGCCGATGTCGCCTGCAGCATCTGCGTGGGCAACGAGACGGATCCGGTGGTGCGCGACGATCTGGTCGCCCTCCTGACCGAGACCCTGCATCCCCGCCCGGCCAAGGCGCCGATCACGGAGAGCCGGACGGCCGCCCGCACCGGCATGCAATCGGTGGCGTGACGGCGCTGGAGTCCCCCGCCGAGATCCGGATCTTCCGGATCCGAAACGCGCGGCTGGGGTCAGCGCGGCAGCCGTTCCGGTAAGGGCGGCAGAAATGTCGGATCGAACACGTCGGCGGCCTTCGGCTTGGTCCGGAACTCGTGCACCAGCCCGAGCTGGTCGATCGCGCGGGTCAGGCGCGCCATGTCCACGGCACCGAAGCCGTCGGCCTTCACCTCGGGGGTGACGAGGTTCGCAGAAATGGCGATCTCCAGGCGCTCGAGTTCGCGGGACCGCTGCTGGCCGTCGATGCGCCTGGACAGGGCTTCGACCGCCCGCGCCGGGTCCCGCACCGTCTCCTGCATCGCCTTGACAACGGCGCGTAAGAAGCCGCGGACCGCCTCGCTGCGCTCGGACGCCATCTTGGCGCTGACGACGATGGCTTGCCCGTAGAGCTCGACACCGTAATCCGCCATCGGCAGCACGACGACGTCCTCCGCCGGAACCCCACGCGCCTTGAGGTCGACGACCGTGAGGACCGAGGCGCTGATCGCATCCACCTGGCCGGAGGCCAGCATCGGCTCGCGCACCGGGACGGCCACGGTATCGAGCCGTAACCGGCCCCGATCCACATCGTTGAGGCGGGCGAACAGCAGCAGATGGACGAGCGACCCGTCGGTCGTCGACGCGGCGATGCGCTTGCCGCCCAGGTCCTTCGGACCGGCGATGCCGCGGCTGCGGCGAGCCAGCACGGCATAGGTCGGGCGGTTCTCGACCATGAACACGGCGCGCACGGCGGCGCCGGGGTTCTGGTCGCGGAACTTGATCAGCTCGTTGATGTCGACGAGGCCGAGATCATAGGTGCCGGTCGCCACCCGGGTCAGCGTCTCCTGGGGCGACACGGCCGGGTCGATGGTGACGTCGACTCCCTCGGCCTTGAGGTAGCCCTGCTCGAGCGCCAGCAGGAACGGAGCCGCTTCGCTGTCGATTCGTCCGTCGAGCGAGAACTTGAGGTAGGGCTGGGCAGCCGCGGGCAGGCCGCCGAGAACCACGGCGGCCAGAACCAGGAGCGGCGACAAGCGCCGCAGAAACCCGCGGATGGTCATTGTTCTTGCCCTTGTGGTTCCGCCGCGTCGCCGCCGGAGCCGTGCCTCGGGAGGCATCAGCGGTCGGGACGATGCCATAACGGCGCTCCGCCTGCGCGGGATTTTGTGGCCGTGGCAGGCCGCGGCCATCGACACTATGTCGCAGTTGCGAAGGTCGCCGTTCAGGTCTCGTGCCGGCCCGGCGGCCTTCCAGGAGGTCGCGATGAGCCCATCCGGAGACGGGGCGATAGACCATCCCGCGCCGTTCCGCGCCCCCTACGCACCGGCGGACGAGGGCCTGGCGCCCGGGCTACTGGCCGCGGCCGCCTTCGATGCGGCAGCGGATGCCCGGATCGATGCACGCGCAACGCGCCTCGTGGAAGCGGTTCGCCGCACACCGGCCGGGATCGGCGGGATCGACGATCTCCTGAACGAGTACGCCCTCTCGACCCGCGAGGGTCTCGCCCTCATGGTGCTGGCCGAGGCCTTGTTGCGCGTCCCCGACGACCCCACCGCCGATCGCCTGATCGAGGACCGGCTGCGCGCCGGAGACTTCGCGCATCATGCCGCCCGATCCGGCACCCTGGTCGCTTCCGTCGGCACCTGGGCCCTGGGCCTGTCGGCGCGATTGATCGCAGCGGAGGACTCGCCGTACGCGCTGCTCTCCTCCCTGGCCGGCCGGCTCGGCCGGTCCACGGTCCGGGCCGCCGTGCGGCAGGCGATCAAGCTGCTCGGATCGCATTTCGTCCTGGGCGAGACCATCGGCGAGGCGATCGGCAGGACCGAGCGACATCCCCGCCTGCGCTATTCCTTCGACATGCTGGGCGAGGGTGCCCGCACCATGGCTGACGCCGACCGCTACGTTGCGAACTACGCCGCCGCCCTCGCCCGCATCGCGGCCCATTCGGGACCGGACCGGACCGGCGGGCAGGCGAGCCTGTCGGTCAAGCTCTCCGCCCTGCATCCCCGCTACGAGGCCGTGTCGCGCGACCGCGTCCTGGCCGAGCTCGGCCCGCGACTTATCGATCTAGCCCACGCCGCGCGGGCGCACGACATCTACCTCACCATCGACGCCGAGGAGGCCGACCGGCTGGAGCTGTCGCTCGACCTGTTCGGCCGAGCGCTTTCGGACCCGGCCCTGGCCGCCTGGGGCGGGCTCGGCCTCGCGGTCCAGACCTACCAGAAGCGGTCGAGCGCGGTGATCGACTGGCTGGCCGACACGGCGCGGTCGCGCCACGCTCGCATTCCGGTCCGGCTCGTGAAAGGCGCTTACTGGGACACCGAGATCAAGCGGGCCCAGGAGCGTGGCCTGCCGGACTACCCGGTCTTCACCCGCAAGGCGATGACCGACCTCTCCTATCTGGCGTGCGCACGCGCCCTGCTCGCGGCGCGGCCGTACCTCGCGCCGCAATTCGCCACCCACAACGCGCTCACCATCGCGAGCCTGATCGAGATCGCAGGCGGAACAACGGGCTACGAGTTCCAGCGGCTGCACGGCATGGGCGAGGCCCTCTACGCGACGCTGCTGGCCGAGGAGCCGGACGCGACCTGCCGGGTCTATGCGCCGGTGGGCGAGCATCGCGACCTCCTCGCCTACCTGGTCCGGCGGCTTCTGGAGAATGGCGCCAACTCCTCGTTCGTGGCGCGGGCCGCGGATCCCGCCGTGCCCGTCGCGACCGTGCTGGCGCGCCCCGAGGCCATCGTCGGCACCCCCGAGCGGGCTCGCAACCCGCGCCTGCCTCTTCCCTGCGATCTCCATCCCGGACGCCGCTCCGCCCGAGGCGTCGAGCTCGGCCATGCCGAGAGTCTGAACGCCCTGCTGGCCGACATCCGGGCGCCGGAGCAGCCGCGCGCGGCCCCGCTGGTCGATGGGTTCTCCCTGCCCGGCCATGTCCGCCCGGTCACTTCGCCGATCGACAGTCAGACGATCGGCACCGTCACCGAGGCCGACGAGGCGATCGTGATCGCCGCCATGGCGGCTGCCGAAGCGGGCTTTCCGGCCTGGGCAGCGACGCCGCTCGACAGCCGCGCAGCGGCGCTGGACCGGGCGGCCGACCGTATCGCGGCGGACCGCGGCGCCCTCGTCGCCCTGCTGCAGGCCGAAGGCGGAAAGACCCTGGACGACGCCGTCGCCGAGATCCGCGAGACGGTCGATCTCTGCCGCTACTACGCTGCCGAAGCCCGGCGGACGCTCGCGCCGACCTCCCTCCCGGGGCCGACCGGCGAGAGCAATGTGCTGCGCCATCGCGGACGCGGCGTCTTCGCCTGCATCAGTCCGTGGAACTTTCCGCTGGCGATCTTCACCGGCCAGATCGCGGCGGCGCTCGCGGCCGGCAATGCCGTGGTGGCGAAGCCGGCCGAGCAGACACCGCTGGTCGCCGCACACGCCGCGCGGCTCCTGCACGCCGCCGGCATCCCGGCGACGGCTCTTCATCTGGTGCCGGGTGACGGCGAAATCGGGGCCATGCTGGTGCGCGATCCGAGGCTCGCCGGCGTGGCCTTCACGGGTTCGACGGCGGCGGCCCGCGCCATCGCGCATCGCCTCGCCGAGCGGAACGGCCCGCTCGTCCCGCTGATCGCCGAGACCGGCGGCATCAACGCCATGATCGCCGACGCTACGGCACTGCACGAGCAACTCGCCGACGACGTGCTGACCTCGGCGTTCCGCTCCGCCGGCCAGCGCTGCTCGGCGCTGCGGTTGCTGTGCGTGCAGGAGGACGTCGCCGACGAGGTGATCGCCATGATCGTCGGCGCCGCACGCGAGCTCACGATCGGCGACCCGCGCGATCCCGCGACCCATGTCGGCCCGGTCATCGACGCCACAGCGCAAGGGCGCCTGACGGCGTGGATCGAGGCGATGGAGCGGCAGGGGCGCGTCCTCTGGCGGGCCGGCGAGGACCGGCCGCTGCCGGCGAGCGGCCTCTTCGTTCCGCCCGCCGTCGTCCTGCTCGACCGCGCCCGCGACCTGAAAGAGGAGGTGTTCGGCCCGATCCTGCACGTGGTGCGCTGGCGCTCCACCGAGATCGACATGCTCCTGGACGACATCGCCGCCAACGGCACCGGCCTGACACTCGGGATCCATTCGCGCATCGCCGCGACCGCAGACCGCGTGGTCGCCCGGCTCCCGCACGGGAACGTCTACGTCAACCGCAACATGATCGGGGCGGTGGTCGGCACCCAGCCGTTCGGCGGCAGTGGCCTCTCCGGCACCGGCCCGAAGGCCGGCGGCCCGAACTACGTCCGCCGTTTCGCGCTGGAGCAGACCGTGACGATCAACACCGCCGCCGCAGGCGGCAACGCCGCCCTGCTGGCGGAATCGGAGGAGTGAGCTGACGCTGCGGCAGCCAGGTATTCGGCGTCATGCCCGCGCTCGTCGCGGGCATCCACGTCTTCGCTGCATTTCGGCGACGCTGTGCGTGGATGGCCGGGACGAGCCCGGCCGTGACGGAGTCCAAGGCACACGCGCCGCCTCAAAACACTCCGAGATGCTGGCTCAGATCCATGCCGCCGTGCTCGACCTTGTCGGTGGTCTCGGCGACGGCGACGCGGCCCGTGTTGAGGATGACGATGTCGTCGGCCACGTCGAAGACCAGCTTCGGGTTCTGCTCGACCAGCACGATGGAGAGGCCGCTCGCCTTGAGCTTGCGGATGGTCGCCATCACGTCCGCGACGATCTGGGGCGCCAGACCTTCGGAGGGCTCGTCCATCAGGAGGACGCGCGGGTTCGACATCAGGGCGCGGCCGATCGCCAGCATCTGCTGCTCGCCGCCCGAGAGATAGGCCGCCGCCTGGACTTTGCGCTCCTCCAGCCGCGGGAACATGGCGTAGACCGTGTCGAGCGTCCACGGTGAGGCACCGCCGCTCATCGGCTTCCGGGCGGCGACGACCAGGTTCTCACGGACCGTGAGGCTGCGGAAGACGCGGCGGCCCTGCGGCACCAGCGCAACGCCGCGCCGCGCGATCTGCTCTGGCGGCAGCTTCGCGACCTCCTCGCCGAACACCAGCACGCCGCCGCGTCGCGGCGGCAGCAGGCCGACCGTGACGTTCATGCAGGTGGTCTTGCCGGCGCCATTGCGGCCCAGCAGGCCGAGCAGACGCCCTTGCCCGAGCCGGATCGACACCCCCTGGAGAACGTGGCTGTCGCCGTAATAGGCGTCGACGGCATGCAATTCGAGCGCGCTAGTGGCCAAGATAGACCTCTCTGGTGCGCGGATTGGCGACGACCTCGGCCCGCGTCCCCTCGACGATCACCTGGCCGAAATGCAGGAGGGTGATCTTCTCGGCGAACTCCAGTGCGACGTCCATGTTGTGCTCGATCATCACCATGGTGACGTCGCGCGGGATCGCGAGCAGGAGCTTGTGGACGTCCTGCCGCTCGTCGATCGACAGGCCGGCGAAGGGCTCGTCGAGCAACAGCACACGTGGGTTCTGGGCGAGCGCCATGGCGATCTCGACGCGGCGGCGCTCGCCGTAGGACGTCTCGCCGAGCGGCCGATGGGCGAGATGGGCGAGGCCGACGCGCGCCAGCGCCGCCTCGGCCTTCTCGACCAGATCGGTCTGCCGTTCGAAATCGATCAGCGGATTCCATCGACGCTTGCACAGGCCGAGCAGTGCCAGCATGACGTTGCGCAACAGCGTGTCGCGGCCGAACAGCGTGATGATCTGATAGGTGCGAGCCATGCCGAGATGGGCGCGGGCGCGCACCGGAGTTCTGGTGATGTCGTCACCGAACAGCGAGATCGAGCCGGAGTCCGGTGCGATCTCGCCGGTGATCAGGTTGAACAGCGTGGTCTTACCGGCGCCGTTCGGGCCGATGATCAGGCGCCGCTCGCCCGCCTCGACGGCCAGATCGACACGTCGCGTGACATACAGTCCTTCGAAGGATTTCTGGAGGTCCTTGACCTGGAGCGCGATCATGCTCCGCCTCCCCCCACCTTCGCGACCGGCTCGACCTTGCCGCGCCGCATCCGATGCCGCGCCCATTTCCATAATCTCACGGATCCGGGCACCAGCCCGTCCGGCATGAAGCTGACGATCAGGATGAAGATGATGCCCAGCACCATGTTCCAGCGCACGATGTAGGCGCTGACCACGTTCTTCATGATCACCACGAGGGCTGCGCCGACGATCGGGCCGAGCAGGGTCGCGGTGCCGCCCGAGATCACCATCAGCAGCGCTTCCGCCGAGGTGGTGAGCGCGACGATCTGCGGGCTGATGAACTGGTTGTAGTAGAGGAACAGGAGCCCGGCGACGCCCGACCAGAATCCCGACAGCAGGAATGCATAGAAGCGGATCAGCCACACATTGTAGCCGAGCGCGCTCATCCGCCGCTCCTGGTCGCGGGTGCCGCGCAGGCTCGCTCCGAAGGGCGAGCGCACCACCACGGTCATGGTGGCGACGCAGACCAGGAAGACGACGAGGCACAGATAGTAGAAGCCGTCGGCGCCGGCGAGCGACAGGCCGAAAGGCGCCGGCCGCGACGATACGTTGACGCCGTTGTCGCCATTGGTGAGACTCGCCCAGCGATAGGCGATGCCCCACAGAATTTGTCCGATTGCCAGCGTGATCATCAGGAAGCCGATGCCGGTCGAGCGCAGCGACAGGACGGCGTAGATCGCCGCCGTGATCACGGTCACGGCGAGCGCAGCCGTGTCGGCGACGAAATGCCCGTGCCCGCGGGCGAGCAGCAGCGCCGCCGTGTAGCCGGCCATGGCGAACAGCCCGGCATGGCCGAGCGAGGTGAGCCCGCCGTAGCCGACCAGCACGTTGAGGGCGAGCGCGAACACGGCGAAGAAGAGAATCTGGCTGGCGATGTTGATGTAATAGGGATTGCCGACCCAGGCCGGCAGGGTGACGAGGAGAAGCACCGCGACCGTGATCGCGGCGACGCGCATGGTGAGGGATCCGCTGGCTGCGCTCATGCCACGACCTTGCCGAACAGGCCCTGCGGCCGCAGCACGAGAACCAGGAGCATCGGCAGGAACAGGATCACGTAGGCGAGATCCGGAAACATCGCCTGGCCGAAGTTGTACAGGAAGCCGATGATGAAGCTGCCGACCAGCGCGCCGAGCAGGCTGCCGGTGCCACCCAGAATCACGACGATGAGGGCGAGCGGCAGCATCTCGAAGTCGAGCCCCGGATAGACGGAGAGATACGGCGCGCCCATCACGCCCGCGAAGGCGGCGAGCGCGGCCCCGAGCGAAAAGACCAGGGTGAAGAGCTGAGACACCTTGATGCCGACGACCCGGGCGATCGGTGGATCGTCGACACCGGCCCGGATCATGGCGCCGAGCCGCGTCCAGTCGACCAGAATCCACAGCGCGACGGCGATCACCACCGCGACCGCGAGGATGACAAGGCGGTAGATCGGGAAGAACAGGCCGGCCACCCGCACGGCGCCCTGCAGATGCGCCGGCGTCGCCGGCTGCCACGGATCACCCGTCCAAATCATCAGGCAGAGATCGCCGATGATGAAGGCGAAGCCCAGCGTGAGCAGCACCTGCGGCAGCACCTGACCCTCCAGCCGCCGCAGCAGGAAACGCTCGATCACGCCGCCGATCAACGCCGTGAGCAGGCCGGCGCCGATCCCCGCGATCCAGAAATTCACGCCGTGGTCGAGGAACGTCACGCCGAAATAGGCGCCCAGCATGAAGAACGAGCCGTGCATCAGGTTGGGAATCCGCATCAGCCCGAAGATCAGCGAGAACCCGGACGACAACAGGAACAACAGCCCGCCGAGCGCGACGCTGTTCACGGCGAGCGTCAACCAGAGATTCAAAGGGACCTCCGAGATTCGGATCTGTCGGCTCGGCGAGATCTCGCACCGACACCCTCCCCTGGAGGGGAAGAGTCGCGCGTCCGCGCAGCGGA
>NZ_NPEX01000059.1:10998-27944 GCF_003258865.1 Rhodoplanes roseus | reverse complement strand
CTCGGCCGCCGGCGCCCGTCCGCGCGCCCCGGCCGGTGCCGCCGCCTGGGACGGCTCGACGTCGCCGATCAGGGCGGCGAGCCCGCGCCCCAGGCGCGATCGCGGTGCATCTTCGGCCATCGGTGTCTCCCGCGTACTCTTCATACCAAGTATACGAACTGGGTGCTCTTCACCCCGGCCCGGGTCCGCCCGGCGGCGGCGCGCCGCACTGCGCCGGAGGGTGAAATCCCCGCGGCGGGCCGCGCTCAGCCGGCGAGGCGCTCGGTCAACAGCTTCTCGCGCTGGATCACCTCGGTGGCGAGCCGCAGATAGGCTTCGCTGCCGGCGCATTTGAGATCGTAGACCAGCACGGGCTTGCCGTAGGACGGCGCCTCCGAGACCCGCACGTTGCGCGGGATCACGGTCTCGTAGACCTTGTCGCCCATGAACTCGCGCACGTCGGCGACGACCTGGCCGGAGAGGTTGTTGCGCGCGTCGTACATGGTCAGCACGATGCCGTGGATCGTGAGATCCGGATTGAGCGTCGTCTTCACCTGGTCGACCGTCTTGAGGAGCTGCGACAAGCCTTCCAGCGCGAAGAACTCGCATTGCAGCGGCACCAGGATCGCGTCGGCCGCCGTCATGGCGTTGATGGTGAGCAGGTTGAGCGACGGCGGACAGTCGACCAGCACATAGGTGTAGGGCGGCTCGGTCGGATCGGCGTTGAGCTCTGCGACGGCGTTGCGCAGCCGAAAGGCGCGGTCGCGTTCCTGGCCGATCTCCAGCTCGAGACCGGCGAGGTCGAGGGTCGACGGCGCGATCGCGAGGCGTGGCACCGCGGTGGAGCGGACGACGCCGCGCAGCGGCGCCTCGCCGGTCAGCACGTCGTAGGTCGAGACGTCGCGGCTCTTGTGGTCGATGCCGAGGCCCGTGGAGGCGTTGCCCTGCGGGTCGAGATCGATCACCAGCACCTCCTCGCCGGTGGCGGCCAGGGCGGTGCCGAGATTGATCGCCGTCGTGGTCTTGCCGACGCCGCCTTTCTGGTTGGCGATCGCCAGGACGCGGGGGCGCGGGGCGCCGCTCCCGCCCGGGAACGGGACGACCTCGCCGGAACCTGTGTCAGACATCGGAGTGGCTTTCGGTTCGCATACCGTCCCGCGCCGCGGCGGCGGGGGCGCGGCGGCACACGGGGCGGTCGGACGGGCTGGTCATGTCACGCGCGCTCGAGGCCGCGGACGACGACGATCCGACCCTCCGGGCTGGTCTTGCTCGGAACGAGATCGGCCGTAATCTTCCAAGATTTAGATGCCTGGGTCAATTCGGCCTCTACATCTTGACCCTTGGCGAGCAGGGCACAACCCCGCTTGGTCAACAAAGGATAAACGTAGCCGAGCAAAACAGGAAGCGGCGCGAGCGTTCGCGCCGTGGTGATATCGGGGATGACCGCCTTGCGTCGATTGAAATCCTCGATCCGCTCCGGATGGACCGTGACCGGGAGGTTCAGCGTCGCGGCGACGTCGCGCAGGAAGGCGGCCTTCTTCTGGGTGGCCTCGACCAGATGGATCATCCTATCGGGACGGTCCGCCAGGGCGCAGGCGAGCACCAGCCCCGGAAAGCCGCCGCCCGAGCCGAGGTCGACGAAGGTGCGGGCGTGTTCCGGGATCAGCGGCAGGAGCTGCAGCGAGTCGGCGACATGCCGGGTCCACAGGGTCGGGATCGACCCCGGAGCCATCAGGTTCATCACGGCCTGACGTTCCAGCAAGAGCTGAACGAAGCGGTCGAGCCGGGCCTCTGTTTCACGTGAAACGGGGGTGAGAGCCAGCGCGGCGGCGCGATCGGCCGGATCGAGGGCGGGAAGCGTGCGCGGCGGCTTCATGGCAGCTCTCGTGGCGTCGTTCCGAACAGTCGCGCATCGAAGCCGAAGACCGGGTGCGAAAACGCCTTCCCGTCCTCAGACCGCACTCGCGTCCACGTCAGCCGGTTCGCTGTACCCCGCCCCTCATGGTGAGGTGCCCGCGCAGCGGGCCTCGAACCATGAGGCCACGGGCAAAAGCCCCACAGTTGGCGAGCCGGCCCCGCCATGCCGACAAACGGCCGGGGCCTCATGGTTCGAGACGCGGCCTTCGGCCGCTCCTCACCATGAGGGGGAAGTCTGGATTCCCTTTGTGCCGGGCCATCACCCCTGCCCCGTCGCGGTCCGGGATCGCGGGCGCCGGAGATGCGCCGCGAGCAACATCAGCGCGGCCGGCGTAATGCCGTCGAGGCGCCCCGCCTGGCCGAGGGTTCTCGGCCGCGCGGCGGACAGCTTCGCCCGTGCCTCGTTGGACAGGCCGGGCACTCCGCCGTAATCGAGGCCGTCCGGCAGCACGACGCCCTCGTCGCGACGGAAAGCGGCGATGTCGGCGGTCTGGCGGTCGAGATAGACGGCGTATTTGGCGTCGATCTCCAGCTGGGTCGCGATCGCCGGCGCGAGCGTCGCGAGCTGCGGCCAGATGCGGGCGACCTCGGCCAAGCCGATGTCCGGATAGGCCAGCAGGTCGAAGGCGGTTCGCCGCTGACCGTCCTTCTTCAAGGAGAGGCCGTGGCGCTCGGCCTCGGTCGGCGTCACGCTGAGCGAACACGCCAGGTCGCGGGCCGCACCGAGCGCCGCCGTCCGGGCCCGGTGCCGCGCCGCCCGCTCCGCGCCGACGCAGCCGATCGAGAGGCCGCGGTCGGTCAGCCGCTGGTCGGCGTTGTCGGCCCGCAGCGTCAGCCGATACTCGGCCCGCGACGTGAACATGCGGTACGGCTCGGTCACGCCACGCGACACCAGATCGTCGATCATCACGCCCAGATAGCTCTCCGCGCGGTCGAACAGGACCTCGGGCGACCCTCCAGCTCGCGCCGCCGCGTTGAGGCCGGCCACCAGCCCCTGCCCGGCCGCCTCCTCATAGCCCGTCGTGCCGTTGATCTGGCCGGCCATGAACAGCCCGGACACCCGTCGCGCCTCGAGCGTCGGGGCCAGCTCGCGCGGGTCCACATGGTCGTACTCGATCGCATAACCGGGCCGCTCGATGACGGCCCGCTCCAGCCCCGGAATGGTCGCCACCAGCGCGGCCTGGACCTCCTCCGGCAGCGAGGTGGAGATGCCGTTCGGGTAGACCGTGTCGGTGTCGAGCCCTTCGGGCTCCAGGAAGATCTGGTGGCCGTCGCGCTCGCCGAAGCGGACGATCTTGTCCTCGATCGAGGGGCAGTACCGCGGCCCGCGGCTGGCGATCTGGCCCGAATACATCGGCGAGCGATGAACGTTCGCCCGGATGACGGCGTGCGTCGCCTCCACGGTTCGGGTGATGCCGCATTCGATCTGCGGGGTCTCGATGCGGTCGGTCAGCGTCGAGAACGGCTCGGGCGGATCGTCACCCGGCTGCATCTCCAGGCTCGCCCAGTCTATGGTGCGGCCATCCAGACGCGGCGGCGTGCCGGTCTTCAGTCGTCCGAGCGCGAAGCCGACCCGCTCGAGCGTCTGCGATAGGCCGAGCGCCGGCGCCTCGCCGGCTCGGCCGGCCGGGATCTGGCGTTCGCCGATATGGATGAGACCGCGCAGGAACGTGCCGGTGGTCAGCACTACGGCGCCGCAGCCGAACGCCCGCCCGTCCACCAGCCGCACGCCGGTGACCCGACCGTGCGTGATGTCGAGGTCGTCCGCCTCGCCTTCGACGACGTCGAGGCTGTCGGTCGCACGGATCGCGGCCTGCATGGCGCCGGCATAGAGCTTACGGTCCGCCTGGCAGCGCGGGCCGCGAACGGCGGGCCCCTTGCGACGGTTCAGCACCCGGAACTGGATGCCGCCACGGTCCGCCACCCGACCCATCAGGCCGTCGAGCGCATCGATCTCGCGCACCAGATGGCCCTTGCCGAGCCCCCCGATGGCGGGATTACAGGACATCGCGCCGATCGTGTCGAACCGATGCGTCACCAACGCGGTACGCGCGCCCATGCGGGCCGCCGCAGCAGCCGCCTCGCAGCCGGCGTGGCCGCCTCCGATCACGATGACGTCGTAGCGTGTTTCCATGCCGAAGCCGGGGGTTGGGCACAGTGTTTCACGTGAAACACCCGCTCGGCGCCCCTGAAAACGGGCGCCCGTCGCGGCCATCTATCACTTGCCGATGCAGAAATCACGAAAGATGACGTCCAGGATGTCCTCGACGTCGACCCGGCCGACCAGCCGACCGAGGGCGCGCGCGGCAAGCCGCAGCTCTTCAGCCACGATCTCCTCCCGGCCGGGACCCTCGGCGAGTGCACGATCCAGCGCCGCGACGGTGTCGTCGAGCCCGGCGCGATGGCGGGCGCGCGTGACGAGCGCGGGCTCGCCGACCCCGACCCGCGCCTCCGCCTCGGCCTGGAGCGCCGTCATCAGCTCCGGCACGCCCTCGCCCGTGACGGCGGAGGTGAAGAACTGTCGCCCGGCGACATCGCCCGAGAGAGCCTCCCGGAGATTGACGACGTCGACCTTGGTCGCGACCGTCCACACCCGCCCACGCAGCCCGGCCGGCGGCAGGTCAGCCTCCGCCCCCGCCTCGCGAAGCCAGAGCACCAGATCGGCGCCGCCAGCGCGGTCGCGGGCCCGCCGCACCCCCTCCTGCTCGACCGGATCCGCGGTGTCGCGCAGTCCCGCCGTGTCGAGCAGCGTCACCGGCTGGCCCCCGAGGTCCAGATGGACCTCGACGACGTCCCGGGTGGTGCCGGGGACCGGCGAGACGATGGCGGCCTCGCGGCGGACAATGCGGTTCAGCAGGCTCGACTTGCCGGCATTGGGCGGCCCGGCGATGGCGACGACGAGACCGTCGCGCAAGCGCTCGCCGCGACCACCATCGGCCAACGCCTGCCCGATCTCGTCGCGCAGGAGCCGGACCTGGGCCAGTGCCGGCCCCAAAAGCTCGGTCGGGACGTCGCCCTCGTCGGAGAAGTCGATGCCGGCTTCGACCAGCGCCTGCGCCTCGATCAGGCGCCGCCGCCAACCCTCGGCCCGATCGCCCAGGAAGCCCTTGAGGTGGACCAGCGCCTGCCGCCGCTGCGCATCGGTGTCGGCCGCGATCAGGTCGGCCAGGCCCTCGACCCGGGTGAGGTCGAGCCGGCCATTGTGGAACGCCCGCCGGGTGAACTCGCCCGGCTCGGCCGCCCGGCAGCCCGGCACGGTTGCGAGCGCCGTCAGCACCCCGGCGATCACGGCGCGGCCGCCGTGCACCTGGAGCTCGGCCGTGTCCTCGCCGGTCTCGCTCGCCGGGCCCGGAAACCACAACACCACCGCCTGGTCGATCGCCTCGCCGGTCGCGGGCTGCCGCACGGTCGCGAGCGTCGCGTGCCGCGGCGCCGGCACCCGACCGATCAGCGCCCGCACTGCCTCGCCCGCCTGCGGCCCCGACACGCGCACCACGGCGATGGCGGCCGGCGGCCGCCCGGACGACAGGGCGAAGATGGTGTCGCGAACGAAGGTCATCTCTAGCCTCGAGCTATCATGAGCGACACGGATCCGAAACAGCGCGGGGACGGCCAAGCGCCCCCGTATTGCAGGCTTGCCACCTCCGTCATACAATCGCGGCATGAAAACGCTGACGGTTCGTTTGCCCGACGCCCTGGTGGCTGAGATCGAGGCCGAATCGCAGGCCCGCAAGGTCTCGAAATCCGATGTGGTGCGCGAGCGCCTCAGCGTTGCAGCTCCCGGCGCCCCCTCGTCCAGCCTTTCTGCCATCTCGGACCTGATCGGAATCGTGGATGGGCTGCCGCCCGGTCTGAGCGCCGACCGCAAGACTGCCCTGAAGGCCACCCACTATGGCCGCAAGCGTCCTGGTTGATGCCGGGTTCCTGGTGGCCCTCCTGGCCCGCCGCGACGGCCATCACGCCTGGGCGATCCGTACGGCCGAACGGGCGCCGCCGCCCTGGCTCACCTGCGATGCGGTTCTCTCGGAAGCCTTTCATCTGCTCGGCCCTGCCGGTGTGCCCGTGCTCGGCGCCCTCGTCGGCCGCGGCGCACTGGTCTCGCGGTTCGACTTCGGGTCGGAGGCCGAGCCGGTGCTCCGCCTGATGCAGAAATACGCCGACGTACCGATGAGTTTCGCCGACGCCTGCCTGGTCCGGATGACGGAGTTCGCGGCCGAACCGATCCTCCTGACGACCGACACCGATTTCCGCGTCTACCGCCGCCTCGGCCGCCGCACCGTCCCGTGCGTGCTGCCGGACTGATCCGCGGCGTTTCGGCCGGCCGCGGCGGCACCCCTGTCGGTCTCGCCGGTTCTCCCCGATAATGGGCCGAACCCCGGGAGACCCGATGGACCCGACCTCAGCCGAACCGACCGCCACCGGTCTGCGCGAGAACCGCCTCGGGCGCGAGACGAGCCCCTATCTGCTGCAGCACCGGCACAATCCGGTCGAGTGGTGGCCGTGGGGACCGGAGGCGCTGGCCGAGGCGCAGCGCACCGGCAAGCCGATCCTCCTGTCGGTGGGCTACGCCGCCTGCCACTGGTGCCACGTGATGGCGCACGAAAGCTTCGAGAACCCGGCCATCGCCGGCCTGATGAACGAGCTGTTCGTGAACATCAAGGTCGACCGCGAGGAACGGCCCGACATCGATCAGATCTACATGGGTGCACTGCACCATCTGGGCGAGCAGGGCGGCTGGCCGCTGACCATGTTCCTCACTCCCGCCGGCGAGCCGGTGTGGGGCGGCACCTATTTCCCGCCGGCCTCGCGCTACGGCCGGCCCGGCTTTCCCGACGTGCTGCGCGAGGTCGCGCGCCTGTTCCGCGAGGAGCCGGAGCGGATCGACCAGAATCGCACCGCCCTGATGGGCCGGCTCGCGGCCCGCGCCAAGGCGGACACCGCCGTGACCATCGGCCTGCCCGAGCTCGACGGCGTCGCCCAGCAGCTCGCCGGGCTGATCGACATCGGCAATGGCGGCCTTCGCGGCGCACCAAAATTCCCCCAGCCCGCCCTGCTCGAGCTGCTGTGGCGGGCCGGCCAGCGCGCCGCGGCGGCGCAGCCCGATGTGCAGCGCACCAACGTGTGCTTCGACCTCGTCGCCCTCTCTCTCGAGCGGATGTGCGAAGGCGGCATCTACGATCACCTGGGCGGCGGCTTCGCCCGCTACTCGGTCGACGACCGATGGCTGGTGCCGCATTTCGAGAAGATGCTGTACGACAACGCCCAGCTCCTCGAGCTGCTGGCGCTGGCGCATGCCCGGACCGGACACGACCTGTTCCGCCGGCGCGCCGCTGAGACGGTCGGCTGGCTGTCCCGCGAGATGACGACGGCGGAGGGCGCGTTCTCGGCCTCGCTCGACGCGGATTCGGAGGGCGAGGAGGGAAAGTTCTACGTGTGGAGCCTGGAGGAGATCCAGGCGGCGCTCGGCGAGGAGAACGCCGACCTCTTCGCCCGCCACTACGACGTGGGGCCGGCCGGCAATTTCGAGGGTCACACGATCCTCAACCGGCTGCCCGGGCTCGACGAGTATGCCCGGGCCCGAACCGGCCAGGCCTTCGCCCTACGGCCGGAGGACCCGGCGCTGGTGCAACGTTTTGCTGCACTGCGTCAAAGTCTCTTAAAATTGCGTGAACGTCGGGTAAGGCCTGGACTCGACGACAAGATTCTGGCCGACTGGAACGGCCTGATGATCGCCGCGCTGGCTAATGCCGGCGCGCTGCTGGACCAGCCGGAGTGGATCGACCGGGCGCGCCGCGCCTTCGGCTTCATCGCCGGGACGATGGCCCGAGGCGACCGGCTCGGCCATTCGTGGCGCCAGGGACGGCTGCTGTTCCCTGGCCTCGCCTCCGACTTCGCCGCCATGACGCGCGCCGCCCTGGCCCTGTTCGAGGCCACGGGCGAGCCGGATTACCTCGACAAGGCCGTCACTTGGCAGAACGCTTTGGAAACGCGTCACGGCGACCCTGCGACCGGCGGCTACTTCCTCACCGCCGACGACGCGGAGGGGCTGGTGGTTCGTCCGTCATCGACTCAGGACGACGCTGTCCCGAACCACAACGCCCTTGCCGCCCAGAATCTGGTCCGGCTCGCCGTCCTGGCCGGCGACGATGCCTTTCGGGCCCGCGCCGACCGTCTCTTAGACGGCCTGCTTCCGCTCGCCGCCGGGAACGTGTTCGGCCATCTCGGGCTGCTGAACGCGTTGGACCTGCGCCTTCGCGCAGCAGAGATCGCGGTGGTCGGCGATGAGGCGCACAATGCTGCACTGGTTGGTGCAGCGCAGTACGTCCCCTTTACCGAACGGGTCCTGCTGCAGGTCGCTGACGGCGCCCGCCTCGCCCCGAACCACCCGGCTCGCGACAAGATCGCCGCGGTGGCGGGCGCGGCCGCCTTCGTGTGCTTCGACCGACGGTGCTCACTGCCGGTGCTGACCCCGGACGGACTGCGCGAGGTTTTGGCTGCGGGCGGGACCGTCGCGTAACGCGCCCTACCCCTCCACGACCTCGCTCGACCGCGCGGCCGGTGTGCTGGCGACGAGGCTGCGCCGCAGGGCGATCAGCCCGGGCCGCGTCGGTGCGCGTCGGCGATCGGGCGCGAACCCGGCTCTTTGATAAAGCTCGCGGGCGATCGTCATGCGGTCCCCGACCTCGATGGCCATGGCGCGGTAGCCCGCCTCGACGGCGCTCTCCAGCAGACCGTCTAAAAGCACCTCGGCGATGTGCAGGCCGCGAAACACCGGACGGACGAACAGCCGCCTGAGCTCGCACACCCCGGTCCGCCGTCGCCGGTAGGCCGCGACGCCGACCGGATCGGGCCCCGCATGGGCGATCAGCACGCAGCCGTGCGGCCTGGCATAACGGCCCGGCAGGCGGGCCGCCTCGCGCTCGATGTTCTCGTTGCCGAGATCGCCACCGGCCCAGGCGACGTAGTCCCTGAACAGCCGCTCCACCAGCGCCCGGTCCTCCGGCCAGCGTGCCTCGCCGACGGCAAGCCGCTGCGGGACCTCGCGCATGGCATCAGGTGTTCATCGAGTCGAAGAACTCGCCGTTGTTCTTGGTGTTGCGGAGCTTGTCGAGGAGGAAGTCGATCGCGTCCATGGTGCCCATCGGATTGAGGATGCGGCGTAGGACGTAGATCTTCTTGAGCTGCTGGTTGTCGGTGAGCAGCTCCTCCTTGCGGGTGCCGGAGCGGGTGATGTCGATGGCCGGGAAGGTGCGCTTGTCGGCGACCTTGCGGTCGAGAATGATTTCCGAATTGCCCGTGCCCTTGAACTCCTCGAAGATCACCTCGTCCATGCGGCTGCCGGTCTCGATCAGCGCAGTCGCGATGATGGTCAGCGAGCCGCCCTCCTCGATGTTGCGGGCCGCGCCGAAGAAGCGCTTCGGCCGCTGCAGCGCGTTGGCATCGACGCCGCCGGTCAGGACCTTGCCGGAGGACGGCACCACCGTGTTGTAGGCGCGGCCGAGACGGGTGATCGAGTCGAGAAGAATCACGACGTCGCGCTGATGCTCGACCAGGCGCTTCGCCTTCTCGATCACCATCTCGGCGACCTGGACGTGACGCGACGCCGGCTCGTCGAAGGTCGAGGAGATCACCTCGCCCTTCACCGAGCGCTGCATGTCGGTCACCTCTTCCGGGCGCTCGTCGATCAGCAGGACGATCAGATAGCACTCGGGATGGTTCGCCGTGATGGCGTGGGCGATGTTCTGCAGCAGCACCGTCTTGCCGGTGCGCGGCGGCGACACGATCAGGGCGCGCTGGCCCTTGCCGATCGGCGCGACGATGTCGATGACGCGGGCGGAGAGATCCTTCCGGGTCGGATCCTCGACCTCCATCTTCAGCCGCTCGTCGGGATAGAGCGGCGTCAGATTGTCGAAGTTGATCTTGTGCCGCGCCTTCTCGGGGTCCTCGAAATTGATCGTGTTGACCTTGAGAAGCGCGAAGTAGCGCTCGCCCTCCTTCGGGCTTCTGATCTGTCCCTCGATGGTGTCGCCGGTGCGCAGGCCGAAGCGGCGGATCTGAGAGGGAGAGACGTAGATGTCGTCCGGGCCGGGAAGATAATTCGCCTCGGGGGAGCGCAGGAAGCCGAAGCCGTCCTGCAGCACCTCGACGACACCTTCACCAATGATTTCGACGTCCTTCTGCGCGAGCTGCTTGAGGATGGCGAACATCAGCTCTTGCTTGCGCATGGTCGAGGCGTTTTCCACCTCGTGCTCGTCGGCGAACGCCAGCAATTCGGTCGGAGTCTTGGACTTGAGATCCTGAAGCTTCATTTCCCGCATGCGGGTTATCCTGTAGGTCGACGGGTCAATTCCGATCGACGCTGGAAGGGGGAGATTCGCAGGTCTTTGGGCAAACGGGCTTCAGGCCTCTGGGCCCCGATGCTGCGCTTTGGCCCTGTCGGGGCCTCGTTCGAATGCATCTGCCTGCGTTCGGGGAGATGGCGCCAACATAGGTAAACTGGGCGGAGCACGCAAGAGAGAAGGCTGGTCAAAGGACGTGCAGGTTGCCGCTCAGAACGGCTTGACGATCACCAGCACCACCGTCCCGATCGCAGAAACGACCCCCACGGCGTTGAGAACGATATAGAATCCCAATCGGTTCCGGGCCGTTTCCGGCCCTCCCGGCCGGGCGAGGCGACGCGTCTCGGCCGAGACGCTGCCGTGCACGGCCGACAGCAGGACGACGAGCGCGAGCTTGCCATGAAACCAGCCGCTCGCCAACCAGCCACCCTCCCATACGAGCCAACCGCCGAAGCCCCAGGTCAGCACCATGGCGGGATTGACCAGGTGCCGGATCAGCCGGTGCTCGATGCGCCCCAGCACGTCGGCGACGGCACCCGAGCCGGCCCGCACATGCAGGGCGAACAGCGGCGGCAGCGCCAGCATGCCGGCGACCCAGGCCGTCACGGTGACGAGATGGGCCGCCTTCATCCACAGATAGGCGTCGACCGGAACGGCCAGCACGAGGCCGACCGCGGCCGCCACCGGCGCCAGCAGGCCGAGCACGGCCCGGACCGCCCGCCGGCCCGGCGAGGCGAGCTCGCCGCGTGGCGGGTCGGCGTCCGTCAACGACCGCGCACCCTCGCCAGCATGCGCTCGACGTTCTCGATCGGCGCGTCGGGCGTGATGCCGTGGCCGAGATTGAAGATGAACGGCCCGTCGCGGAACGCCTCCAGCACGGCATCGACGCCGCGATCGAGCGCATCGCCACCGGCGATCAACAGCAGCGGATCGAGATTGCCCTGCACGGCCACCCGGGTCTGGATCCGTTCACGCGCGAAGGCGAGATCGATGGTCCAGTCGAGGCCGACCGCGTCGACCGGCACGCGGTCGATGAAGCGTTCGAGCTGGGTCCCGGCGCCACGCGGAAACGCGATGATCCTGGCGCCCGGCACCTGCGCCCGTACGCCGTAGACGATCCGGTTGGCTGGCTCGATCACCCAGCGGTCGAACTCGGCCGGCGGCAGGATCCCGCCCCAGGTGTCGAACAGCTGCACGGCGTCGACGCCGGCACGAAACTGCTCGACCAGGTAGGTGATCGACGCCTCGACCAGGGAATCGATCAATCGCTGGAAGGTCGCAGGATCGCGGTAGGCCAGCAGCCGGGCCGGCGCCTGGTCCGGGGTGCCCTCACCGGCCACCATGTAGGTCGCGACCGTCCACGGGGCTCCGCAGAAGCCCAGGAAGGTCACCTCGGGCGGCAGGCCGGCTCGGATGAGGCGCACCGCCTCGAACACGGCGGCGAGCTTCTCCTTGTCGAAGGCCCCGGCATATCGGCCGACATTGCCGGCCGTCACCAGGGGCTGCAGCCGCGGACCCTCGCCGGCCGTGAAGCTGACGGTCTGCCCGAGCGCATGCGGCACGACCAGGATGTCGGAGAACAAGATCGCCGCATCGAAGCCGAACCGACGGATGGGCTGGAACGTTACCTCGGCGGCGAGCTTCGGGTTGTAGCAGAGGTCGAGGAAGCTCCCCGCCTGCTCGCGCGTCGCCCGGTACTCGGGCAGGTAGCGTCCCGCCTGACGCATCATCCAGACCGGAGGGATCGCCTGCCGCTTGCCGGACAGGACCTCCAGGACAGGGCGGGTGGGGTTCGAAACCGATTCGAGTGTGCTCATCTGCTCTATCAAAAGATTAAGAGAATCTTCATTGTTGAGTCTATTGGGGGCGGGAAAAGACTCACGACTCGCTGTCCACACGATCCGCACCGTCGTCCACAGCGCAATCCACAATTCCCGATCCGGGACGATCCTCGCAAGCGATGCGAGGAGTCATTGTGTACCCGTGGCTTGGCCGGTGCCGGCTCCCTGGTTTGATACCATTGCCGCTCTTCACAATGAAGGAGTATAAATCCGGGGCTCGTTCTCCCCGTCCTGTGAATATGTGATCCGGGCCGGGCCGGGACGTGCTGCACGTCCCCGCGGCGGTGGCGTCCGTGCGGTTTCTCCCCAGCCGTCCACAGCCGTCCCCTGGAGTGCGATGACCAAGCCGACCAGCTTCTTCCACCTGCATCTGGTCTCCGATTCGACCGGCGAGACGTTGATCACGGTCGCCCGGGCGGCGACCGCGCAGTACACCCAGGTGTCGGCGGTCGAGCACGTCTACCCGGCGGTGCGCACCAACAAGCAGCTCGACCACGTGCTCGCCGAGATCGAGCAGGAGCCGGGCGTCGTCCTCTATACGCTGCTCGACGCCGCCCTGATCGACCGCCTGGAGAACACCTGCCGGGACCTCGGGCTGCCCTGCCTGTCGATCCTCGGCCCGGTGCTGCGGCTGTTCGAGTCGCATCTGGGGGCCGAGGCGACGCCCCGGGTCGGCGCGCAGCACGCGCTCGACGCCGAGTACTTCAAGCGGATCGACGCGCTCAACTACACCATGATGCACGACGACGGGCAGATGGCCGACGACCTCGAGCGCGCCGAGGTGGTGCTGGTCGGGGTGTCGCGGACGTCGAAGACGCCGACCTCGATCTATCTGGCCAATCGCGGCGTCAAGACCGCCAATGTCCCGCTGGTGCCGGGCGTGCCGCTGCCGCCCGGGCTGGAGCTGCTGCAGAAGCCGCTGGTGGTCGGGTTGTTCGCCAGCCCGGAGCGGATCGTGGCGATCCGCCAGAACCGTTTGCTCGGGCTGAAGGCCCACAACGAGGACGATCAGTACATCGACCGTGAATCCGTCACCGAGGAGATCACCTATTCGCGGCGCCTGTGCGCCCGCAACGGCTGGCCGCTGATCGACGTGACGCGCCGCTCCATCGAGGAGACGGCCGCCGCCGTGATGGCGCTGCTGGCCGAGCGCCGCCGCCAGCCCGGGATCGAATGATGCTCTGGCTCGCTCCCACGCCCCTGGTGGTCGCCTCCAAGAGCGCCGCGCGGCGCGCCATGCTGGCCGATGCCGGCCTGCCGATCGAGCCGACCGAGGCCGATATCGACGAGCGGGCGGTGGAGAGCCGCGGCGGACCGGTATCGCCCGAGCAGGCCGCCCTGGTGCTGGCGCGCGAGAAGGCCCGGGTCGCCGCGGCGCGCTGGCCCGGCCACTACGTGCTCGGCGCCGACCAGACGCTGGCGCTCGGCGAGAAGCGCTTCAACAAGCCGGAGAACCGTGCCGCCGCCCGCGAGCAGCTCAAGGCGCTCAGCGGCCGCACCCATGCGCTGCACTCCGCCGTCGCGGTGGCGAAGGACGGACGGGTGATCTTCGGCCATGTCGAGACCGCCCGCCTCACCATGCGCCGCCTCACCGACCGGTTTCTCGACGCCTATCTGGACACGGCCGGCGACGCCGTGATGGCCAGCGTCGGCGCCTACCAGCTCGAGCGGCTGGGGATTCACCTGTTCGAGCGGATCGACGGCGACCATTTCACCATTCTGGGCCTGCCGCTGTTTCCGCTCCTCGCCTTTTTGCGCCGGGAAGGCTGCCTGGCCGGCTGAGGCGAGCGAAGGCGGGCGAGCCCGGAAAGCGAACCAGAAGCGGCGCCATGCGGATCATCGGCCTCACCGGTTCGGTCGGGATGGGAAAGTCGGTCTCGGCGCGGCTGTTCGCCGAGGCCGGCGTGCCGGTGCACGACGCCGACGCGACCGTCCACCGGCTCTACGAGGGCGATGCGGTCGCGCCCGTCGAGGCGGCGTTCCCGGGCGTCACGGTCGACGGGCGGATCGACCGCACCCTGTTGGCGCCGCGCGTCATGAACGACGCCGCCGCGCTGAAGAGGCTCGAAGCCATCGTGCATCCGCTGGTCCGCCGCGAGGAGGAACGCTTCCTGGCGGAGGCCGAGGCGGCCGGTGCGCCCGTCGCGGTGCTCGACATTCCGCTGCTGTTCGAGACGGGAGGCGACGCCCGCGTCGACTTCGTCGTGGTGGTCTCGGCGCCGGCCGACATCCAGCGTGCCCGCGTGATGCGCCGGCCCGGCATGACCGCGGAGAAGTTCTCGGCGATCCTCGCCAAGCAGATGCCGGACGCGGAGAAGCGCACGCGGGCCGATTTTATCGTGGACAGTTCGGGCGGCTTCGATTCCGCCCGCGCCCAGGTCCGTGCCATTCTGCGCGCCGTCGCGAATCGCGCACCGCGCCGCCCCAGGGCGCCGGATGCGCGGACCGGCGAGACGCCCTGACGAGATGGCTTTCCGGACCAGATGACCACCCGCGAGATCGTGTTCGACACCGAGACGACCGGCCTCGACCCCTACAAGGGCGACCGGCTGGTCGAGATCGGCTGCATCGAGCTGCTGAACCGCATTCCGTCGGGCAACACCTTTCACAAGTACATCAACCCGCAGCGCGACATGCCGGCCGAGGCGTTCGCGGTGCACGGGCTGTCGGCCGAGTTCCTGGCCGACAAGCCGCTGTTCTCCGAGATCGCCGAGGAGCTCGTGGCGTTCCTGGGCGATGCGCCGCTGATCGCCCACAATGCGAGCTTCGATCTCGGCTTCCTCAATGCCGAGCTGGAGCGCCTGTCGCTGCCGGCGATTCCGCGCGCCCAGATCGTCGACACGCTGCTGCTGGCACGCCGCAAGTATCCGGGCGGCCAGAACCGGCTCGACGACCTCTGCGCGCGTTTCCGCATCGATACGTCGCGGCGGGTCAAGCACGGCGCGCTGCTCGACGCCGAGCTTCTGGCCGAGGTCTATCTCGAGCTGATCGAGGCCCGGCAGGCGACGCTCGGCCTGGTCAGCGCCGACACGGCGCCGGCCCGCATCGCCGACGCGGTGCGGATCGTGCGCGCCCGTCCGGTGCCGCTCGTGCCGCGGCTCGACGAGGCCGAGCTCGCCGCCCATCGCGCCTTCGTCGGCACGCTGGGCGACCAGGCGATCTGGAAGGACTACCTGCCGGCTCCGGCGCCCGAAGCCGCCGAGACCCGCGCGGCCGGCTGACGCATTCTCCAAAACGACAATGGCCGGGCGAGCCCGGCCATTGCGACGTGTCGGCGGTCGGCTGCGGCCGTCAGGCCTGCACGCTCGGCTGCTGTCCCTGGAGATTCGCCATCCGCTGCTGGAACAGCGAGACGAAGTCGATCGGGTCGAGCAGCAGGGGTGGGAAGCCGCCGTGGATCACGGCATTGGCGACGATCTCGCGCGCGAACGGGAACAGCAGGCGCGGGCACTCGATCATCAGCAGCGGCGGCAGGTTGTCCTGCGGGATGTTGGTCAGGCGGAACACGCCGGCATAGAGCAGGTCGAAGCCGAACAGCGTGTTGCCGGAGACCTCGGCCTTGCCTTCGAGCTTCAGCTCCACCTCGTATTCGGTGGTCGACAGCGCGTTGGTGTTGACGTTGATCTGGACGCTGATCTGCGGCTGCTGCGGCGACTGCATCAGGCTGCGCGGCGCGTTCGGGTTCTCGAACGAGAAGTCCTTCACGTACTGCGCGAGCACGTTGAGCGACGGCCCCGTGGGCTGCGCCTGGGCGGCGGCCGCGTCGCCCCCGTTGGTGGTCGTGGCCATGAACTCTCCTTAGCCGCGAGCCGTCGCCCGCGCGAAATGAGCGAAATCCGTCGCCGCCGACGGCCGTCGGCGGGCGCGCGTGTGGCTAACACAGGCGGCCGGACCCGACAAGCGGCGGCCCCCTCCCGAGCGTGCCGGAGGCCACCCGGCCGGGCCGGGATGTCAGGCCGGATCGCGGCGCTTGCGCCGACGCGGCGGCGGCTCGGGCAGGTCCTCCCACTCGTCCGGCGCTAGGTCGACGACCGGGCCGCCGCCCGGGTGCCGACGCCGGGTGAAGGCCGGGCCGGGCGCGCCGGGCGGCCCGGCAGTGCCGAGCAGGGCGTCCAGCCGGCTGCGCACCCGCGGAACCAGCACCAGCACGGCGGCGATGTCGGTCAGGAAGCCCGGAACGGCGAGCAGGACGGCGGCGAGCGCCGGAACGGCCGGCACGGTCCGCTCGCTTCCATGCGCGGCAAATCGCCCCGACAGGAGGTCGCGGACATCCTGCAGCCATCGTGGTCCACTGCGGTAGAGGACGAGCACGCCGGTGCCCGAGCCGGCGATCAGCAGCACCGCGGCGCCGGAGAGTCCGATCACGGCCGAAACCACGAGAAACGCGAGCAATTCGGCGAGCGGGAGGAGCAGCAGGCCGGCCACGAGCCATTTGCCGATTTTCATTGATCTTGCACCCGGAAGCAGTCACAAATGCCGAAATATGCCCGTGGACCGTCGATACGCTGCGGCGCGCGAATGCCGGATCGAGGCCACCTCTTCAGGCCACCCTGCCCGCGGTCGAACGTTCGGCCATCGTGCCGTGGATGACATGACCACTGGAACGACGACGCGAGCGTACCTAGATCATGGCAACCAGGTTGGCGACCAGCTTGGCGGAACTCGCCCGATCGACCCTGTGTTAGCCCGAAGCCGCCGATCCTGTTCCATGCAACGTCTGCGAGAGCGTGCGAGACGTGTTTGACATCTATACCATCATATTTCTCGCGCTCGCCGTGTTCATTTTCCTGCGGCTGCGCAGTGTATTGGGGCAGCGTACGGGGCACGAGAAGCCACCCTACGACCCGTTCACGCCGCGGGACGGCGTGCG
>NZ_NPEX01000059.1:0-10988 GCF_003258865.1 Rhodoplanes roseus | reverse complement strand
CCCTGCCGCCGCGCGGCGACGCCGCCGCGGTCCGGCCGATCGACACCGTCGAGACGGCACCGGCCGCCGCCGTGTCGCCGGACCAGCTGAAGGGCATCGCCGCGCCGGGCTCGCCGGTCGCCGCCGGCCTGGAGGCGATCGCCACGGCCGACAAGGGATTCGATCCCCCGCACTTCCTGGCCGGCGCCCGCGCCGCCTACGAGATGATCGTCACGGCGTTCGCCGAGGGCGACCGCCGCTCGCTGCGCAACCTGCTCTCGAAAGAGGTGTTCGACGGCTTCGAGGCGGCCATCAAGGATCGCGAGAGCCGTGGCGAGACCGCCGAGACCCGCTTCGTCTCGATCGACACGGCGGAGATCTCCGCCGCCGAGCTGCGGGGCCGCATCGCCCAGGTCACGCTGCGCTTCGTCTCGCAGCTCATCTCGGTGACGCGCGACCGCGCCGGTGCCGTGGTCGACGGCAGCGACGAGAAGGTCACCGAGGTCACCGACGTGTGGACCTTTGCGCGCGACGTCTCGTCGCGCGATCCCAACTGGAAGCTGGTCGCCACCGAGGCCGGCCACTAGCCGGGCCGGCGGCGAGCGATGCACGCCGTTCGCCCCCGCCGCATCGGTCTCGTCCTCGCCTGGGCGATCGGCGCCGGCGCGCTGGGCTTCGGCGCCACGGGCCCCGCCGAGGCGGAGGTCGCACGGCGCAGCGGCGAGCCGCCGCTTCCCCGCCATCGTCCGGCCCTTCCCACCGAGACACCCCTGCAGATCGAGGACGGCCAGCTCGAGCCGGTCGCCTGGGCCGACCTGCCGGGCTGGGCCGAGGACGACCACGCCGCAGCGCTCTCCGCCTTCCGCGCGAGCTGCCGGCCGCTCGTGCGCGGCGATGCGAGCGCCGATCCCCGGCCGCTGCGGCGCGCCTTGATCGCCCCGTGCCGCCGCGCCCTCGCCCTGCGAGCCCCCTCCGCCGAGATGGCGCGAAAATTCTTCGAGACCGAGTTTCGGCCGGTGCGGATCAGCCGGATCGGCGAGAGCGCCGGCTTCCTCACCGGTTATTACGAGCCGATCGTCGACGGCTCGCGCTTCCCCACCCAGATCTTCAAGGTGCCGATGTATCGCCGGCCGCCCGACCTGGTGTCGCCCAACGCCAAGCCGGGGCAGCCGTTTCCGAATCGCGGCCCGGCGCTGCGGGTCCTGGCCGACGGCAGCCGGGTGCCCTATCACGACCGCGCCGAGATCGAGGACGGGGCGCTGGCCGGCCGGCATCTCGAGCTGTGCTGGCTGAAGGATCCGGCCGACCTCCTCACCATCCAGATCCAGGGCTCGGCCCGGGTCCGGCTCGAGGACGGCACGCTGCTGCGGGTCAATTACGATGGCCACAACGGCTTCCCCTACACGGCGGTCGGCCGCGTCCTGATCGACCGCGGTCACATCCCGCGCGAGGAGATGTCGATGGCGCGCATCCGCGACTGGATGCGCGAGAACCCGGAGGAGGCGAACGAGGTGCGGCGGCAGAACCGCTCCTTCGTGTTCTTCCGCATCACCGGCCTCGACGTGCACGACGAGCCGGTCGGCGGTCAGGGAATTCCGCTGGCGGCCGGGCGCTCCATCGCGGTCGATCGCGGCCTGCACGTCTACGGCACGCCGTTCTACATCACGGCCGACCTGCCGATCGCCTCGCTGCGCAGCGCCGACGCGTTCCGCCGCACCATGATCGCCCAGGACACCGGCTCGGCGATCGTCGGGCCGGCGCGGGCCGACCTCTATTTCGGCGCCGGCGACGAGGCCGGCCGGGTGGCGGGGCGCATCCGCCAGGCCGGGCGCTTCGTCATGCTGGTGCCGCGCGAGATCGATCCGGTGGCGGTCGGCGAAAAGATGCCGCTGCCGTTGCTGCGTCCGCCGCCCGAGCCGGAGAAGCCCGCCGTGAAGCGGCGGCCGAACCGGGCCGAGCAGCGGGCCCGTCGCTCGCACGGCGCGCGGTGAGGAGCGGCGAGGCACGGCCATGGTCCGCAAGCTCAGCGACGACGAGCACCGGCTGTGGTCCGGTGTGATCCGCTCGGTGCGGCCGATGCATCCGGCCCGCGCCAGCGTGACGCCGCTGCCGGCCGCGCCCGCCGCACCGACGCCTGCGACCGAAGCCCGCCCCGCCGCGACGGCCCGCCAAAAAGTCCGGCACACTGCCCCGCCCGAGCCGAAGGCGCCGCCGCTGGCGCCGATCGGCCGGCGCGACACCCGTCGCCTGGTGCGCGGCCACACCGACATCGACGCCCGCATCGACCTGCACGGCATGACCCAGGCGGAGGCGCATGCGGCGCTGCGCGCCTTCGTGTGGCGGGCGCAAGGTTCGGGAGCGCGCTACGTGCTGGTGATCACCGGCAAGGGGGGCGAGGGCGACGGGCTCGGCCGTGGCGTGCTGCGCCGGCAGGTGCCGCTGTGGCTGCAGCTCCCGGAGTTCCGGACCTGCGTCGCCGGCTTCGACGCGGCGGTCGGGCACGGCGGCGCCGGCGCTCTCTATGTGCGGATCAGGCGGCCGCGCTGAGGCGCGGCCTCGCATCGTCGTGATCGTGCGCCTCGCAGCGGTTCACCTCGATGGTGACGTGCGACAGCCATGCGAGATCGGCGAGCCGCGCCTTGTAGTGCGCCGGCGGCTGCGGGTCGTCGCTGACGACCGCCGCGATCAGTGCGGCGTGCCCCGGCCCGACCCGCCACAGATGCAGGTCGCTGACCCGGTCGGTGCCGACCTCGAGCTTCTGACGCACAGCGGCGACCAGTCCGGCGTCCGGCACGCGGTCGACCAGCACGCCGCCGGCCGAGCGCAGCAGGCCGACCGACCATTGCGTGATCAGCACGGCACCGACCAGTCCCATCAGCGGATCCATGAAGGTCCAGCCGGCGTAGCGCGCGCTGAGCAGCGCCACCACGGCCAGCACCGAGGTCAGCGCATCGGCCAGGACGTGAAAGTACGCCGCGCGCAGATTGTTGTCGTGGCCGCGATGCGGCGCGTGAGCGTGATGGCCGTCGTCGTGATGGTCGTGATCATGACCATGATGATGGTCGTGATCATGACCATGATGGTGGTCGTGATCATGATGGTGGTCGTGATCACCGTGATGGCGGTCGTCATGATCGTGATGGCCGACGAGGCCGTGGCCATGATGATGATGATCGGCGTCGAACAGCAGCCAGGCGCTGACGAGATTGACGGCGAGACCGACGGCGGCGATGCCGATCGCCTGGTCGAACGCGATCGCAACGGGCGCGACCAGGCGCTGCACCGATTCCCAGGCGACCAGCAGCGCGACCATCGCCATCACCACGGCGCTGGCGAAGCCGGCGAGCTCGCCGATCTTTCCGGTGCCGAACGTGAAGGCGGGATTCTCGGCGTTCCTTCGCGCCACCCGGTAGGCGACCGCCGCGATGGCGAGCGCGCCGGCGTGGGTCGCCATGTGCCAGCCGTCGGCCACCACGGCCATCGAGCCGAACAGCGTTCCGCCGACGATCTCGACCACCATCATGGTCGCGGTCAGGGCCACCACGGCCCAGGTCCGCCGCTCGTTGGCGTCGTGGCCGGCACCCAGAAAGACGTGGTCGTGCTGCCAGGACTTCAGCGATCTCGTGTGCATCGGAACATCCGCTTCAGTGGCCGATCGCCCCAATGTGCGGGCCCGGTGCGACGAGCGCAAGGCGGGGCTGCGGATGACGACCGCGGTCGAAGCTTCGGGCTGCCGCTCAGTGCGCCAGGCCGGTCGGGACCATCAGGTTCTCGGGCGCGAGCGTCGCCCCGGAAAGCAGCGCCACGGCTCGGTCGGGGCCGTCCGTTGTCCAGGAAGGCCAGGAGGCGGGGTCCTGGACGACGGATTTTGGGGAAGCGAGCGGTTGCGGTATCACAGCGGTCCCCAGGCGGCAACGCAGCGACCCATCGCCACGATCATCATGGCCGACATCATCATCACCGACACCACGCGCCAGTACGACGGGCGGCATCTCGAGACGCAACCGCTCGGCGGCACCGAGTCCTCGGTGATCCGCCTCGCCCGCGAGCTGGCGCGGCGCCGCCACGCCGTCACCGTCTACACCAACTGCACCGAGCCGGTGGAGGATCACGGCGTCGCCTGGCGCCCGATCGCCGGCGCGCGACCCGAGACCTGCGACCTCTATGTCGCCTGCCAGCATCCGCGGCTGTTGCGCTTCGTGCGAAGGCCCGAGCGGCGCGCCATCTGGGTGCTGTGGCAGCCCAACCATCTCAAGCACTACAAGCAGCTCGGCCGGGTCTGGTGGTACCGGCCCGTGCCGGTGCTGCAGAGCCTGCATCAGGTGCACATCTGGTCGCCCGTGCTGCCGCGGCGCGATCCGCAGATTTTGATTCCGCTCGGCCTGCCGGAGGACGTGCGTGGCTGGCCGTCGCAGCCGGCCGTGCCGCCGCGGCGCGCCATCTTCGCCTCCAATCCGCAACGCAACCTGCGCCGCCTCGTCGAGATCTGGGCCGAGAAGGTGCTGCCGCGCGTGCCCGACGCCGTGCTCGACGTCTACGGCGTGCACGAGATGCCGCCCGGCACCGACGCGTGGTCGGTGTGGTCGGGCTCGCTGCTGCCGCCGGACCAGCCGGCGCATGTGCGCGCCTCGGTGCGGGTGCATCCGACGGCGACGCGCGAAGGGCTGATCGAGGCGATGCGGGCGGCGCGCGTGCTGCTCTATCTCGGCCACAAGGTCGAGGCGTTCTGCCTGGCGGTCGCCGAGGCGCAGGCGCTCGGCGTGCCGGCCGTGGTGGCGCCGGTCGCCGCCGTGCCTGAGCGCGTGCTCGACGGCATCACCGGCTTCCACGAGGCCGACCCGGACCGCTTCGCCGAGCGCGCCGTGGCGCTGATGACCGACGACGCCCTGTGGCGCCGCCAGCACGAGGCGGCGCTGCGCCACCAGCAGGGCATCTCCTGGTCCGAATATGCCGGCCGGTTCGAGGCGGCCCTCCTGGCCGACCGCTTCCCGATCAACCGCTCGGTGCTGGACATCCCGCCGCCGGAGGCGTGAACCGGGTCACAGCTTCGGCAGGCCGGTGAGGCCGGACGGCGAGAAGGCGAGGTCGAGGAGCTTCCACTCCTTGTACTTCGCCGCCGGCAGCACGCCGATCGCCTGGCAGCGGGTGAGCGCCGCCATGGCGGTCTGCATCAGCACGGCGCCCTTCGCCGAGGCGCTGGCGGCGAGGAGCGTCGGCTCGGCGGCGAGCGCGCCGTTGGGCTTCAGCGCGACCCGCAGCACCACGTTGAGCTTCGCCGGCGCGTCGGCGAGGGCGGCCGAGGGCTGCCAGCAGGTCCGCAGATGCGCCCGGAAGGCGGCGATCTCGCCCTCGGTCAGCTTCGCCTTGCGATCGGTGGTCTGGTAGCCGACCGGAATGTTCATCAGGGGCGAGTCGAACCAGCTGCCGGAGCCGGCCGGCTCCGAGTCGTCCTCGGCCGGTGCCGCCATCGCGAGCTGCGGCGCCGAGGGCAGCGCGCGGGGCTGAGCCGCGACCGCGGCGGTCTGGTCCACCGGGTCGGGCTCGCTCGGCCGTTCCGGCGCGGACGGCTGCGGAGCGCTCTGCGGGGTCGGCGGCTCGGGCTGCGGCGGCTGCGCTGCGGCCGTCTCGGTCGGACGTTCGGGCGGCGCCGGCGGCTCCTGCTTGGCCGTTTCCTCTTTGGCCGGCTCCTCTTTCGGCGCGTCCTGCTTGGTCGCGTCCTGCTTGGTCGCGTCCTGCTTGGCGGTGTCCTGCTTGGGCGGCTCGGGCACCTCGTCGGGTCGGACGAGCTCGACCTCCATGGACGGCGTCACGGCGGCGAGCGGCGCGCGCATCTGCAGGCCCGCCAGTCCCCACAGGACGGCGTGCACGATCACCGATATGGCGAGGGCGAGGCGCACCGCGCGGTCGGCTCCCGGGTTTCCTGGGCTCGTTGACGTTTGCAGCTCGGCCGGCGATCCCCCGCCCGAGCGTCGTATCATGCGGCCAGATTGGCCCGTCGACATGGCCAAGCCGTGGCGGCGCAACGAATTCGTCGCAGGGTGTGGCCGAACTGCACCTCTGCCGGCCGGCCCGTCGAGTCCCGGCCCTATTCGTCCCGGTGGCACACGCAGCAGAGCTTGTTGCCCTCGAGGTCGCGCCCATAGGCGCCGTAGAAGTTCGCATGGAAATGCGGCCGCAGGCCGGGCGCGCCCTCGTCGCTGCCGCCCTGGGCCAGAACCGCCGCGTGAAACGCATCGACGGCGGCACGGGTCGTCGCCTCGAACGCCACCATGCAGCCGTTGCCGATCGTCGGCGGCTGGCGGTTCTGCGGGCGCAGCACCCAGAACGGCGGCTCGATCCCCGAAAATCCTTCCGGCGCGTAACCGGCGCCGATCTTGATCGTCTTCACCCGCACGATGCCGAGCGTCGCCAGCACGGCGTCGTAAAACTGCGTCGCACGCGAAACGTCGGCGGTGCCGACCGTCACATGGCTGAGCATTCTTTCGGACTCCGGCAGGTTCGATCCCGGTCGTAGCGTAGCCGAGCGCAGGAGGAGGCGACAGTCGGGACCATCGCGGCGCATCAGGCCGCCAGGGGTGAAGCCTCCCCAGGCAATCCCGTCGAAGGTCACGGTGGAACGGGCCCCGTCAGCGGGTGGCGGCGAGGACCAGGATCGGCGGTCGCCGGCGGTGCAGGTCGCGATCTGCCAGGATGGTGTCTTCGACCGGCTCGGGCTCGCGCAAGGCCCGCAGCGTCAGGCCGGCCTCGAGCAGACCGGTCACGTAGGTCTCGACGGTGCGGTGATGCTTGATCACGCCGTTGACGAACCAGCGCGTCGAGCGCGGACCCTCGGACCGATACTCGTCGATCGGCCAGTACAGCGGCCTGCCGTCGGTGTCGCACACCCATTTCTGTTCGGCCCGTGCCGTGCAGATCGGGTGCTCGACCGAGAAGACAAAGACGCCGCCGGGGTCGAGCAGGCGCGCGATGCGGGCGACGGCCGCCGCGTACTCAGCAACGTAGTGAAGCGTCAGCGACGACACCACGAGATCGAAGCGGCCGTCGAGATCGAGCCGCTCGATGCTGCCGTGCCGATACGCGACGGCCGGATCGTCGGTCAGCGCGCGGGCCTGCGCCAGCATTCGTGTCGAGACGTCGAGTCCGACCACAATGCGGGCGCCTGCCCTGCGGGCCTTGCGGGCGAAATCGCCGAATCCGCAACCGAGATCGAGCACGCGCAGGCCGGCGAGCGGCGGCAGCAACGACCACAGCGCCGGCTGCTCCAGCCAGTCGTTGAGACCGGTTCCGCAGTGGCGCAGGCGCGCGTAGTTTTCGAAGAAGACCGGGTCGTCGTAGACGTTCTGCGGGTCGGACACGGCTGTGCCTCCGCTCGAATGAGAGGGATGCTGGAATCGCGGCGGCCGGGTGCGCCGCTGTCCTGAGGCTACACCGTCGCGGCCTTCATCTGCTTGTCGCGGCGGCGCTGGACCGAGGAGGGGATGCGCATCGCCTCGCGGTATTTGGCGACGGTGCGGCGGGCGATGTCGATGCCGGCCTCGCGCAGCTTCTCGACGATGGTGTCGTCGGAGAGGACGTCGCCCGGCGTCTCGGCGTCGATGAGCTGCTTGATGCGGTGGCGCACCGCCTCGGCCGAATGCGCCTCGCCGCCGTCCGAGGCGGCGATCGACGAGGTGAAGAAGTATTTCAGCTCGAAGGTGCCGCGCGGCGTCGCCATGTACTTGTTCGCGGTGACGCGGGACACCGTCGACTCGTGCATGCTGATGGCGTCGGCGACGGTCTTCAGGTTGAGCGGCCGCAGATGCTCGACGCCGTGGGTCAGGAAGGCGTCCTGCTGGCGGACGATCTCGCTCGCGACCTTCAGAATCGTCTTGGCGCGCTGGTCGAGGGCGCGCACCAGCCACGCCGCGCTCTGCAGGCAGTCGGACAGATAGGACTTCTCGGTGTCCTTCTTGGCGCGGCCGGCGACCCGCGAATAGTAGGTCTGGTTGACCAGCACCTTGGGCAGCGTGTCGGAGTTCAGCTCGATGATCCACGAGCCGTCCGGCGCCTGGCGGACGAACACGTCGGGCACCACCGGCTGCACCGTGGTGGTGCCGAAGCGCAGGCCGGGCTTCGGATCGAGTCGCCGGATCTCGCCGATCATGTCGGCGATGTCCTCGTCGGACACGCCACATTTGCGCTTGAGGGCGGCGACGTCGCGCTTGGCGAGGAGATCCAGGTTGGCGACCAGCGCCTGCATGGCGGGATCGAAGCGGTCCCTCTCGCGGAGCTGGATCGCCAGGCATTCGGCGAGGTTGCGGGCGCAGACGCCGGACGGGTTGAAGGCCTGCAGCTTGGTCAGCACCGCCTCGACCTTGTCGATCGCGCAGCCGAGCTTGTCGGCGACCTCGGCCGTGTCGCCGGCCAGGTAGCCGGACTCGTTGACCATGTCGAGCAGGTACTGGCCGATCAGCCGGTCGGCCGGATCCTGGACGGCGAGCGCGAGCTGCTCGGCGAGATGGTCGGCCAGCGTCGGCTCGGCCGCCACGAAGGCTTCGAGATTGTAGTCGTCGTCGTCGCGGCCGCCGGAGCCGACCGCCGACCATTCCGAGTAGCCGGCCGGGCGCTCCTCGGCGAGGCGGGACAGGCCGGGGCCGGATTCGTCCGGAAAGACGTTCTCCAGGTCGGTGCCGAGCCGGTCCTCGATCGACGACCGGCTGGTGTCGTTGCTGTCCGCCATCCACTCCTCGGCGGCGTCGCGCGGCGCCGCCGGCGCCTCCCCCGCGGGCGGGGGCGCATCGGCGCCGGTCGGCTCCGGGGCGCCCGGCTCGTCGCCGCTCTCACGCTCCAGCAGGGGATTGCGCTCGAGCTCGCCCTCGACATAGGCCGAGAGGTCGAGATGCGAGAGTTGCAGCAGCTTGATCGCCTGCAGCAGCTGGGGGGTCATCACCAGCGACTGGGTCTGTCGGAGCTGCAGCCTCTGCGAGAGCGCCATGAAACACCCGAAGTTGGTCCGGTTCTTGCTTAGCTAGTTTATCGACCCCTGTACATCCGAATCTTTGCGAGGTTTTTCTGGTATGCAGCGGGAGCCCGCGGGGGTTGCAGAGGTGCAACAGGGGGGCTGGACGGGGCCGCGCCGGCGGCCGGCGATCACGATACCGTGATCGGATTCCGGCAAGAACTGGAGATTCAGGCGATTGGCGGGACAGGCCCGGGACCGCGAGGACGCGGCCCGCGTCGTCACATCCGGAAGCTCTCGCCGAGATACAGCCGGCGGACGTCGGGATTGGCGACGATGTCCTCGGTGGCGCCCTCGGTCAGCACCTCGCCCGAGTAGATGATGTAGGCGCGGTCGGTGAGGCCGAGCGTCTCGCGGACATTGTGGTCGGTGATCAGCACGCCGATGCCGCGCTGGGTCAGGTGTCGGACCAGCGCCTGGATGTCGCCCACCGCGATCGGGTCGATGCCGGCGAAGGGCTCGTCGAGCAGCATGTAGCTCGGCCGGCTGGCCAGCGCCCGGGCGATCTCGACGCGGCGGCGCTCGCCGCCCGACAGCGCGATCGATGGTGATTTCCGCAGCCGGGTGATGTTGAACTCCTCGAGCAGGGAGTCGAGGTCCTGTTCGCGCCGCTTCTTGTTGGGCTCGACGATCTCCAGCACGGCCCGGATGTTGTCCTCGACATTGAGACCGCGGAAGATCGACGGCTCCTGCGCCAGGTAGCCGATGCCGAGGCGGGCGCGCTGGTACATCGGCAGCGCCGTGACGTCGTAGCCGTCGAGCTCGATGCGGCCGCGGTCGGCCTTGATCAGCCCGGTGATCATGTAGAACACCGTGGTCTTGCCGGCGCCGTTCGGCCCGAGGAGGCCGACGGCCTCGCCGCGGCGGACATACAGGCTGACCCCCTTCACCACCTTGCGGCCCACGAAGGTCTTCTCCACCCCGTGGATGGCCAGGTAGCCGTGGGTCGCGGCGCGGTGCGCCTGCTGCTCGGTCTGGCGTGGCGCGGCGGCGGATCCGTCCAGGCGGGGCTCGTAATTCATGGGTTCGGACCCGGCCGGCATCGGCTCGTCGAGCCAGCCCGCCGACGCGATGTCGCGTCCCCGCGTCTTCGGGGGGCGGGGCTTGAACCTGCCAAAGAAACCGGCCACGCGCGCCTCGACGCCTCCGAGCGAACCATCAGGACGGGACCCCGTGCGGGATCCGGGCCGGACCATAGCGGGTTGCGCCCGGCGCGCAAACGCGGCGGCGCGGGCGGAGCGTCTGGAGGCAGGCGGACACGGGACTGCGACACGGGAGCGACCGCCCGACCTAGTAGAGGCCGGTCGGGCTCGGCCCGCCGGAGCGTGGCCGCGGCGGCTCGCGGGCGGCGTCACGATTGCCGGACGGGGCGCCGGCGGCCGGCCCGCCACCCTCGGGTGCCTTCTGGCTGCCCGGCATCAGGACGGCCTGGACGCGGCACTGGGTTCCCTTGTCGCACAGGACCTGAGACCGGCCGGTCGTCATGTCGACCACCAGCCGGTCGCCTCGCACGGCGTTCGGGCCCTGCGAGATGACGACGTTCCCGACCAGCGTCACCGTGTTGGCCTTCATGTCGAAGATGCCGTTGTCGCCGACCGCGACCTGGTCCTTCTGGCTGACCATCACGTCGCCGCGCGCCTCGATCCGCTTGATCTGCTGCGAGCCGGAGCCGCCCGCCATCGCGTTGGTGTTGGCGGGCTTGGCGGCCGGTTTGGTGTCCTTGGCGTCCTGCTTGGCGTCGGGCTCGTAGAACACCACCAGGCTGCGGCACTTGAGGGTGACGTCGCCCTGCACCAGATGCACGTCGCCCGCGAAGGTCGCCATCTTCTCCTTGTCGCGCACCTCGAGCGAGGCGGATTCGATCTTCACCGGCTTGTCGCGGTTCTGGGCGAAGCCCTGCAGCGCGTTCGGCGGGTTCGAGCCGCCGGCCGGCTGGGCCGCCGCCGTGCCGAGCGTCGCGTCGACCGCCAGCGGAGCCGCGGCCAGCACGCCGGCCGTCAGGGCGGCGACC
>NZ_NPEX01000598.1 GCF_003258865.1 Rhodoplanes roseus | reverse complement strand
CCGGTCGACCGCCACGTCGGCGGTCGGGTCCGCATGCGCCGCATGATGCTCGGCATGAGCCAGGAGAAGCTCGGCGACGCGCTCTCGCTGACCTTCCAGCAGGTGCAGAAGTACGAGAAAGGCACCAACCGCATCGGCGCCAGCCGGCTGCAGGAGATCGCAACCGTGCTGCAGGTGCCGGTCGCGTTCTTCTTCGAGGGCATGCCAGCCGACGGGGCGTCGCCCGGCCGCAGCCCCGCCGCCGAGCGCGCCGATGCCGCCGACGCCCGCATCGCAGCCGTCCTCGCCACCCCGGAGGGCCTCGCCCTGGTGGATGCGTTCGGGCGCATCGACGACGGCCTGCTGCGCCGCAAGCTCGTCGACCTGGTCGGCCATCTCGCCCGCCCGGCCTGGCCGGAGGCGACCGCCCTGCCCGCGCCGCACCTCGTCGCGGCGGAGTGACCGTCATGGCCGACGCCGACGTGCTGATCCTCCCGGTGATCCGAATCGATCGCTACGGCGATCGCCCGGTCGATCAGCCGCCGGCGCCGGTGCAGGGGCGGCGGCGCGCGAAGGCGCCGCCGATCCCGTCGGAGGACTGGGCCGCGATGGCGGACGGCCTCCTGGTCCGGTTCTCCCGGCAGTGGGCGGGCGACGCCGCCCTCTCCGTCACGGAGCTCGCGCGCGTCGCCCATCGGCTGGGCGCGCTCGACGATGCCGCCCTGGCCCGCAACCGGGCGCCGCTCGCCGCGCTCCGCCGCCTGCTCGAAGAGGCGGTACGCCGCGCCGACCACCACGCCGAGGAATGCCGTCAGGCACGGCGGGCTGCGGCGGAGCACACAGCCGAATCCCTTGCCGAAGCCGAGGAGGCCTCACCTGACCGAGCCCGATCCGACCACGACTGACGGCGGCGAAAGCGCGCCGCGGATTTACGTGGTCCAGAGCATAGGCGTCCGGTTCGCCCGCGACCTCGGGCGCAAGCGCCAGGACCAGCGCGGTCGCTGGAAGCACCGGGTGCAGATCGAAGGCGCCGCGGC
>NZ_NPEX01000597.1 GCF_003258865.1 Rhodoplanes roseus | reverse complement strand
GACGCTCTTCCGATCTGGAGGGGGAGGGTGAAAGCGAGCGGCTTTCCCTTGCACACGTCGGCCCGGTTGCGCAGATTGCGCCGCGACCGCGCCGTCGTCCGACGGACGCGCCCCCCAGGACCGACATGACCGAGACCTCCGACCCGAAAACCCTCGCCCGTACGCCGCTCGATACGCTGCACCGCCGGCTCGGCGCCCGCATGGTGCCGTTCGCCGGCTACGAAATGCCGGTTCAGTATCCGTCCGGCATCCTGCAGGAGCACCTGCACACGCGGGCGAAGGCCGGGCTGTTCGACGTCTCGCATATGGGGCAGATCCGTCTCCGCGCACCGTCCGGCAAGGTCGAGGATGCGGCGCGGGCACTGGAGACGCTGGTGCCGGCCGACATTCTGTCGCTGGCGCCCGGGCGTCAGCGATACGCGCTGTTCCTGAACGACAAGGGTGGCATCCTCGACGACCTGATGGTGTCGAACCAGGGCGACCACCTCTTCCTCATCGTCAACGCCGCCTGCAAGGCGGCCGACGAGGCGCATCTGCGCCAGTCGCTCGCCGGGCTGTGCGCCGTCGAGGCGCTGCCCGACCGGGCCCTGATCGCCCTGCAGGGACCGCAGGCCGAGGCGGCGCTCGCCGCCCTCGCCCCCGAGGTGGCGGCCATGCGCTTCATGGACGCCCGGCCGGTCACGATCCTGGGCGCCGCCTGCCTCGTCTCGCGCTCCGGCTACACGGGCGAGGACGGCTACGAGATCAGCATCCCGGCCGACCGGGTCGAGGCGCTCTGCGAGGCGCTGCTGGAAGATCCGCAGGTGGCGCCGATCGGGCTCGGCGCCCGCGACAGCCTGCGGCTGGAGGCGGGCCTGTGCCTCTACGGCAGCGATCTCGACACCGGCACGACGCCGGTCGAAGGCGCGCTCGAATGGAGCATCCAGAAGTCGCGCCGCGCCGGCGGGGCGCGGGCCGGCGGCTTTCCGGGCGCCGATGTGGTGCTGCGCCAGCTCACCGAGGGCGCGTCGCGGCGCCGCGG
>NZ_NPEX01000596.1 GCF_003258865.1 Rhodoplanes roseus | reverse complement strand
CACGCGGCACCCCAGCCGGCGACGCGGGCGCCGGCCGGCCCGCTCAATCCGTTCCATGCGGTGCGCACGCCGGAGCGGAATTACGGACAGGCCCGGACGGCGGGCGGTGCCTACGCCACACCGCTGGCGCGACGCTTGGCGTCCCAGGCAGGCATCGACCTGTCGCGCGTGACGGGTTCGGGACCGAACGGCCGCATCGTCGCCCGTGACATCACGGCGGCGCCGCAGACCGGCGCCGGCGTCGCGACCGTGCCGGCGGGGCCGAGTGCCGAGCAGGTTCTGGCGCTGTATCGGGACGTGCCGCACGAGGAGGTGCCGCTCGATGCGATGCGCCGGACCATCGCGACGCGGCTGGTTCAGGCCAAGAGCACGATCCCGCACTTCTACCTCACCGCGGACGTCGACATCGATCGTCTGCTGGCGATGCGCGAGGAGGCCAATGCGGCCGCTCCGACAGGAGGCGACGGCAGGCCGGCCTACAAGCTCTCGCTCAACGACTTCATCATCAAGGCGTGGGCGACGGCGCTGCGACGCATCCCGGCCGCCAATGCGGTCTGGGCCGAAGATCGCATCCTGCGTTTCGCGCAGGCCGACATCGGCGTCGCCGTCGCACTGGACGGCGGCCTCGTCACGCCGGTGATCCGCGGCGCGGACAGCAAGTCGCTGACGGCGATTTCGGGAGAGGTCCGCGACCTGGCGGAGCGCGCGCGCGCCAGAAAGCTGAAGCCGACCGAGTATCAGGGCGGCTCTTCGGCGATCTCCAACCTCGGCATGTACGGCGTGCGCGAGTTCGCCGCCATCATCAATCCGCCGCACGCCACCATCCTGGCGATTGGCGCGTCGCGCCGGGAGGCGGTGGAGCGCGCGGACGGCAGCGTCGGCTTCGCCGGCCGGATGAGCGTCACCCTGTCGTGCGATCACCGTGCCGTGGACGGCGCCTTGGGAGCGCAGTTGCTGGGCGTGTTCCGGGACATCGTCGAGCAGCCGATTTCGGTCGTCGTCTGACGAATCGCCGGATCGGAGACGATCTCGACCGGCAGCGCCACGGTG
>NZ_NPEX01000595.1 GCF_003258865.1 Rhodoplanes roseus | reverse complement strand
CGACTTCGACGCTCTCGTGCTCGGCCCGACGATGGCCGCCTTCGGGCGGCCCGTCGAGGTGCGGCCGATCAAGTCGCGGCCGGGTGCTCCCGCCTATCGGGCGCGGGGCATCTGGTCGTCGAAGCCGGTCGACGTGGCGATGCTCGGAGACGGCGTCCTGTCCTCGCAGACCCACACGCTCGGCATCCGCTCGAGCGAGCACCCGGCGCCGCTGCAGCAGGGCGACCGGATCGACATCCCGGCGCACGGCTCCTTGCCGCGCGTCGGCCTGTGCGTCGTCGAGGACGGCGACGACGACGGCCAGGGCGCGGCGACCCTGACCCTGAAAGTCATCGGCCCATGAGCGATCCTGTTCCGGTCTCACCCGTCATCGCGCTGCGCGACGCCATCGTGTCACGCATCGCCGTGCCGGCGGACCGCTACAAGACGGTGCGCCGGACGCTGGTGCCCCAGCTCCAGCCGGACCAGCTGCCCGCCCTGACCGTGATCGTCGCCGACGGCGAGTCCTCGCCCGATGGCGACGGCAATGCCGGCGAGCCGCGCTTCGTCGAGGACGACACCATCGGCATCGCGGTGACGCGCGCCGTAGACGACACGGCGGTGGCGGAGGGCGCAATCGCGGCCGAGATCGAGGCCATCAAGGATCGGCTCTTCACCGATCCGACCTTCGTCAATTTCGGGCCCGGGTCGCTGTTCGAGAGCATCGTCAAGGTCAAACGGCGGTGGCTGTTCCCGCCGGCCGGCGAAACCTACTTCGTCGAGCTCAGGCTCGAGATCACGTTCCGAGGCCGCACATCGTACCCGCCGGTGGTGCGCGACGACTATCGCGAGCTCGCCGTCACCTACGCGCCCTCCGACCAGGTTGCCGATCCGGGCAAGCCACTCGAGGAGCGCTCGTCCATCGAGCGGGCCTGGGTCGTCAACACCTACGAGGACCAGTTCCCATGAGGCTCTCTGCTCCGCCGCGCGGCGGCCCGGTGCCGTCCGTGCGCATCCGCGGCGCGACCGACGCCGGCCGCACCCTGAAGCATCCCTCGACCGGCCGGGCGCCCG
>NZ_NPEX01000594.1 GCF_003258865.1 Rhodoplanes roseus | reverse complement strand
CGCGCCGGCCGCGGCGGCCGGCTTCCGCATCCAGGACGTCGCCGACATCGCCAAGGTGCCGCCCGGCTCGCTGCCGCCCGGCACCATCGCCTTCACGGACCACCGCAGCGACGAGTTGGTCGATCCCAAGACCGGCCTGATCCGCTTCTCCGACTGGGCCCGGGCCCGGCCGCTGCAGAAGCAGCTCCTCGGCCTCTATCCGGCCTATGACGAGCCGAGCGTCACGACCACGGTGAACGGCGTCGCCAAGACGGTGAAGCGCAAGCTGCACATGTATGTCGCCGAGGCGAAGTTCGAGCTGGCGCGGGCCCCCGGCAGCGTCGACCTCGCCCGCTTCGCCACGCTGGCGACGCTCGAGAAGATGGACCCGGCCATCAAGCATCGCCTGATCGGCCCGAACGACGTCGTGCCCAACAAGGACGCCAAGCTCTCGGGCCACCATCCGACCCGGCGCTGGTGCGAGAACGCCACGACCGTCATCTGCATCCAGTCGCGCTATCAGTTCGAGGGCAAGCTGCCGGCCGCCATCATGCTGCTCAACAAGCTGCGCGACAGCGGCAAGCAGGTCGCCGACCACATCGAGTTCCAGAGCGAGCTGCGGATCGTCCCGACCGAGGAGATCGACCAGGCGGCGGTGGCGAAGCTCACCGGGGTCGACACGCCGGTCGCCTCGGCGCTCGAGCAGACCATCGTGCACGCCAACCAGGTGATGCAGTTCGGCAAGGTGCTGGCGGTGCTGCAGCCGAGCCCGGCCGACCCGAACCGCACCATCGTCTCGACCTTCGTGGCGCTCGCCGTGGAGAGCGACCTGTTCGAGAAGCGCAAGGAGCTCGAGGGGGTTCCGGTGCTGCGCAACATGGTGCCGGCCCAGGTGCTGGCCGGCAACTCCTCGTTCAACACCGGCACCTCGATCAGCGCCGGCCTGCCGAGCTACTCGCGCAACCGCATCGAGGGGATCGCGACCCAACTCAGCGCCCGCTGACCGGCCGTTCGGGCCGCGGCCGAGGCGCGCCATGCGGTGCGTCGCGCCGTCGCGCGATGCCGGCGGCGCGAC
>NZ_NPEX01000593.1 GCF_003258865.1 Rhodoplanes roseus | reverse complement strand
TAGAGCGGTTCCCGATCTGAGTGAATCGCGATGGATTCCCAAATCGGTTCGAAGATGATTCAAGCTGTCTGCCGGAGAACGGAGGCCGGCAGGCATGTCGCGAGCCCTTTCTCTCGATCTGCGGACGCGGGTTCTGAAGGCGGTGGCCGAAGGGATGTCGCACCGGCAAGCCGGTGAGCGGTTCGGGGTCAGCGCGGCGAGCGTCAGCCGGTGGCGACGGCGGGCCGAGGTCCAGGGGGACGCCCGGCCGAAGGCGCTCGGTGGCGATCGCCGGTCCGGCCGGATCGAGGCCTGCAAGGACCTGATCCTGGGCGTGATCGCCGATACGCCGGACATCACCATCGAGGAACTCCGCCGGACCCTCGCGGGCCAGGGGCACACGTTCGGCTTCGGCACGATCCAACGGTTCTTCGAGCGTCACCGGATCACGCGTAAAAAAAGACCGGGCATGCCAGCGAGCAGGATCGTCCCGACATCGTGAGGCGCCGGCAGGCCTGGTTCGACGGCCAGCTCGACCTCGACCCCGAACGGCTGGTGTTCATCGACGAGACGTGGGCCTCCACCAACATGGCCCGACGCTACGGCCGGGCGCCGCGAGGCGAGCGCCTGCGGGTCGGCATTCCGCACGGACACTGGAAGACGACCACGTTCGTGGCCGGGCTCACCTGCCGAGGCATGATCGCCCCGTTCGTCCTCGACGGCGCGATCAACCGCGATGCCTTCGAGACCTATGTCGCGTGCGTTCTGGTTCCCGCGCTCAGGCCCGGCGACGTCGTCATCATGGACAATCTCTCGAGCCACAAGGGCCCCGCAGTCCGCGCGATGATCGAGGCGGCGGGCGCGAGCCTTCTCTACCTGCCGCCCTACAGCCCCGACTTCAATCCGATCGAAAACGCCTTCTCCAAGCTGAAGGCCAATCTGCGCAAAGCCGCCGAGCGAACCGTAGACGGCCTCTGGGCCGCGATCGGCGGCCTCGTCCGCACCTTCACACCCGGAGAATGCGCAAACTATTTCGCCAACGCGGGATACGATGCAGCATGATCGGATTCCGCTCTAG
>NZ_NPEX01000592.1 GCF_003258865.1 Rhodoplanes roseus | reverse complement strand
GAGGGTAAGACCCGAACGCGTGCCGCCCGCCCGCCCCCGCGCAGGCCGGGACCGAGGGGCGACACGGCAAGAGGCCCCTGGAGTCCCGCTTGCGCGTGAACGAGCGGAGACCGGGCGAGAGGGAGAACGAGATGCTGCTCACCTCGTCGATCGTGTCCGGGCTCGGGCTCGGCAGCATGTACGGGCTGATCGCGCTCGGCTTCCACGTCACCTATGTGGTCTCCGGCACGGTCAACTTCGCGCAGGGCTCGGCCATGATGCTGGGCGCCGTGCTGGGCTACACGTTCGCGGTGAAGTACGGCTGGCCGCTGCTGCCCGCCGCCGTGGCCGCGCTCGCCTGCTGTGCGCTGTTCGGCCTGGTGATCGAGCGCATTCTGGTGCGGCCCTTCGTCGATCGCGGCTCCGGCGCCTGGCTGATGGCGACCGTGGCGGGCGGCATCGTGCTCGACAATGCCGTGCTTTTCACCTTCGGCAAGGAGCCGCGCAGCTTTCCCTCCGCGCTGGCGTCGAAGCCGGTGGAGATCCTCGGCGCCGGCGTCTATCCGCTGCAGCTCGTCATCCCGGCGGTCGGCCTCGGCATCGCCGTGCTGCTGCATGTGGTGCTGCGAAAGACGCGGCGCGGCAAGGCGCTGCTCGCGGTGGTCCAGAACCCCGACGCGGCGCGTCTGATGGGCATCGACGTGCGCCGCGTGGTCGCGGCCGCCTTCATGCTGTCCACCGCGCTCGCCGGCCTCGCCGGCCTCTTGATCGCGCCGCTCTTCAGCGTCCATTCCGAGATGGGCACGCTGTTCGGCATCAAGGCGTTCGCGGTGGCGATCCTGGGCGGCATCGGCTCGGCCTGGGGCGTCGTGCTGGCCGGCCTGATCTACGGCCTCACAGAGGCACTGGTGACCGCGTATCTGGGCTCGACCTACACCCAGATCGTCGTCTTCTCGGTGGTGATCGCCGCCCTCGCCCTGATGCCCCACGGCCTTCTGGGCCGCGCTGCCGTGAGCAAGGTGTGATGCGAACCGTCGTGATCACGTCCGCGCGCCGCCCTTCACCTCCCCCTGAATGGGG
>NZ_NPEX01000591.1 GCF_003258865.1 Rhodoplanes roseus | reverse complement strand
GCTCGGCGCTTGCGCGCCGCCCCGGGACGACTGGCACAGTCTGCACAATCCCCGCCTTCGCAGGGATGAGCGGAGCTTTTGGCGCGGCGGTCGCGATCTCCGAGCGACCGCATGCCTGAGCTGCCGGAGGTCGAGACCGTCCGGCGCGGCCTGGCGCCCGCCATGGAGGGCGCCCGGTTCGTCTCGGTCGAGCTGCGCCGGCCGGATCTGCGCCGGCCGTTCCCCAACGACTTTTGCCAGCGCCTGGAGGGCACCACGGTCGCGGCGCTCAAGCGGCGCGCCAAATACCTGCTGGCCGAGCTGTCCTCCGGCGACGTGCTCCTCATGCATCTCGGGATGTCGGGCTCGTTCCGGGTCGAGCTGCCGGCGACCGCCGGCCGGGAGGGGGCGAGCCTCTCGCCGGGCGGCTACTATCACGCGCGCTCCGAGACCAAGGCGCACGACCACGTGGTGTTCTCGATGTCGTCCGGGGCGCGGCTCGTCTTCAACGATCCGCGCCGCTTCGGGCTGATGCTGATCGTGCCGGCGGCGGACCTCCACGACCATCCGCTGATGCGCGAGGTCGGGCCGGAGCCGCTCGACCCGTCCTTCGACGCCGCCCGGCTGGCCCTCGCGCTGGCCGGCAAGGCGGCACCGCTCAAGGCGGCGCTGCTCGACCAGACCGTGGTGGCCGGCCTCGGCAACATCTACGTGTGCGAGGCCTTGCACCTCTCGCACCTGTCGCCGCGCCGAAAGGCCGGGACGCTGGTGGCCCGCGGCGGCGTGCCGACGCCGCGGCTGGTGGCGCTGGTCGAGGCCGTCAAAGCGGTGCTGGCGGATGCGATCGAAGCGGGCGGCTCCTCGCTGCGCGACCACCGCCAGACCGACGGCACGCTCGGCCTGTTCCAGCACCGCTTTCGCGCCTACGACCGCGAGGGCGAGCCCTGCGTCACCCCCGGGTGCGCCGGCACCGTCCGCCGCATCGTCCAGTCGGGACGCTCGACCTTCTTCTGTCCGGTGTGCCAGAAGTGAGCGTGCGCGGGCGGCCGACGGCACTGGCTTCACCCTCCCCTGGAGGGGGAGGGTCG
>NZ_NPEX01000590.1 GCF_003258865.1 Rhodoplanes roseus | reverse complement strand
GGCCTGCGGCCGCTCCTCACCATGAGGGGGAAGGTCGACGCGAGACGTTCCGATCGAACGGAGCGCCCCCATGGATCTCCTTCGCCTGAAGAGCTTCCTGGTGCTCGCCGAGACGCTGCATTTCGGCCGGGCGGCGGCGCGGCTCGGGATCGCGCAGCCGCATCTCAGCCGGCGCATCCGCGATCTCGAGGCCGAGATCGGCGTGAGCCTGTTCACCCGCTCGCAGCGGCGCGTGGAGCTGACCGCGGCGGGCGCCACCCTGCGGCTGCGGGCGACCCGCATCGTCGAGGAGGTGGAGAAGGCCAAGATCGAGGCGCGGCAGGTCGGGACCGGCGCGGCCGGGCGGCTGCGCATCGGCTTCATCCACTCGTCGACCTACGGGATGCTGCCGGCGATCATCCGCTCGTTCCGGGCGATGCGGCCGGCCGTGATGCTCGATCTCGTCGAGATGACCATGGTGGAGCAGGTGCGGGCGCTGCGCGCCGGCGACATCGACATCGGCCTTCTCCGCTCGCTGCCCGACGTTCCCGACATCGCCTTCGAGACGGTACTGCGCGAGCCGTTCCGGCTCGCCGTGCCGGCCGACCACGGTTTCGCCGGCCGTCGCTCGGTGGCGTTGCGCGAAATGTCAGGGCAGCCGCTGGTGCTGTTTCCGCGCGAGACGAGCCCGCTGTTCCACGCCCGCATCACGGCCGCCTTCGAGCGCGCCGCCGTGACTCCGGTGATCGTCCAGGAGGCGACGCAGATCCACACCGTGATGGGGCTGGTCGCGGCCGGCATCGGCCTCGCGCTGGTGCCGTCCTCGGCCGAGCGGCTGCCGCGCGCCGGGGCCGTGCTGATCGACCTGGTCGACCCGCCGGAGCCCGCCGACGTCAGCGTCGCCTGGCGGGCCGCGAGCCGGCCGCTGCTGGTGCCGCCGTTCCTGGACGCGGCGCACGAGGCGGCGAAGGGGCTGGAGGAGCCAGGGACACCGGCGAAGGTGGCGACCAGACCGGCCCACCGAAAGCAGCGAAGTTGACCCGCTCGGTCATTCCGGGGCGGCGCACTCGGATCGGCGCTTTGCGCCGCC
>NZ_NPEX01000589.1 GCF_003258865.1 Rhodoplanes roseus | reverse complement strand
ATCGTCGAGATCAAGTCCTCGGTGGAGGACTTTCGCGCCGACCACAAATGGCCGGACTACCGGCTGCATTGCGACCGTCGCCAGCACCACGGCGGCCGAGACGGCCGCCCGAACAGACACGCGCATGATGGTCTCCATGTCGATTTGTCTCGATGTCGATTTGTCTCGGCCCCGTCAGAGCGTCGTGGACCAGGGAACCAGCACCTCGCGGTAGCCGGTCCCGGCCCGCTCGACATGGGCGAGCGCCGGGAAGGGATAGTGAAATCCTTGCACGAGCGAGCGGTCCGCGACCAGCCTGTCGTAAACCTTTCGGCGCGTCGCCTCGGCCGCGACCGGATCGACGTCCAGCATGAAGTGCCAGCCCGGATTGCGGGCGAACAGGAACGGCGCGTGGGTGACGTCGCCCTGGATGAAGATCTCCCGGTCGCCCGAGGCGAGCACCAGCGAGGTGTGGCCGGGCGTGTGGCCGGGCGTGCCGAGCGCCGTGAGGCCGGGCAGCACCTCCTTGTCCCAGGCGTAGGTGCGCAGCCGCTTCAGGATCTCGCCGCTCATCACCCGGCGGACGTTCCTGGCGCCGTCCGGCACGCGCGGATTCTTGGCCCGGCTGGTCTCGGCCTCGTCGGTCCAGAAGGCGTGCTCGCGCTCCGGCGCCAGGATCTCGGCGTTGGGGAAGGCCGGCGTGCCGTCGGCGCGCAACAGGCCGTTGATGTGGTCGCCGTGATAATGCGTCAGCACCACGGCGTCGATCTGGTCCGGCGCGATGCCGGTCGCCGCGAGATTGTCGAGGAAGCGGCCGTTGAGGCCCTGGCTCGCCGTGAACGCCGCCTCGCCCGTGCCGGTGTCGACCAGCACCAGCCTGGCGCCGGTGTTGATCAGGATCGGATTGTAGGGGCCGGCGTAGAAGTTCGGATCCATGTAGGCCGCGGTCAGCGCCGCCTGGACCTCGGCCTTGCCGGCGTTGAGCACGAAGCCGTCGCCGATCGGCATGCGGCTGACGCCGTCGTTGACGACCGTCACCTGCACGCTGCCGACATTGTAGCGATAGAAGCCGGCCGCCTGCCGCCCGGCCGGCGGCGCC
>NZ_NPEX01000058.1 GCF_003258865.1 Rhodoplanes roseus | reverse complement strand
TTGCGGGCCGGCGCCACCGTGGTGCGGCTCTCGCGGATGTAGGACCTGTCGCGCATCACCCGGCTGCGCCGGTCGCGCAGATCGTCGACCCGGACCTCGACGCCGCCCGGCACCATGCCGGTGCCGGCCAGGATGCGGGGCTGCACCGACCAGGTGCGGATCGGGCGGCCATAGGCCGCCGCGATATAGGCCGGCGGGATGCCCGGATTGACGGCGAAGCGCGGACCGCGGTCGGAGACGACGACGGTGCGGTTCACGATGACGGTGTCGCGCAGATAGACGTCGCGCTCGCGCACCGGGAGCAGCACCGAGGCGATCGACGCGGCGACGAGGTCGCGCGGACGCACGAAGGTCCAGTAGGCCGGCCGCTCGCGCACCTCGACGACGATCTCGTCGGGCGGCAGCGGCGCCCAGCCCACCGCCTTGTCGCCGCGGCGCCAGTCGACCCAGGCCGGAGCCCATTCGTTGCCCGGCACCCAGGCCCAGCCGATCTGGTCGTCCTCGACCCAGCGGCCGTAGTGATAGACGACGGTGCCCCAGGAGGCTTCCTGCTCGGCCGCGTTCCAGTACCAGCCGTAATCGTCGGAGTAGACCCAGCGGCCGCGCGTGTAGGGCCGCCAGTCGCGACCGACGTCCCCCGGCACCCAGACCTCGCCCCAGCGCTGGTGGCGCTGCCACTTGCCGTGCGGCTCGAGCGCCCCGCGGAATTCCGCCGACACCTCGACGCGCTCCTGCGCGGCGGCCGGTGTCGAGACGCTCGCCGCGAAAGGCAGCGTGAAGGCTGCCACGGCGAGCCCGGCCGCGAGGGCCGTCGAGCTCAGAAGACGAAGACCTGTCCGACGCATGCACGTTCCTCCTGCGGCGTGTTGTTGGTGAATGCGCTCGTTCCAGCCGGTCACGGGCGTCGCGTGCTGCCGCTCTGCACGAACGAGCCCGTCGCTCCGCCGTTCGGCGGATCGTCAACGAGGCAACGTGGGGTGGATCGGACTGTTCCGGTCGGTCGCGCGCCGCACGGCGATGTGCGGGGTTGCCGGGCAGCTCGGGATCGCGCGGCCGTGGTCGCGCGATCCCGACGCTTCGATCAGGGCAGGACGGTGCGGCTGGTCGTCGTCACCGGCCGGCGATGGCCCATCCAGGCCGGGACCGCGCCGCCGTCGCGATGCTGACCGCCCGCCACGGCGGCGAACCACGCCGCGACCGCGCCGAGCAGGGCGGCCGCACCGGTCATGAAGCCGATCACGAGCCCGGCCCGCCGCGCCTTGGTGATGGTCTCGGACGAGCGCGCCACGACCTGGTCGACCCGCCGCGTCGCGTCGGCCTCGTTGAGGCCGGTGCGGGCCGCGGTGAGCCGGATCAGCCAGGCCCGGTCGTCGGGCTGCAGGCCGCTGTGGCTCGACGCGGAGAGCAGGAGACGTCCGGCTTCGGCGCGCGTCGCCGCGACGTCGCCCTGCGGCGGACGCTCCGAGCGGAACAGCCGGTCGATCTCCGGCGCGATCAGGGATTCGGATCCGACCGAGGCGGCCGGGCCGGCATTGCCGCTGCCCGGCGCCGTGACGCGGCTGAGCGCCTGGGTGGCCGAGAGGGCGATCAGCGCGGTCAGGATGGTGGCGAGCGCCCAGGCGATCAGCCCGTGGGCGCCGTCGCGCAGCTCGGCCTCGTCACTGTCGGGCGCATAGCGCGCCGAGGTCAGTCGGCCCGTCACATAGCCGCCGAGGCCGTAGGCCGCGAGTGCCGACAGCACCAGATAAAGGCCCGACAGCAGCACCAGGGCGAAGGAGGTGTCGCGCCAGGTCGGGGCCGTCGAGCTGATCGACAGGCCGACCGCCGCCGCGAAGGCATGAAGCACCAGCGCGAGAGCGGCAGCGGCGAGCGCGCCCGCCACGATCGGCCCCCACTGGGGGGAGAAGCCGGCGGCGCGCGTCGATGCGCCCGGCTCGGACACGGGGTCGGTCCAGGTCATGTCACCCTCCGCCGCGGTCAACGCAGACCCAGGAACGACAGGATGACCATCACCACAACGATGAGCCCGACCAGATAGATGATACCGTTCATGCCTCGCCTCCAGCGTTCTGGCCGCCGCCGCGGCCGGTCGCTGGCTCAACGGGAGCGATTGTCGAAAGTTCCTGCTGTCGAGGTACGGCGATGCAAGCGACTGCGGCACGGCGGGTCCGCCGCGGGCGCCTCTTGACCGCGCCGCGGTACCTCGCTACGTCCGACATGGAATTGTTCCAACGGATTTTTTCTGGCGGCCGGCCCCATCCTGTCGCTGCTTCGATCGAGCCGGACGCCCCATTTCGGAGAGTCGTCATGCGCATCGTCTACGCCCTCGTCGCCGTCGCCCTGGTGCTGTTCGCGTTCGACAAGCTTCCGTTCGCGTCGAAGCGGAGCGGGGCGCCGGGCCAGCCCACGGCAGCACAGCCGGTGGGGGGCAAGGCCACGACATCGTCCGCGATGTCGTCCGCCCCGTCTGCGTCTCCGGCCGCCAAGGTCGTCGAGGCGCCGCGGCCCACCTATGTGGCGTCGCGCGAATGCGTGCGCACCACCTTCGGGGCCATGAACTGCCGGGAAGTCACGACCCTGAAGCCGTGATCCGGGCGGGCATCTCGCGCCTCGCCTGAATGGCTGTCGGAGCCGCGGCCGGCCGTCGCCGGCTGCCGTGCGGACGCGACGGCGGCTGTCCGATCCTCGTCGCGGCGGGGCGTGTCCCGCCGCTGCGCGGGCGCACCCGCTCGCTCCCTCCGCTTCGATCTCGCTCGCGCGCTTGCGGCCCGCCGTGCCGATCGCACGTCCGCCCGCATCGACGGGCTCTCCGCGAGGCCGCCATGACGAGCCGGTTCGCCAAGCGCGTCTGGGACCCGACGCTGCTCGCCGAGCTGCGCTGCCGCTACGAGCAGACGTCGGAGACGGTCACCGCCATCGCGGCCTCGCACGACATTCCCCGCACGTCGTTCCGGGCGCTGATCCATGCGAACGGCTGGCAGCGTCGCGGCGCGGGCCGGCCGCCCCCCGAGTCGTCGGCCGAGGTGCCCTCCGCACCCCCGGCCTCCGATGCGCCGGAGGCGGTCGAGGGACTGGTCGCGCGGCTCGAGCAGGCGGTCGCCCGCGAGATCTCGGCGCTGGAGGCGAGCCACGCCGGCCGGGTGCGAAAACCGGAGCCGGCGGCCGACACCGAGCGCATCGTGCGCAGCCTCGAGCGCCTCACCGACACGCTGGCGAAGGTGCGCCGCATGCGCGAGCCCGCGGCCGCGACGGATCCCGATGACGACCTGCCCCGAGACCTCGACGAGTTCCGTCGCGTGCTTGCGCGCCGCATTGAGCAGCTCGTCGGCCGCCGGGCTGACGAAGACGATGCTGGCGACCCTGCCGCCGACGGCGCTGCGGAGGCTGGCTGACGACTTCGCGCTGTTCGCGCATGCGCACCAGGAGCACGCCGAGACCGGCAACGACGGCGCGCCGTGGATCACCTGGCTGGTGCTGGGCGGGCGCGGTGCCGGAAAGACGCGGCTCGGCGCCGAATGGGTGCGGGCGCTGGTGCACGGCACGGCTCCGTATGCGGCGCATCGCTACGGCGCGCTGGCGCTGGTCGGCGAGAGCGAGCGCGACGCCCGCGACGTGATGGTGGAGGGCGCCTCCGGCCTGCTGACGATCTCGCCCCGCGGCGAGCGGCCGCTGTGGATCCCCACGCGGCGGCGCCTCGAATGGCCGAACGGCGCGGTGGCGCAGGTGTTCTCCGCCGACGATCCGGATTCGTTGCGCGGGCCGCAGTTCGACGCGGCGTGGTGCGACGAGCTGGCGAAGTGGCGCTACGCCGACGCCGCCTTCGACATGCTGCAGTTCGGACTGCGCCTCGGCACCACGCCGCGCCAGATGATCACGACGACGCCGCGGCCGATCCCGCTGATCAGGAGGCTGATCGCCGATCCGCACACGCGCGTCACCCGGGCCGGAACGGCGGCGAACCGCGATCACCTGGCGCCGGCGTTCCTGAGGACCGTCGTGGCTCGTTATGCCGGCACCCGGCTGGGCCGGCAGGAGCTCGACGGCGAGCTGATCGAGGATCGGCCCGACGCGTTGTGGTCGCGCGCCCTGATCGAGGCGTGCCGGGTGCGCGCCGCGCCGCCGCTGTCGCGTATCGTCGTCGGGCTCGATCCGCCCGGCTCGTCGCGGCGCGGCGCCGATGCCTGCGGCATGGTCGCGGCCGGGCGGGGCGAGGGCGGTCTCGTCTACGTGCTGGAGGACGCCTCCGAGAGCGGGCTGACGCCGGCCGCGTGGGCGGCGCGCGCCGTCGCGCTGGTTCGCCGGCTCGACGCGGACGCCATCGTCGCCGAGGTCAACATGGGCGGCGAGATGGTGAAGACCGTGCTGCGCGAGGTCGACGCGACCGTGCCGGTGAAGGCCGTGCACGCGACGCGCGGGAAATGGCTACGGGCCGAGCCGGTCGCGGCGCTCTACGAGCAGGGCCGGGTGAAGCATGTCGGCGCGTTTCCGCCGCTCGAGGACGAGATGTGCGACTTCGGCCTGGACGGCCTCTCCTCGGGCCGCTCGCCCGACCGCCTCGACGCCCTGGTGTGGGCCGTCACGGCGCTGACCGCCGGATCGCGCGGCGAGCCGCGGGTTCGCCGGCTGTAGCGCGTCCGCCCTGGATCGACGGACCGTGATCAGATCACGGTCGGCGTTTCGGCGCCGGTTGGCGCACCGCGCGCGGGTCGGCCGGCGGTTCGATCGCCAGCGGCAGCAGCACGACCGACAATGCGAGCGCCATCACGGGCATGGCGCCCATGACGATTTCGGCGAGCGACTGAGTCATCCGAGTAGCTCCTGAGGTGGCGTGCCGCGTCTCGATTCACGAGGCAAGCTTCGTGCCGGCGATGAGGTTCGGAGCTGCCGTCGCCCGCATCTTTGGACGTCCTTGTGCCCGATGCGTAACACCTCGATGCAGACGCAGCCATGCGAATGCCCGCATGGCTGGTCGTCGGGCTTGCGCCGGTCGCGGTTGACGACTCCTGAACGCGCAACGCCATCGGGCGATCCGCGTTCCTGCTCGGTCGGCGCCGCAGCAGCCGATCAGGCCGGATCGTCGTCGCGTGTGCGGCGGCGCGCTTCACTGAGCTGCACCAGATTGCTGGGCGTCGCGCGCGTGTCGGCGATCGCTTTCGCCGCGGCGCGGCCGATGTCGGCGAGCTGGAAGGGCTTGCGCACCACCGTGAACTCGCTGTCGGCGCGGGCCGCCGCCTCGCTGTAGCCGGTGACCAGCACGATCGGCAGATCGGGGTGCTGCCGGCGCAGCGTGCGGGCGAGGGCGAAGCCGTCCATGTCGCCGGCCATCACCACGTCGCTGACCACCAGTGCGAAGTCGCGTTCGGCGACCGCCGCGAGTGCGCTGGCCGCATCGGCGGCGCGTTCCACCCGGTAGCCCAGCTCGACCAGCATGGCGGCGCTGATCTCGGCGACGTCCGGGTTGTCCTCGACCAGCAGCGCGGCCCCGTCCTGGCCGACCGGCATCGTCGTCGCCTCGCCGAATTTCGGCCGGGCGTGCGACCGCGGCAGATAGATCGTGACCGTGGTGCCGGCCCCGAGCCGGCTCTCGACCGTGACGGTGCCGCCGGACTGATGGGCGAAGCCGTGCACCTGGGAGAGGCCGAGGCCGGTGCCCTGCTGCGCCTGCTTGGTGGTGAAGAAGGGATCGAACACCCGCGGCAGGATGTCGGGTGCGATGCCGGTCCCGGTGTCGGCGACCGAGAGGGCGACGAAATCGCCAGAGACCGCGTCCGGCGTATCGGCCGCGGCGAGCACGACGTTCTCGCAGACGATCGTGATCATGCCGTCGTTCGGCATGGCGTCGCGGGCGTTGACGACGAGATTGAGCAGCGCGAGCTCGAACTCGCTGACGTCGACCTTGACGGGCCAGACCGAGCGGCGGACGTCGATCGCCAGCGTGGCGGCGTTTCCGATCGAGCTCTCGATCATGGCGCGGAAACCGTCGAGATGGTCGTCGACGGCGATCACCACGGGGTTGAGGGTCTGGCGCCGCGAGAAGGTGAGGAGCTGGCGGGTCAGCGCCTCGCCGCGCTTGGTGGCGATGCCGATCGCCTCGACGGCGCGCAGGCCCTTGGGGTCGTTGCCGGCCAGCGTCCTCATCGTGGCGAGGTGGCCGCCGATGATCATCAGCAGATTGTTGAAGTCGTGCGCGACGCCGCCGGTGAGTTGGCCGAGCGCCTCCATCTTCTGGGCGCGGGCGCGCTGCGCCTCGGCCTTCTGCAGCGCCTTCTGGGCCTCGCGCCGCTCGGTGATGTCGCGCGTGATCTTGGCGAAACCGATCAGCGTGCCGGTCTCGTCGCGGATCGGATCGATCACCACATGGGCCCAGAACAACTGGCCGTCGCGCCGCATGCGCCAGCCCTCGGCCTCGTAGCGGCCCTCCTCGGCGGCCCGCTGCAGGGCGCGAGCCGGGAAGCCGGCGGCGCGCTCGTGGTCGGTGTAGAAGCGCGAGAAGTGCTGGCCGACGATCTCGTCCGCCGTGTAGCCCTTGATGGCCTCGGCGCCGGCGTTCCAGTTGGTGATGTTGCCGTTCGGATCCAGCATGTAGAGCGCGTAATCGGTGACGCCCTTCACCAGCAGCCGGAACTGGCGCTCGCTCTCGCGCAGCGCCTCCTGGGCGGCGCGCCGCTCGGTGGCGTCGCGGGTGATCTTGGCGAAGCCGACCAGGCTGCCGTCGACGCGGATCGGCTCGACCACGACGGAGGCCCAGAACCGGGTGCCGTCCTTGCGCACGCGCCAGCCCTCGGCCTCGTAGCGGCCCTCGCGGATCGCGGTGTCGAGAACCCGCACGGGCAGTCCGGCGAGGCGGTCCTCCCGCGTGTAGAAGCGCGAGAAGTGCTGGCCGACGATCTCGTCGGACGAGAACCCCTTCATGCGCTCCGCGCCGGTGTTCCAGTGCGTGATGTTGCCGCTGGGATCGAGCATGTAGATGGCGTGGTCGGTCAGGCTGTCGACCACCAGGCGGAAGTTGCGCTCGCTGGCCTGCAAAGCCTCCTCGGCCGCCCGGCGCTCCGACAGGTCGCGGGTGACGAGCGCGAAGCCGATGCGGCGGCCCGGCGCTTCCTCGATCGGGCGGAGGACCGTGAACGACCAGAAGCGCGAGCCGTCCTTGCGCAGCCGCCATCCTTCGCGCGCGGCGCGGCCGTCTCGGGAGGCCTCGTCCATCAGGCGCTGCGGGACGCCGGCCGCCTGGTCCTCGGCCGTGAAGAACCGCGCCAGCGGCTCGCCGATCGCCTCGGCGGGCGAGAAGCCTTCGATGCGCTGCGCCCCCGAGTTCCAGCTCGTCACCGTGCCGGCCGGGTCCAGCATGGAGATGGCATAGTCGGTCACCGCATCGACGAGCAGATGGAACCGCTGATCGTCGCTCGGCTGGCGGGAGGCTTCGGTCGTCAGTTTCATGATCCGGAAAAATCGGCCTGGGAGGTGTCAGGCGGAATGAAGCGAGCGGGATCTGGCGCGCGCCGGGGCTGACACGCCATGACGCCAACGTCGATCCGGCAGTTCTGTTCCACACCGGACGGATTGGTATTCCCATCCTTCCGGTGAGCGCGGCGCCGGCTCAGGGCGTGATCGTCGCGCCGAGCTTCTGCGCCGTCTCCACCACCCAGGCCCGATAGCGCCCGAGCGGCGTCACCCCGGTGAGGCCGCCGCATCCCGCCGACAGTTTCGGGCCGGTGGACCAGCTCACCACGCCGGCGATCGCCGCAACACCGTTCTGCTCGGCGAACACCGGGGCGCCGGAGTCGCCCGTGCAGGCGCCCCGGCCCGGCGTCTCGCCGCGGGTCTGCGGATCGTGCAGCCGGAGCTGCAGCGAGCCGGGCCGGCCGGTGGCGACCAGGGTCGCGGCTCGCGCCGTGCCGCCGCTGCGACCGTCGCCGCGGACCGCCAGTCCCATGCCGACCACCGTGAAGGGATCGCCCGGCGCGACCGTGCTCTCGGTCGCCAGGGGGGCCGGCGCGAACGCCGCGGGCAGCGGCGTCGCGGTCTTCAGCAGCGCGACATCGGCGGTCGCGCGGTGGCCGAGCAGCGCCGCCATCTCGAAACCGGGATGCCGCGCGATCGTCGCCACGTCGCGCAATGTCGGCTGCCGCGCGGCATCGAACACCACGAGCTTGTAGTCCGAGCCCGGCTGCACGCAGTGCGCCGCCGTGAGCACCAGCGTGCGGGCGACGACGGCTCCGGTGCACGAGGTGCCGTGCGAGCCGACGATCATCACCACGCGGCCCGCCAGCGCCGCCGGCGCATCGGGCGACGCCACCATGGCGGCGGCGGGGGCGATCGATCCGGCGAGGGCGGTGAGGACGGCGAGGGCGCGGCGCATCCGCGCGAGAAGCCGCACCCCGAACAGATTGTCAACCGAGCGGAGACCGCGATGTCCTCCATGCTTCTCGCCGGCCCGGCGAGCGAGCCGCTGACGCTCGCCGAGGCCAAGGCCTATCTGCGCCTCGATCACGACGACGACGACGCGCTGATCGCCGCCCTGATCACCAGCGCGCGAAGACTGGTCGAGACGGCGACCCGGCGTGCCCTGATCGCCCAGACCTGGCGCCTGGTGCGCGACGCGTGGCCGGCCGGCGGGCGCCTGAAGGTGCTGCCGGCGCCGCTGCGCACCGTGGTCGCCGCACGCGTGTTCGACGCCGACGGAATGCCGCGACCGATCGATCCGTCCGCCTTCTCGCTCGACGTCGCGGCGGCCCCCGGCGTGATCTCGGTTCCGCTGCACGCCGTGCCGGCGCCCGGGCTGCGGATCGCCGGCATCGCCATCGACGTGTCGGTCGGCTACGGCGAAGACGCGGCCGAGGTGCCGGCCCCGTTGGTGCAGGCGGTGCGGCTGTGGCTGGCGCATTTCTACGAGCACCGCGGGACCGAGCCGGTCGGCGCGCCGCCCGCCGTGGCGGCCCTGGTCTCGCCGTTCCGGGTGCTGGCGCCATGACGCCCGATCCGGGACGTCTGCGCCGCCGCCTGGTGCTGGAGGCGCCGGTCGAGACCGCCGACGGCGCCGGCGGAGTCCTGCGCGCGTTCACGGCGGTCGCGACGTTGTGGGCGGCGCTCGAGCCGCGGGCTGCGCGCGGGGCCGTGGAGGCGGACGCGGCGGGTGCGACGCTGACGCATCGCATTCTCGTCCGGGCCGGGCCGCAGATCACGACCCGGCATCGTCTTCGCCTCGGGCCGCGAATGTTTCGCGTTGTCGCGGTGCGCGACCTCGATGCAGCGGGACGCTTCCTCGCGATCGACGTGGAAGAGCGCGTCGACTGAGTCCCGGCGCCGGCGCGCGCCGACGATCCTCCCTCTCCTGTTCGATGGTGACGACCATGTCCACGGCCGCCGTGGCGCTGCGCAGCGCCATTTATTCCGCCTTGTCGTCGGACGGTGCGCTCGTCGCGCTGCTCGGTGGCGTCCGCGTCTACGATGCGCCGCCGTCACGGCCGGCCTTTCCCTATGTGGCGCTCGGCGAGGCGCGGATCACCGACGTCTCGGCTGACGAGTCCCCGACGCAGGAGCACCAGCTCACGCTGCATGCCTGGTCGCGCCAGGGCGGCCACCGCGAGGCGCACCAGATCGCCGGGGCGCTCTTGCAGGCGCTCGACGACGCGCCGCTGGCGCTCGCGGGCCATCACCTCGTCAACCTGCGCTTCTCGCTCGCCGACGTGCGGCGCGAGACCGACGGCCGCACCTATCACGCCGTGGTCCGCTTCCGCGCCGTCACCGAGCCGGCATCCTGATCAGATCGGAGAGACACGATGGCCGCCCAGAAAGGCAAGGATCTGCTGCTGAAGGTGCAGGAGGGCGCGGGGTTCGTCACGGTTGCGGGCCTGCGCTCGCGCCGGCTCGCCTTCAACGCCGAGACCGTGGACGTCACCCATGCGGAGTCGGCCGACCGCTGGCGCGAGCTGCTGGACGGCGCCGGCGTCAAGCGCGCCTCGGTCGCCGGCCGCGGCCTGTTCAAGGACGCGGCCTCCGACGCGGCGTTGCGCCAGATCTTCTTCGACGGCGCGGTGCGCACGTATCAGCTGGTGATTCCCGACTTCGGCACCGTGACGGGCCCCTTCCAGATCACCAGCCTGGAGTTCGCCGGTGAGCACAACGGCGAGGTGACGTTCGAGCTGGCGCTGGAATCGGCCGGGGCGCTGAGCTTCGCGGCGATGTAGGAGAGCTGTCGGGTCACCCTCCGGTCATTCCCGCGCAAGCCGCACTCCAGGGCCCCGTGCCGTGCCGCCCTGGGCTGCGCTCGTCGTCGAGGTCGGGCTCGGCGCATCTGGCTGCAAACGGGATCGGACCGGCTCCATTCTCAGTCGAATGGATACCCGCCCGAAATAATGGCCGGTTGACCGCTGAAGAGCGAGCGGAATCGAATAAGATCGGTGACACGTACGGCTGCCATACGTACGGAACATCCGGTCAGGGAATTCGAGCGGAAATTGGGTCCGCAACCATCAACCGTACGGTCCGATATCCAGGATACCGACGATGACGGCATCGATCGAAATTGACGTCATGAATGGGCTGCTCTTTCTCCACGATCCGGCGATTGACAACATTCCGGAGGTTACCAGAACCGGGAACTGCTGGTCGAATTCGGACTGTGTCGCGTTTTCATGCCAGCATGAGTGTTTCGGGGCGACCAAGGTGTCTCTCGGGCCTTCCACGGAGATCAATCCGGCCCGGGAGCTGGTCTTCGACGGAATTTTGAGTACACCCAGCCGAGAGGTCGTCGTTGATACGGTAATGTCAGAGGTCGTTCTGAAGCACGGCGTTCAGACGGGTTCCACTCGTATCCGCATTTGGACGCTAGGACCTCGCGACTCGGAGATCGTCGACATCGGGCTCGATTGAAACCCGCCGAACGGCTGGTCAGCAATGACGCCCCTTCAACGATCGGGTGTCTGGACCACGACCGGATCTCGAATCAAGAAGGCCAGCGGCGCTGGTCGATCCGACGCGAGCGACACCGTCGGGAGGACGGCCGACGTCGACGCGACGTTGCGCCAGATCGTCTTCGACGGCGCGGTACGGACGTATCAGCTCGTCATCCCGGACTTCGGCACCGTGACGGGCTCGTTCCAGATCACCAGCCTGGAGTTTGCCGGCGAGCACAACGGCGAGGTGACATTCGAGCTGGCGCTTGAATCCGCCGGTGCGCTGATCTTCGCCGGGATGTGAGAAAAACGTCTCCCTTCCAATGAAAGTCGACACCATGCCGAATACGGACTCCGTCACCGCGGAGCTCGCGCGGCTGCGCGCGTTCACGGGCACGCTCCTGGTCGAAGTCAAGCTCCTGCGCCTGCACCTCACCCTCGCGCGCGACCGCCTCCGCGCCCTCGCCGAGGCATCCGACGCGGCTTTCGCCCGCTGCATGGCGATGCTCCGGCGCTGGGCCGAGACGAGCCGCAAGGCCAACTTCAACCCGGCCCAGCCGCGTGTACCTGCCGGCAATATCGGTGCCGGCCAGTGGATGGACTCGGGGAGCTTCCGCATCGCGCCGGCTCCGAACGATCCCAGTGCCGGATCCAACGCGACGCCGGGCAGCGATTTGAATCCGCGGGCGCAGTATGCTGGATTGACCAGGAAGCTCCGGGATCGCGCTGACGGTCATCATTATGTTCCGCGGGCTGTATTCGAGAAGCACAAGTTTCCGCCGGAAACAGCCGAGGTTTTTGAGAATGCGAAGTCCGGCAAGCTTCACGTTGTTGGAAATCGTTTTGATCTGGAGCATCGGAATATAATTCCGCCGTAGGTGAGCTGTTCGATAAGTGGGTTGAGGAGAACGGTGGTGACACAACACACATGACGCCCGAACAAGCTCGATCGATGGTGGATCGTGTGCTCAATTCAAGAGATCCAAGAATCAGAAATCTCAACATGGGGATTAAATTAAGGGAGTACATGTATCGGCTTCGTAGCGGAATTAGGCGGGGAGAATAGGAGAACCCGTGCATGGCTCAAGATCGCTCGGACGACCAGGAAGTGACGTGGGGTCTGGTTCTTGACCGCATCAGGGACGTTCTGGCCGAGTTCGGCGTGGAGGATCCCATGGGCGGGGGCGACTATCTCGTCGTCGATGACAATTACGGCTTTCGCTGGAACACTGTGGAGATCCATTCTCTCCGGATGTTGAAGCCCGCTGTTGTGAAGGCGCTGCAGGCCAGGCTCGAAGGCATCGACGACTGGGAGATCGTCGTCGCAGTCGATGTTCCCGGCACGGAGGATCTCTGGCCGCCGATGGGCCTCACGATCCACGCGACCGAGATCATCGACAGCCTCGAACGGGCGTTCTTGCCACCCGAGTATCGGGACTTGATTTTCGAAGGTGCCAGGCCGGGGCCTGAGCGTAATTCCGCGGGCCTATGAACCGAGTTGGTTCATTCCACTGAAATGACGTCAGCCCGAGCCCTGAAGCCTCATGCTGGAGATGTACCAATTTTCAGGGGATTCGGACCATCCAAGGACAACGATGACGATGAACCACTCGACGATCGAACTTCCGGTCTTGAATGCGATCCTGTGCGTGCGGGATCCGAGTCGACCGTTCGATTCGATCGAGTTCCCCGAGCCCGACCATGACCGGCCCGTCTGGGCGACCTCGTCCTGCCTCATCGTGAGATGCTTGTCGGATTGCGACGGAAAGACCTCCGTCACCCTCGGTGCGTCCGGAGAGGTGCCGCACATCGGCGTCATGGTGTTCGACGGCTGGTTGGAGACGCCGGGGCGGAAGGTCGGCATCGAGACCGTTTTGCACGAGTGGGTCGCTCAAACGGACGTATCGTCGTCGTCGACCCGTGTGCGAATTTGGACGAGCGGCCACCTCAATTCTGGTGTCGTTGTGATCGGTTTAGATTAGGCGTCTCATGCTCGAAAGCATCGGACGCCGTGGCCGACATAAAAGTTGCTTTGGTGCGGCGCATGGATCGCGCCGCCCTGAGCGCGCCGGTACGGCGGAAGTGTGGATCTGGACATTCTGAATCCCTGCTGCGGAGACTCGGTCTCGGCCCGGTTGAACGAGCGGCACATGATCTCGATGTTCGACGAAGACGAGCAATCAGAAATGTGGGAGGCGATGTATGACCGCATCTCGCGCGTCATGGGCAAGTACGGAACGGAGGATCCATTCGCAAAAGGTGATTATCTCGTTTTCGACGAGAACTGGGGGCCCCGAGAACCGGGTGGAGATCAACAACCTGCTCCTGCTGAGGCCCGAGGTCATCGAGGACTTGCAGGCTCAGCTCCACGATGCCTCAACGTGGAGGATCATGATCATCGTGGATAGACGCGGCAAGGAAGGCGTCTGGCCGCCGATGGATTGACCATCCGGCGCCACGAGATCATTGACGGCCTGCAGCGCGCCTATCTACCGGAAGAGGTCCGCGGCTTCCGCTACAAAGGGAGCCGGCCTGGGACGGCGAACGATTGAGAAACGACGGTGAGTCATCGTCATCGAACGCCGACAGGTCGACGCCGATCAGCCACGGACGACGCACGATTCATGGGGTGAGCAGGCCGACTCTTCGCCCCGAGTGCATCCTTCGAGAATCAAGAAGGCCGCGGCGCTGGCGCCGCGGCCTTGGTCGATCCGACGAAGAACGATGTCGGGTCCGTCAGGCGATCACTGCAGCGTCAGGCCCGAGATGCCGAGCGCGACGTTGACGCCGACGTAGTTCTGCAGCGCGACCGGCTGCAGCGACACGACGCCGCCGGGGCCGCCCGACAGGAAGTTGCTGCCGAGGCCGACGCCGACGGCGAGCGAGCTCGAGGCGCCGGTGTAGCGCCCGGCCAGCGCGTGGCGCGGGATGCGCTTCACGGGCGGGGCCCACACGGTCCACACGACCGGGCCGCCCTGGCTCACGCCGACGTCCACGCCGACGCGCGAGAGCGCTCCGGCATACACCTGCTGCCGACCACGGATCGGCTTGAACACGCACTGCGCCTGCTGGTTCGAGCCGAGCACCATGCCGACCGTCGGCGACACCTGGCAGGCCAGCGTGCCGACCTGCACGAGCGACTGTGCCGACGCCGGCGAGCACGCCAGGACCGCACCGCCCGCGAGCAGGAGAGCCACTTTCAACCGAGACATAAACTCCTCCACGTCCATTCATGCGGTCGCCGCATCCGAGATTTTGGGGCGGAGGCGGTGGAGCCGCGTCGGACGATAGAGAAGCCGCGTCCTCGCGAGTCAATCTCTCGATCGACACGGAGGACGAGTCCGGCGCATTCCGGGCCGAGGTGAGGCGCGCGGGCAACGCGATCAGATTTTCGGCGCCGAAGCGGCATCATGTCGCCGAGTCTTCGTCACGATGTCGCCCCAGGCGCACAAGCAGAACGTGCGGCGCATGACCCGGAGACGGCAATGTCGAGACACACGACTCACGCCGCCGCGGTCGCATCGGTCCGGCTCTGCACGCCGGGCCGCAGCAGGATGCAGCGGGCGACGTGAGTCTCCGATGCGGCAATTTCCTCCGGCACGCCGGCACTGCAGGCCGGCATCGCCTCGGCGCAGCGCGGCGCGAAGGCGCAGCCCGGCGGCAACGCCGTGAGATCGGGCGGCGAGCCCGGGATCGTCCGCAGACGCGTGCCCTTGGTGAAGGCGTGGTCGGCCCGCGAGAACAGCAGGCCACGGGTGTAGGGATGCGCCGGCGCCCGGATCACGTCGCGGCAGTCGCCGCGCTCGACGATGCGGCCCGCATACATCACGGCGATGCGGTCGGCGACCTCGGTGGCGACGCCGATGTCGTGGGTGACGAAGATCACGGCCAGGCCGAACTCGCGCTGCAGCTCGCGCAGCAGCAGGAGGATCTGGATCTGCACGGTGGCGTCGAGCGCCGTGGTCGGCTCGTCGGCGAGCAGCACCTTCGGTCGGCAGGCGAGCGCGAGGGCGATCATGGCGCGCTGCCGCATGCCGCCCGACATCTCGTGCGGGTAGTTGTCGAGCCGCGTCGCGGCGGAGGGGATGCGCACGCGCTCGAACAGCTCGAGCGCCCGGGCCCGGCCGGAGCGGCGCGACACCCCCTCGTGGCGCATCACCGCCTCGGCGATCTGATCGCCGACCCGATAGACCGGATCGAAGGCGAGCCCGGGCTCCTGGAAGATCATCGCCACGGTGCCGCCGCGGAAGCGCGCCAGCTCCTTCCGGCCGAGCGCCGCGACGTCGCGGCCGTCCACCCGGATGCTGCCGCCGGTCGTCGCGCGCCTCTCGGGGAGGAGGCGCATCAGCGCGCGCAGCGTGACGCTCTTGCCCGAGCCGGATTCGCCGAGCAGCGCGACCAGCTCACCGGCCCCGAGCGTGAGATCGACGCCGGCGACCGCCCGCACCGGCCTGGCGCCGCCGGTGAAGTCGACGGTGAGGTCTTTGGTCTCGACCAGCGGCTGGCCGGTCGGCACCGGCGAGGAGGAGGGGCTGCTCATGCGGCGTTCTCCCGGAGCGGCGCGGCCAGCGGATGACCGGAGCCGGGCTGCGCCATCAGGCAGGCGACCTCGTGCGACGGCCTCACCGCCGCCAGCGGCGGCGGCACATTCGCGCAGATCGCCGAGGTGTGGCGGCAGCGCGTGTGGAAGCGGCAGCCGGAGGGCGGATCGATCGGGTTCGGCGGATCGCCGAACAGCGGTGCCTCGAGCGTGCGGTTGTCCGGATCGGTCGACGGCATCGAGGCGAGCAGCGCACCCGTGTAGGGATGGCTCGGCTGCTGCAGGATCACGTCGGACGGCCCCACCTCGGCGACCTTGCCGAGATACATCACCATCACGCGATCGGCCATGAAGCGCACCACGTTGAGATCGTGCGAGATGAACATGTAGGTGAGGCCGAGCTCGGCCTTCAAGTCGAGCAGCAGGTTCAGCACCTGCGCCTCGACCGACTTGTCGAGCGCCGACACGGCCTCGTCGAGGATCACCAGGCGCGGCTGCAGGGCCAGCGCCCGGGCGATGTTGATGCGCTGGCGCTGGCCGCCGGACAGCTCGTGCGGATAGCGGCCGGCGAAGCGGCCGGGCTCCAGCCCGACCTTGGCGAGCAGGTCGTGGGCGCGGCCGGTCGCCTCGCGCCTCGGCACGCCGTGCACGCGCGGGCCGAACGCGATCGTGTCCTCCACGGTGAGGCGCGGGTTCAGCGAGGCGTAGCTGTCCTGGAACACCATCTGGACCTCGCGCCGATAGGCCTCGAGATCGAGGGCGCGCGAGCCGACCGCCTCGCCGTCGAAGACGATCTCGCCGGCGTCGGGCTTGATGATCTGCATCACCAGACGCGCCGTGGTCGACTTGCCGCAGCCGGATTCGCCGACGACGCCGAGCGTCTCGCCCTTGGCGATGGCGAAGTCGACGCCGTCGACCGCGCGCACGGCTCCCTTCGCCTCGCCCCCGCGCCAGGACCGCTTGCCGCCGAAATGCTTGACCAGCCCGGTGACGGAGAGGAGCGGCTGCGCCGGGCCGCCGCGGTCGCGTGCGGCCGGGTCGAAGGTCGGATCGAGGATGGGGTCGCTCACGCCTTCACCTCCATGGCGGAGCGCAGCCCGTCCGACAGCAGGTTGAACGAGATCGAGGTGATGAAGATCATCACGCCGGGCAGCGCCGCGACCAGCGGCTGGCTGTAGATCGCGGTGCGCAGCGTGTTGAGCATCAGCCCCCATTCCGGCTCCGGCGGCTTCGAGCCGAGGCCCAGGAACGACAGTCCGGAGGCGAGGATCATCGACACGCTGATCAGGCTGGTCGAATAGACGAAGATCGGCCCGAGCACGTTGCCGAGCACGTGCACGCGTACGATCGTCGCGGCGCGGGCGCCGCTGACGCGGGCGGCCTCGACATAGTCGCGGTTGCGGATCTGCGTCGTGACGCTCTCGGCGACGCGCGTCACCTGCGGCACGAACACGATGGTGAGGGCCACGATGGCGTTGGTGATGCCGGCGCCCAGCGTGCCGGACAGCGCGATGGCGAGCAGCACCGAGGGGAAGGCGTAGAACACGTCGACGGTGCGCATGATGATGGTGTTGAGCCAGCCGCCCGCATAGCCGGCCGTGACGCCGAGGAACGAGCCGACCACGAAGGCACAGATCACCGGCAGCACGCCCATCACCAGCGACAGGCGGCCGCCGTAGATCAGGCGGCTGAGCATGTCGCGGCCGAGCTCGTCGGAGCCGAGCAGGAAGCCCGGCGTGCCGATCGGGCGCAGGCGGCGGATCATCGAGCTCTTGTACGGATCGGCCGGCGCGATATAGGGCGCGAAGATCGCGGCCAGCACGATCAGCAGAATGATGGCGGCCGCCGTCATGGCGACCGGATCGCGCGACAGACGGCGCAGCACGCCCGCCCAGTAGCCGCGTCCGAGCCGTTCGGCCAGGACCGGCGGGGCGACGGAGTCGACGGTCGTCACGGCCATCATCAGCCTCGCTTGATACGTGGATCGAGGGCGGTCTGCAGGACGTCGACGGCCAGGTTGAGCATCACGAAGAACATCGCGAGAATCAGGATGGTGCCTTGCAGGAGCGGCAGGTCGCGCTGGAAGATCGCGGCGTTGAGCAGGAAGCCGGAGCCCGGCCACGAGAACACCGTCTCGATCAGGATCGAGCCGCCCAGCAGGTAGCCGAGCTGGAGGCCCATCACGGCGAGCGCGGTCGGCGCCGCGTTGGTGACGACGTGGCGGAACACGCCGAACTCGCTCATGCCTTTCGCCCGCAGCGCCTCGACGAAGTCCTGCGAGAGGATGTCGCCGACCAGGGCCCGCACCGTGCGGGCGATGACGCCCATCGGGATCACCGACATGGTGACGGCGGGCAGGATGATGTAGCGCAGATGCGCGGCGTCGGGCCGCCAGTCGCCGGAGCCGTCCGGTCCGGCGCCGGTCGGCGGCAGCCAGCCGAGCTGCGCGGCGAAGACGATCACCAGCACCATGCCGAGCCAGTAGTGCGGCACGCTCACCCCCAGCACCGAGATGAACGACGCCAGCTTGTCGAGCCACGAGTCGCGAAAATACCCGGCGACGAAGCCGAACAGGGTGCCGAACGTGAAGCCGATCATGGTCGCCACGGTGGCGAGGATCAGGGTGTTCTTCACCGCGCGCAAGACCTCGGTGGCGACCGGGCGACCGGTGGCGATGGAGTTGCCGAGGTCGCCGTGCAGCACCTTCCAGAACCACAGCGCGTATTGCACCGGCAGCGGCTTGTCGAAGCCGTAGGCGGCCTTCATCTGCTCCTGCAGCTCGAGCGTCGCGTCGGCCGGCAGGATCGCGGTGAGCGGATCGCCCGGCGTGATGTGGACGAGCAGGAAGCACACCACCGTGACGCCGATGGCGACCGGCGTCACGTAGATCAGGCGATTGAGCGTGAAGGCGAGCATGGGTGTGCTTTGCTCAACGATCGAGAGAGAGGGGCGTGCCGAGGTCCGACCTCATGGTGAGGAGCGGCCGAAGGCCGCGTCTCGAACCATGCAGGCCTCGTCCGGGCCGCCCCCATCCTTCGAGACGCCCGCTTCGCGGGCTCCTCAGGACGAGGGCGGGGATGCGCCGGGTCATTCTCACTTTGCCATCGAGATCGGCGAGAAGTCCTGGAACCAGTTCTGGGCCTGGACGAAGCCTTTCACCTTGGGACTCATGGCGCGCGGGTTCACGTCGTGGGTGACCATGAGCCACAGCGCGTCGTCGACCGTGTAGCCCATGGAGCGCATGCCCTCGCCGCCATTGTCGGTCCGGCCGGTGGTCAGCGGGATGTCGGACGCCGTCATGCCGATGCGCAGCGTGCCCTGCGCCTGGGCGGGCAGGGCGGCGAGGGGCGTCAGCAGGGCCGCGGCGAGGAGGAGAGGCAGTTTCGGAGAAGCCATGGTCGTGCTCCTGAAACGGGGGTCGGCACGGAGGGACGAACGGCCTGGGCCGTGCGTCGATCGATCACCGCGATCCGTCCTCGCCCCGAGGAGCCCGCGCAGCGGGCGTCTCGAGGGGGAGGGCGGCCATCGTGGTGGCCTCATGGTTCGAGACGCGGCCGGCGGCCGCTCCTCATCGTGAGGAGCGACGGGGCCGCCCGGGCTACTCCATCCCGATCGTGGTGAGGTCCTGGAACCAGTGCTGCGCCTGGACGAACTTTTTCACCTTGGGCGACAGCGCGTGCGGGTTGGTGTCGTGGACGACCCAGACCAGCGGGGCGTCGTCGACGATCAGGCCGTGCGCCGCGGCCATCAGCTCGTCCTGCTTCTTCGGGTCGAAGGTCTGCTTGGCCTCGTCGAGAATGGCGTCGACCTTCTCGTTCTTGTAGTAGCCCCAGTTGACGCCGGTCGGCGCCACCTGGCCCGAGTGGAAGAAGCGGATGATCGCGTAGAGCGGATCGGACGTGACATAGGCGATGTTGTTGGCCGTGAGGCCGGCCGACATCTCGTCCTTGGCGCCCTTGCGCCAGTAGGTGTAGAGCGCCTCCAGCTCGACCACCTTGAAGTCGACCTGGATGCCGATCTCCTTGAAGCTCTCCTGCAGGAACTCGTTCATCGGCAGCGAGAGCATCTGGCCGGTGCCGCCCTGGGCGATCACGAACGTCGTCTTGAGCGGCTTCTCGGGCGAGTAGCCGGCCTCCTTCACGAGCCGCTTGGCCTCGGCGACGTCGTGCTTGATCTTGAAGCTCGGGGTGCCGAACCACGGGCTGGACGGATCGACCTGGCCGATCGCCGGCTTGCCGAGGCCGTTGAGCAGCTCCAGCATTGCGTCGCGATCGACGGCGAGATTGAGGGCGCGGCGCAGCCTCACGTCGGTCCAGGGCGAGCCCGGCAGCATGCTGAGGTGATAGTTCCACACATGCGGCGTGACGTTGGTGACGATCGTCATTCCGGCCTGCTTCAGGCGCGGTACGACGTCCGGAGCCGGCGTCTCGATGAGATCCACCTGGCCGGCGAGCAGCGCATTGGTGCGGCTCAGCGCCTCCGGCATGGGGATCAGCACCATGCGGTCGGTCTTGGGCAGGCGGCTCTTGTTCCAGTAGTCGGCGTTCTTGATCAGCTCGGCGCGTTCGCGCGGCACCAGCTTGTCGAGCTTGAACGGGCCGGTGCCGGAGGGGCTGGCGGCGAACTTGTCCCAGTCGCGGCCGAGCGTCTCGTACTGGGCCGGGCTCGACACCAGGAACCACAGCATCTGATAGGGGAAGAAGGAGTCGACCTCCTTGGTGGTGATCTCCACCGTCTTGTCGTCGATCTTGCGCCAGCTCGCGACCGACGGCAGGCGCGGCTTCACCTGGGCCGACTGGCGCTTGTCGAACTGCGGCGCCTTGTCGTCCAGCACCTTGGCGAGGTTCCACACCACCGCGTCGGCGTCGAACGCGCTGCCGTCGTGGAACTTGACGCCGTCGCGCAGCGTGAAGATCCACTTCTTCTTGTCGGCCGGATCGACCTCCCACTTGGTGGCGAGGCCGGGGACGAGCTTGCCGGGCCGGTCGGCGACGTCCATCTCCCAGGCGACCAGCGGGTCGTAGAGCGTGTAGCCGGTGAACTGATAGGCGCCGGCGCCGCGATCGGGCTGGCCGGAGGTGAGCGGGATGTCGGCGAGCGAGATGCCGTAGCGCACGACCGATTCGGCGTACGCCGGCGCTCCGCCGACGAGCAGGATCAGGGACAGGAGTGACGACAAAAATCGCATCGAGGTCTCCAGCGCGGGTTTGCGCTGGAAAAAGCAATATCGATGCCACCGTCCGGAGGTTGTCTTTCTTGACGTCCGCGACGCGCCGGCGCGTCGCGGTGTCGATTTGGTCAGCGTTCGATCGAAAGCTGGGCAGTTTCGCCCAATCGAACGGTTCTGGCGCGGTCACATCGTACCGGAGGCGGATGTGCGGTGGCGCGATTACACGGCGTGGTGGGTGAACCCTGCATACGAGGGCCGCCGTTCTGCTTGGAAAGGGCGGATGCTCACGCCACCTTGCTGCCGCTCGTGATCGACGCGAGGAAGCGGTTGACCTCGTTCTTGAGCCGGCCGCTCTCGCCGGCGAGCGACTGCGCCGCGGCGTGGACCGAGCTCGCGGCGTTGCCGGATTCGACGGCGCGGGTGTTCACGTCGGTGATGTTGCTCGCGACCTGTGCGGTGCCGGCGGCGGCCTGCTGGATGTTGCGGGCGATCTCCCGGGTCGCTGTGCCCTGCTGCTCGGCCGCCGCCGCGATGGCGTTGGCGATGTCGGAGATCTGCGCGATCGTGGTGCTGATCTCCTTGATGGCGGAGACCGAGTCGGCGGTCGCCTGTTGCATGCCGGAGATCTGGGCGCCGATCTCCTCGGTCGCCTTGGCGGTCTGAGCCGCGAGCGCCTTCACCTCGGAGGCGACGACGGCGAAGCCCTTGCCGGCCTCGCCGGCCCGGGCCGCCTCGATGGTGGCGTTGAGGGCGAGCAGATTGGTCTGGTCGGCCACGCTGGTGATCAGCTTGACGACGTCGCCGATCCGGCTTGCCGCCTGCGAGAGCGCCGTGATCCGGGCATCGGTGCGCTCGGCCTGTCGCACGGCTTCGGCGGCGATGCGACTCGATTCCTGCACCTGGCGGCTGATCTCCTGCACCGAGCTCGACAGCTCCTCGGCGGCGGCCGCGACGGTCTCGACATTGGTCGAGGCCTCCTCGGAACCGGCCGCGACCGACAGGGCGAGCGACCGCGTGTCCTCGGCGGTCCGGGTGAGGGCGCTGGCCGAATTCTCGAGGCCTCCCGACGCCGACGAGACGGTGTCGACGATGCCGCCGACGCTCGTCTGGAAGTCGCCGGCGATCCGGTCCATCGCCTCGCGCTTGTCGCGCTCGCCGGCCTCGATATAGACCGAGATGGCGAAGTCCATGTCGATCATCGCGGCCTTCACGAGGGCGCCGATCAGCTCGATCCGGCGCGCCTTGCTGGAGCCGAGCCATCCGTCGCGGAACTGCTCCTCGATCATCGCGACCAGCCGCACCATCACGTAGCTGTAGCCGCCGATGTACCAGCGCGGCTCCAGCCCCAGCTTGTTGTGAGTCTCGCCGATGCGCTTCACCGAGCGCACGTACTCGTCGCTGAACTCGCCCTTGGCGATGGTCGCCCAGTGCTCGAGCTGCTTCTGCTTGGCGTGGCGCTTGCGTGCCTCGCTCGTGAACATGCGCTCCGCATCGGGAAACCGGTCGATCTGGGAATAGAACTGGTCGAGGATGCCGGGGAGGTGCTTCTCGATGAGCGGCCGCATCTCGCGCAGAAGCGTGCGGGTTTCCTCGTCGATCTCCGCGAATTTCAGACGGGCCTGCAGATCGGGGTCGCTCATGACGATCTCGTCTTTTGTGAGTTTATTCTCGAAGAGGACTTCAGGTCGAGTATTGCAACCAAGAGTTAAATGGCAATTAAGAGAATATTTAGCCTGCTTGGGCGAGGACTAGTCTTGAAATTCCGAGCCGTCGTGAGGTCGGACGTCAGGAGTTGTACCGTGCGAAGGTCTCAAGTCGTCTGTGCCCAATAAAAAACCCGACGACCGCAGCGCGGTCGTCGGGTTCGGGTGGCACGCGATATCGCCGGCCGACGTTGCGGCCGGTGGCCCTCAGGCGGCGCGGATCTTCTTCAGGAATCCGTCGACCTCGCTGCGCAGCGTATCGGCCTGGATGTTGAGGATCTCGGCGCTGGAGCGCACGCCGCTCGCCGCCGTGCCGGTCTGGTCGGCGCAGGACCGCACGCCCGCGATGTTGTCGGAGACGTTCTGGGTGCGGCGGGCGGCCTCCTGGGTGTTGCGGGTGATCTCGGCCGTGGCGGCGCCCTGTTCCTCGACCGCCGCGGCGATCGAGCTCGCCACCGCGGAGACCTCGGCGATGGTGGTACCGATCCGCCGCATCGCGGCGAGCGCCTGGTCGGCGACGGTCTGGATCGCTCCGACCTGGCCCGAGATGTCCTCGGTGGCCTTGGCGGTCTGGCCGGCGAGCGTCTTCACCTCGGAGGCGACGACGGCGAAGCCCTTGCCGGCCTCGCCGGCCCGCGCCGCCTCGATGGTGGCGTTGAGCGCCAGCAGGTTGGTCTGGTTGGCGATGGCCGTGATCAGGCTGACGATTTCGCCGATCTTGTGGGCCGCCTCGGTGAGGCCCTGGACCGTGGTGTCGGTCTCCTCGGTCTCCGCGACGGCGCGCTTCGCCACGGTTGCCGCGTGAGACACCTGGCGGCTGATCTCGTGGATCGACGAGGACAACTCCTCGGAGGCGGCCGCGACGGTCTGGACGTTCTGCGAGGCGTCGCCCGACGAGGAGGCGGCCTCGCGGGCCTGGCCGTTGGTCTGCTCGGCCGTGGCAGTGAGGCCCTCGGAGGTGCGGCGCATCTCGCCGGCGGCGGAGCCGAGCGCTTCGAGGGCGGCGCCGATGCCGGCCTCGAACTCGGCGATGTGGCGCTCGATCGCCTCCTGGCGCTGGGCGGCACCCTCGCGGCGCTTCTGCTGCTCCTCCTCGATGCGGGTCTTCTCGACCGCGTTCTGCTTGAACGTGGCGAGCGCCGCGGCGAGGCTGCCGATCTCGTCCTGGCGGTCGCGATAGGGCACCTCGGTGGCGAGGTCGCCCTCGGCGACCTGCATCATGGCACCCTGGATCCGCTGCAGCGGCCGGATCACCCGGCGGCTGACGATGGCGAGGCCGCCGGCCGCGAGTGCGAGCGCGCCGATCAGCAGGGCGAGGCTGACGATCAGGTTGGTCCGCGCCGAGGCGACCTGCGCCTGGGCGTGGTCGCTCGCCGCATCGAGGGCGGTCTCGGCGAGCGCGACCACCACGGTCAGGCGCTGCGCCGCATCCCAGGCCGACAGCGGAATGTCGAGCGGCTGGCCGGCGGCCGCGGCCGCGACGACGCGGTCGCGCAGCGCCGAGAGCTCGGGGGCGAAATAGGCGGCCTTCGCCTTGGCGATCGCCGCCGTGACGGGCGAGGCCGGCGACAGGCCGACGGCCGCGCTCTCCAGCATCTGCCACGCCGCAATGGTGCGGCCGACCTTGTTGTAGAGGGTCTGCACCGCCTCCTCGGAGATGCGGGTCTTGAAGGCCAGCGCGTTGCTGATCACGATCGAGATGTCGCCGCCCTCGGCGCGGACCAGCCAGGCGGCATCCTTGATCAGCATCATCTGATCGACGAAGGCATCCTGGTTGCGGGACTGTGCCGTGAGGGTGGTGCCGATCTGGTCGAGCACCGCGATCAGCTCGCCGGACGAAGCGAGGAACTCCTTGGCGAGGCCCGGGCGCCGCTGCGCTTTCGGCTTGCCGAAATCGTCGAGCGCCGCCTTGTCGAGCTCGTCGATCTTGTCGGTCAGGCGGGCGAGCTCCTTGATCTGCACGTCGCGGCCCGAGAAATCGATCTTCGGCAGGATCTGGAGCGTCTCGCGGAGCGCCGGCATCGCGGTCGCGCGCGACTGCGCGATGAACTTGAGCTGGCCCGGATCCGGCATGCCGTCGGTGTTGAGGGCGCGGACCGTGAAGGACTGCTTCACCCGCAGGCTCGCCATGGCGCGGAACATCTGCCCGGCCGCATCGGCCGTGTAGGCGAGGCGGTCCGCGGTCGTGAGCTTGCGCCACGCATCGAAGGCCCCGGTCGCGAGGACGAGGACGATGATCGAGGCCATGAGAGCGATGACGGATTTCAGGAGGACGTTCGAGGACAGGCGAGACAACATGCTGGGGGACCCGTTCGTGGTTGCGGGCACTCTAGTTCGATTGAATTAAGTGAGGGTTACGGCACGTTCTGCACGTGCCGGACAATGAGGAGTCAAAGTTGAAGAATTCGTCGAGGCAAGCGGGCGTGTTCGTGAAGTCGAACGACCCACGCCCCGCCCTCGTCACGCGGCGCGGATCTTCTTCAGGAAGCCGTCGACCTCGCTGCGCAGCGTGTCGGCCTGAAGGCTGAGAACCTCTGCGCTGGAGCGCACGCCGCTCGCCGCCGTGCCGGTCTGGTCGGCGCAGGACCGCACGCCGGCGATGTTGTCGGAGACGTTCTGGGTCCGGCGGGCCGCTGCTTGCGTGTTGCGGGTGATCTCGGCCGTGGCGGCGCCCTGCTCCTCGACCGCCGCGGCGATCGAGCTCGCCACGTTGGACACCTCGGCGATGGTGGTGCCGATCCGCCGCATCGCGGCGAGCGCCTGGTCGGCGACGTCGCGGATCGCTCCGACCTGGCCCGAGATGTCCTCGGTGGCCTTGGCGGTCTGCCCGGCCAGGGTCTTCACCTCGGAGGCGACGACGGCGAACCCTTTGCCGGCCTCGCCGGCCCGGGCCGCCTCGATCGTCGCGTTGAGGGCCAGCAAATTGGTCTGGCTCGCGATGGCCGTGATCAGGCTGACGATCTCGCCGATCTTGTGGGCCGCCTCGGTGAGGCCCTGCACGGTGGTGTCGGTCTCCTGGGTCTCGGCCACGGCCCGCTTCGCGACGGTGGCGGCGTGCGATACCTGCCGGCTGATCTCGCTGATGGACGAACTGAGCTCTTCCGACGCGGCCGCGACGGTCTGGACGTTCTGCGAGGCGTCGCCCGAGGACGAGGCGGCCTCGCGGGCCTGGCCGTTGGTCTGCTCGGCCGTGGAAGTCAAGCCTTCCGACGTGCGACGCATCTCGACGGCGGCGGAGCCGAGCGCTTCGAGCGCTCCCCCGATGCCGGCCTCGAACTCGGCGATGTGGCGCTCGATCGCCTCCTGGCGATGCGCGGCGCCCTCGCGGCGCTTCTGCTGCTCCTCCTCGATGCGGGCCTTCTCGACCGCGTTCTGCTTGAACGTGGCGAGCGCCGCGGCGAGGCTCCCGATCTCGTCCTGGCGGTCGCGATAGGGCACCTCGGTGGCGAGGTCGCCCTCGGCGACCTGCACCATCGCGCCCTGGATCCGCTGCAGCGGCCGGATCACCCGGCGGCTGACGATCAGGATGCCGCCGGCCGCCAGCGCCAGGGCGCCGATCAGGAGCGCGATCCGGACGATCAGGTTGGTCCGGGCCGCGGACTTCTGGGCCTGGGCGTACTCGCCCGCCACGTCGAGGGCCGTTTCGGGAATCGCCGCGATGAGGTCGAGGCGCGGAACCGATTCTTGACGCCACTCGCTGGACGGCATGGTGATCGCGTCGCTGCCGGCCAGCATCGCCATGATGCGATCGCGCGTGGCGACGAAGCCGGCATCCAGATAGCCGGTCCGCGCCTTGTCGATGCCGCGCGTCACCGGTGAGTCCGCTGGAAGTCCGACCCTGATGCGGTCGAGGATGTCCCATCCGGCGCCGGCCCGGGCGATCGAGCCCGACAACTTCTGCAGCGCCGCCGGAGCGAGGTGCTGCTTGTAGGCGAGGGCGTTGGAGATCGTCGCCGAGATGTCGCCGAAGTCGCTGCGGATCATCCAGCCCGCGTCCTTGACCATCATCAGCTGGTCGATGACGGCGTCGCGGTTGCGCGCGATCTGGTCGAGCGACTCGTTGATCCGCGGGAGACGCTCCATCAGGGCGTCCGTCGTGGTCTGCAGCTCGCGGGCGAGTCCGGCTCGGCGCTCGCGCTTCGGTTTCACGGAGTCCGCAGCGGCCTCCTTGTCGAGGGCCTGCAGTGTCGTGGTGAGCTGCGTGAGGTCGCGAACGGCGGCGTCGCGGTTCGGGAATGCGATCGACGGCAGGAGACGAAGCGTGCCTTGAAGCGAGGCCATCCCGGTGGTTCGCGCCTCCTCGATCTGGGCGAGCTCCTCGCGGGTCGAGAGGCCCTCGTGATTGAGCGCCCTCAGGGTGCGCGAGCGGTTCAGGCGGATGTTCGCCATCGCCCGGAACATGTCGCGCGACACGTCGGCGACGTCGGCGAGCCGGGTGGCGGTGGCGTGGACGCGCCAGGCGTCCCAGGCGCTCGTCGCGACGACGAAGACGATCACGGACGCCATCAGCGCGATGACGGACGTCAGCAGGACATTGGAGGAGATGCGGGAAAACATCGTGGGGCCCCCGAAAATGATACCGCATCATCGGGCTTAGAGCTTAAGTGCTAGTGAAGGTTGCGGCGACATCGTGCCGCTCTGCGCAGAGCCGCCCTGCATAAAACGAAAGCGCCGGCGTCGAGCGCCGGCGCTTCGGAACGGTCGCGAGGCGTGCCTTCAGGCGGCGCGGATCTTCTTCAGGAAGCCGTCGACCTCGCTGCGCAGGGTGTCGGCCTGGATGTTGAGGATCTCGGCGCTGGAGCGCACGCCGCTCGCCGCCGTGCCGGTCTGGTCGGCGCAGGACCGCACGCCCGCGATGTTGTCGGAGACGTTCTGGGTGCGGCGGGCGGCCTCCTGGGTGTTGCGGGTGATCTCGGCCGTGGCGGCGCCCTGTTCCTCGACCGCCGCGGCGATCGAGCTCGCCACGTTCGACACCTCGGCGATGGTGGTGCCGATCCGCCGCATCGCGGCGAGCGCCTGGTCGGCGACGGTCTGGATCGCCCCGACCTGGCCCGAGATGTCCTCGGTGGCCTTGGCGGTCTGCCCGGCCAGGGTCTTCACCTCGGAGGCGACGACGGCGAACCCCTTGCCGGCCTCGCCGGCCCGCGCCGCCTCGATGGTCGCGTTGAGCGCCAGGAGGTTGGTCTGGTTGGCGATGGCCGTGATCAGGCTGACGATCTCGCCGATCTTGTGGGCGGCCTCGGTGAGACCCTGCACGGTGGTGTCGGTCTCCTCGGTCTCGGCCACGGCCCGCTTGGCGACGGTCGCGGCGTGCGACACCTGGCGGCTGATCTCGTGGATCGACGAGGACAGCTCCTCGGAGGCGGCCGCGACGGTCTGCACGTTCTGCGAGGCGTCGCCCGACGACGATGCGGCCTCGCGGGCCTGGCCGTTGGTCTGCTCGGCCGTGGCGGTGAGGCCTTCCGACGTGCGACGCATCTCGCCGGCGGCGGAGCCGAGCGCTTCGAGGGCGGCGCCGATGCCGGCCTCGAACTCGGCGATGTGACGCTCGATCGCCTCCTGGCGCTGGGCGGCACCCTCGCGGCGCTTCTGCTGCTCCTCGTCGATGCGGGTCTTCTCGACCGCGTTCTGCTTGAACGTGGCGAGCGCCGCGGCGAGGCTGCCGATCTCGTCCTGGCG
>NZ_NPEX01000588.1 GCF_003258865.1 Rhodoplanes roseus | reverse complement strand
CTCCGCGCTTCGCGCGGACCCCGACCTCTCCCCGCAGGGGAGAGGTGAAGCGGAGCGTCCCGACAGCGCAAGTCGTCTCGGGGCGCCCGTGTGCTCAAAACAGCTTCATGCCGGGCGGGATCGGGAGGCCGCCGGTGAGGGCCTGCATCTTCTCCTGGAGGAGGGCGTCGGCCTTGCGCTTGGCGTCGGCGTGGGCGGCGACGATCAGATCCTCCAGCACCTCGGTCTCGTCGGGCTTCATCAGCGACGGATCGACCCGGAGCTTCTTCAGCTCGCCCTTGGGCGTCACCGTGAGCTCGACCAGCCCGCCGCCGGACGAGCCCGAGACCTCGATCTGCTCGAGCTCCGCCTGGAGCGTCTCCATCTTGCCCTTGAGCTCGGCGGCCTGCTTCATCAGGCCCAGGAAATTCGCCATGGATCGCCTCGTGCAATGGGCGGGGCGCGGCGGCCCCGCGGGTGCGTGTCCGCTCCGCGACGGCCCGGTCGAGGGCCGCCCGGGCGGGTCGGAAAACCAACGTCGGCCGAGCCTACCCGATCGCGCCCGGCCTCAGAAATCGTCGTCGACGTCGTCGGGCAGGCCGTGCGCCCCGTAGGCGCTCTCGTCCCACACCGGCGGGGCGTCGTCGTCGTCCGGCTCGGGGGCGGGCGGCAGGCCGGCCGGCGGCGGCTCGACCTCGCGCCGGCGCACCTGCACGACCTCGGAGCCGGGAAAGCGCTCGAGCACGCGTTGCACCAGCGGGTCGGCCAGCACGCCGCGCTTGGCCTCGGCCTCGCGCGCCTGGGTCAGCGACCGCAGGGTGGGCTGGCCCTGCTCGGACGAGACCACCACCATCCAGCGCCGCCCGGTGAGATCGCCGAGCCGGCGGGAGAGGTCGCCGATGACGGCCTTGGACGTGTTGGGCTCGAGCGCGATCTCGAGATGCCCGTCCTCGAACCGCACCAGCCGGACGTCGCGCTCCAGCACGGTCTTGAGCTGGATGTCGCGCCGCTCGCCCGCCAGGGCGACCAGATCCTCGAAGCGGGCCAGGGTCGGAACCGCGGCCTCGGGCGCCGCCTGGGATTTTCGCGCCTCCGGCGCCGCG
>NZ_NPEX01000587.1 GCF_003258865.1 Rhodoplanes roseus | reverse complement strand
GGACCTGCGGTCCGCGCCCCGGAATGACCAGAGCCAACCCCCGAGTCGCTCCATGCCGGTTCGCCAGCTCACCGAGGCCGTCGTCAACCGGATCGCCGCCGGCGAGGTGGTCGAGCGGCCGGCCAGCGTCGTCAAGGAGCTGGTCGAGAACGCCCTCGACGCCGGCGCGACCCGCATCGACGTGATGACCGAAGGCGGCGGGCGGCGGCGCATCACCGTCACGGACGACGGCTGCGGCATGACGCGCGACGACCTCGTGCTGGCGGTCGAGCGCCACGCCACCTCCAAGCTCGACGACGAGGATCTGCTCGACATCCGCACGCTGGGCTTTCGCGGCGAGGCGCTGCCGTCGATCGGCGCGGTGGCGAAGCTCGCCATCACGACCCGCCACGCCGACGAGCCGCACGCCTGGGCGCTGGCCGTGGAGGGCGGCCGCAAGGGCGAGCCGAAGCCGGCGGCGCTGACCCAGGGCACCCGCATCGACGTGCGCGACCTCTTCTATGCGACGCCGGCCAGGCTGAAGTTCCTGAAGGCCGAGCGCAGCGAGACCGAGGCGATCCGCGACGTGGTGCGTCGCCTGGCGATGACGCGGCCCGACGTCGCCTTCACGTTCGCCGGCGAGGAGCGCGCGCCGGTGACATTCCCGGCGGCGGACCCGACTTTGCTCGGCGCCGACCCGATGTCCAACGGCCGGCTGGTGCGGCTCGCCGACGTGCTGGGGGCCGACTTCTCGGCCAATGCCGTGCCGGTGCGCGGCGGCCGCGACGGCCTGTTCGTCGAAGGCTTCGCCGGGCTGCCGACCTTCAACAAGGCGAACTCGCTGTCGCAATACCTGTTCGTCAACGGCCGGCCGGTGCGCGACAAGCTCCTCTACGGCGCGGTGCGGGGCGCCTATGCGGATCATCTCGCCCGCGACCGCCATCCGGTGCTGGCGCTGTTCGTCGACGTCGATCCGCACGAGGTCGACGTCAACGTGCATCCGGCCAAGGCCGAGGTGCGGTTCCGCGACGCCGGCCTGGTGCGCGCCACCATCGTGCGGGCCCTGATGGACGCGCTGGCGCAGGGCTCCGGCCGCGCCGCCAGCACGGGCGGCGGCGCGACG
>NZ_NPEX01000586.1 GCF_003258865.1 Rhodoplanes roseus | reverse complement strand
GGCCACGGCCCAGGAGCCGACGAAAATCCGGTTCACGCTGGACTGGAAGATCTCGGGCCCGCACGCCTTCTACTACTGGGCGAAGCAGAAGGGCTACTTCGCCGCCGAGGGTCTCGACGTCACCATCGACCAGGGCGAAGGCTCCGCCGCGACCGTCACGCGGGTGATGAGCGGCGCCTACGACGCCGGCTTCGGCGACATCAACGCCATCGTGCAGACCGCCGCGGCGAAGCCCGGCGAGCAGCCCGCGATGGTCTATCTGGTCTACAACCGCGCCCCTTACGTGATCATCGCGAAGGCCGACGGGCCGGTCAAAAGCCTGAAGGATCTCGAAGGCCGCATCGTCAGCGCACCGGCCGGGTCGGCGACGCTGCGCCTCCTGCCGGCGCTGGGCGCCAAGGCCGGCTTCGATGCGAGCAAGGTCAACATCCTCAACGCCGCGCCGAATCTGATCGAGCAGATGCTGGTGCAGGGGCAGGCCGACGCCATCGCCCAGTTCTCGGTGACGAGCTGGCTGAACTTCGTCGCCATGAAGCGCGACCCGGCCAAGGACTTCCGCTGGTTCTTCTACGGCGATCTCGGGCTGGATCTCTATTCCAACGGCGTCATGGTCTCGCAGAAGCTCCTGAAGGAGAAGCCCGCCGCGGTGCGGGGCCTGGTCAAGGCGATCAACCGCGCCGTGATGGACGTCGCCGCCGACCCCGACGCCGCCATCGCGCTGGTCACGGGGCTGGAGCCGCTGATCAATGCCGACATCGAGAAGCAGCGGCTCGTCTACACGATCAAGGAGCTGATGATCTCGCCGGAGACGGCGAAGCTCGGCCTGGGCGACCTCGACGACGCGCGCCTCGCCGCCGCGATCGCCACGGTCGCGGACGCCTATGGCCTCGACAAGCGTCCGGACGTGCGCGCCGTGTTCGTACGCGACTTCCTCCCGCCGGCGGCCGAGCGCGACATCGCCGCCGCCAAGGGGAAGTGAGAGCGCCCGATGTCATCACGGCGTCATGGCCGGGCTTGTCCCGGCCATCCACGGACGAGCTCCGGCGCGGTGTCGTGGGTGATGCGCAAGCTCGTGGATGGCCGGGACAAGCCCGGCCATGACGG
>NZ_NPEX01000585.1 GCF_003258865.1 Rhodoplanes roseus | reverse complement strand
GCGGCGAGCCACCTTCTCCCCGCGCGCGGGGAGAAGGAAGAGCCGGCGCCCTCGCAAAGGCGAACCCGCCCCTGATCAGGAGCGAGTCGAAAGGGACCCCCCGATGACCGCCATCACGGCCACCTACGCCCCGCCGCAGCCGAGCACGCGCGACGTGTCGCGGGCGCGGGCGATCCGGCGCTTCCGCTGGTCGATCCTGGCGCCGCTGATCGCCGTTGTCGCGATCGTGCTGCTGCCCGTGCTGGCGCTGCAGCTCTACTTCTCGGTGCATCAATACTCGGTCTATCTCGGCTCGTGGTGGGACGCCGAGTTCGTCGGCACCGAGCTCTTTCGCGAGGTGCTGACCGATCCGCGCTTCGGCTGGGCGATCCTGCGCTCGCTCGCCTTCGCGACCGCGTCCACGTTCGGCTGCTTCGTGCTCGGCTTCGCGCTCGCCTGGCTGATGGTGAAGCCGTTCCGCGGCCATGCGGTCTACTACATCGTCTTCATCCTGCCGATGCTGACCGTGCCGATCGTCGTCGCCTACACGGCCGAGATGCTGCTCTACCAGAGCGGGCCGATCAACGGCATCGTCAGCGGCATCCTGGGCGTGCCGTTCAAGCCGGCTTGGTTGACCGACCCCAATATCGCGATGCTGACCGTCACGATCCTCGAAATCTGGAACTGGACGCCGTTCAGCTTCATCATCATGCTGGCTGGCCTCGCCGCCATCCCGAAGGAGCCGATCGAGGCCGCCGAGATTTTGGGCGCCTCGCGCTGGCGCATCTTCCTGGAGGTCCAGCTTCCGCTGCTGCGGCCGGTGATTTTCCTGGCCCTGGTGCTGCGCTTCCTGGAGGCGATGGCGGAGTTCCCGAAGACCTGGGCGCTGTTCCAGGGCGGCCCCGGAACCGCGACCGAGACGCTGCCGGTCTACATCTTCCTCACCACCTGGCAGTACTTCGAGATCTCCAAGGGCGCCGCCATGTCTTACGTGGTGATGCTGCTGATGGTCGTGATCGTGCTGGCCGCCATTGCGCTCCTGCGGCGTGAAAAGCGCGCGCTCGACCGGCTGTACACGGCGGAGGAGGGGGCGGCATGAGGAAACGCGTTTCACCTCCCCCTGGAGGGGGGAGGTCGGC
>NZ_NPEX01000584.1 GCF_003258865.1 Rhodoplanes roseus | reverse complement strand
GCCCGGCGCAGCCGGGCCTCGAAGGATGCGGCCCGGGCCGTCGCCCTTCGAGGCTCGGGCTTCGCCCGAGCACCTCAGGGTGACGGTGAGAGTCAGTGCTGGAGGCCGCTGGTCTCACTCGATCCGGATGCCGGCCGTCTCGATCACGCTCTTCCACTTGGCGGTCTCGGCGGCCATGAAGGCGGCGAGGCTCTCCGGCGTGCCGCCGGTCGGCACCGCGCCGAGGTCGCGGATGCGCTGCGCCAGCTCCGGCTCCTTCAGGGCGGCGTCGACCTCGGCATTGATGCGCGCGACGATCGCCCGCGGCGTGCCGGCGGGGGCCAGGAAGGCGAGCCAGCTCCCCATCTCGATGTCGGGAATGCCGGCCTCGGCGTTGTCGGGAACGTCCGGGATCGACGCCGCCCGGCCCTTGCCGGTGACGGCGAGCGCCCGCACGGTTCCCGCGGTGATGAAGCTCATCAGGCCCGGCACCGTGTCGATGGTGAAGTCGATATTGCCGGCGAGCAGATCCTGGAGCATCGGCGCGCTGCCGCGATACGGCACGTGCGTCCCGGCGATGCCGGTGCTCTGCACGAACACGGTGCCGCCGAGATGGCCGGTCGAGCCCACGCCGGCGCTGCCGAAGGTGGCGCCGCGCGGCGCCGCCTTCATCTCGGCGACGAACTCCTTCACGGTCGTCGCCTTGACCTTGGGGCCCACTACCAGGACGCTCGGGAAGTAGGTGATCGAGACCACCGGCGTGAACGCCGTCGCGGTGTCGAACGGCATCTTGCGGTACATGAACTGGTTCATCACCGCGGGGCCGGGGGTCGCCACCAGCAGCGTGTAGCCGTCGGGCTGGGCGCGGGCGACCACCGCGGCGCCGAGATTGCCGGCGCTGCCGGCCGTGTTCTCGACGACCACGGGCTGGCCGAGCCGGACCTGAAGGCGCGCCGCGACCAGGCGGGCGACCACGTCGGTCGATCCGCCCGCCGCGTAGGGGACCACGATGCGCACCGGCGACTCCGGCCACGCCGCCAGGGCGCCGCCGGGCCATGCCGCGCCGAGGACGCACGCCGCCACGGCGGCGAGAGCCAGGCTGTTCCATCCTGTTCGCATGATCGGCTCCTGTGAGGATCGACGCCCGCCCGGACCGACGCATGACGTCG
>NZ_NPEX01000583.1 GCF_003258865.1 Rhodoplanes roseus | reverse complement strand
GCGCGCGCCGTCGGCGCGCCCCGACCCTCCCCCTCCAGGGGAGGGTGACAACCAGATGCGGACACTCCCGTGCGGCTGCTGATCGGTGCCCTTCTGTCCCTCCTGGTGGCCGCGGCGATCGGGCTCGGCTCGACCTGGCTGGCGCTGACCCGCGGGGTCGCGTTCGGCGCCGTGACGCTCGGCGCCTGGACGGCCTATCCGCGCGGCGGCAGCGCCGAGATCGATCCTTACGCCCGCGCCGCGGTGTCGCGCAGCGGGCTGCTGCCGGTCGGGCTCGGCGACGGCGTCGCCTTCGTGGCGCGCGGCGACGACAAGGGCCGGCCGCTCGACGGCCGCTGCGAGGTCCGCATCGCCGGCACCACGCCGCAGGCGCGCTTCTTCACGCTGACGCTGTACCGCCCGGACGGCGCCCTGATCGCCAACTCGCTCGGCCGCTACGGCTTCACCAGCCAGGAGCTGGTGCGCAAGAGCGACGGCACGTTCGAGATCGTCGTGGCGCCGCGCGCCCGGCCCGGCAACTGGCTCCCGACCGGCGGGGTCGAGCGCTACCTGCTGGTCCTGCGCATCTACGACACCCCGGTCGGGATCGCGACCCGGGCCGAGCGCGAGGCGCCGATGCCCTCGGTCACGGCCTCGGAGATCTGCTCATGATCCGCTGGCTGCTGTGGCTCCTGGCCGGCGTGATCCTCGGCGGGATCGTGCATTTCGGCACCGTGCTGTGGCTGCCCAAGGCGGCGACCCGCGACGCCTATGCGCGGCTGGAGCCGATGACCGGGGTCAACACCTTCACGCTGCTGCCGGAGCCGACCCCGGAGGCGGCCGCGGTGCCGTTCATGGACCCGGCCTTCGCGGCGGCGGTCTGCCGCTACGACCTCGGCTCGGGCGCCATCAAGCTGACCGCGCCGGTGAGCCAGGCCTACACCTCGGTGACGTTCTACACCCGCACCGGCGTCGCCTATTATGCCATCAACGACCGCGCCGCCGGTCGCCGGATGATCGAGCTCGACCTGATGACGACCAAGCAGCGCGACGCGCTGCCGCCCGAGGAGGACGTCACGGCGGCCGACCGGCTGATCGTCGAGTCGCCGACGCCGACCGGCCTGATCGTGGTGCGGGCGCTGGCCGTCGAGCCCGGCCTGCGCCCGATGGCCGCCGCCGCCGTCTCGGCGGCGAAGTGCACGCCGCAGCCATA
>NZ_NPEX01000582.1 GCF_003258865.1 Rhodoplanes roseus | reverse complement strand
CGCCGCGGCGAAGCCGCCGGCGACGCGTCCGCGTCCGGAGCTCGTCACCGATCTCCAGCGCGAGCTTCTGCGTCGCGGCTACTACGACGGCGCCGTCGACGGCGTCTCGGGCAGCCGCACCGAGGCGGCGATCCGCGAGTTCGAGCAGGCCCAGGGTCTCGCCCCGACCGGCGAGCCGACCGACGCGCTGCTCAAGGCGGTGACCCGTGCGCCGGTGAAGCCGAAGGCGGCCGCCGCGCCACGTCCCGATCCGATCGCCGGCCTGATCGGCGGCGGTGCCGCGGCGAATCCGCCGCATCCGCCGCTCCCGGTGGTGCAAGCCAAGGCGACCACCGGCGCGTCCGCATCGACGGTGCCGGCCTCGCTTCCGGCCCATCCGGTCGCGCCGGTGAAGTCGGCCGCGCTGGCGCCGCCGACCGCGCCGGCTCCGCCGTCGACCATCCAGCCGAAGCCGGTCGCCACCGTGCCGGCCCCGACGCCCGCACCGGCGGCCGGCTCCTCCCAGATCAAGGGCGTCCAGCGGGCCCTCGCCGACTACGGCTACGGCCAGGTGCGCCCGACCGGCGTGCACGACAAGGCCACCCACGACGCCATCGCGGCCTTCGAGGAGGCGCGGCGCATGCCGGTGACGGGCCAGGTCAGCGACCGTCTGGTGCGCGAGCTGGTGATGCTCACCGGCCGGCCGATCGAGTAGGGCGAACAGCGAACAGAGCGAGTCGCGGTAGCGAGCAGGGGGCGAGAGCCGCCTATCCAATCGATTCGCTATTCACTATTCGCTACTCGCATGCGCTTGAAATCCGGAATCTGGGTCGCGGCCTATATCCGCCGCTGCGGCGTCGAGGGGGTGTTCGCGGCGGTACGCCGGCGCGGCGCCGAGGACGCGGGGGCGATCTACATCATCGTCAATCGGCTGAACGGCACGGCCGACCTCTACGGTCCGGCGCCGCAGACCGAGTTCGAGGAGGCGAAGCCGTTAGACCGCGCCTTCGTCTCGGTGCTGCCGGGCAGCCCGGCGCCCGAGAGTGCCGCCGAGGCCTTCATCGCGCGCGAAAGCCGGTTCGATCCCGACGTCTGGGTGGTCGAGATCGAGGAGCCGTCAGGGCGCCATTTTCTTGATCGGGTCGTGGGCTGACGCGCCGCCGGGCTCGCCCGCGGCGGGGCGGTTCTGGCCGGCGAGGCGCTCCGGAATCGTGGCGCCGCC
>NZ_NPEX01000581.1 GCF_003258865.1 Rhodoplanes roseus | reverse complement strand
TCTCGAACCATGCGGCCCCGGTTCGCGAGAGCCGAATCCCAATCGGCGCGGCCGCCCTCGCCCTTCGAGACGGCCGCTTCGCGGCCTCCTCAGGGTGAGGTCGGAACGAGTCCGACCGCGTGGGCACGGCGTGCCTCGGGCACGGCGTCGCCCACCCTACGGCGTTGAACGGCGACAAAAACTGGAGGACCCCCGATGAGATCGAACGCACCGTGGCGCTTCGGCGCCGTCCTGCTCGCTGCGACACTCGCGTCCGCCACCCCCACCTTGGCCCAGGACACCCTCAAGCTCGCCATCGGGCAGCGCGGCAACTGGGACACGGCGATCCCGGAGCTCGGCCAGAAGGCCGGCATCTTCAAGAAGCACGGGCTGACGCTGGAGCTGCTCTACACGCAGGGCGGCGGCGAGACCCAGCAGGCGGTGCTGTCGGGCAGCGTCGACATCGGCGTCGCGGCCGGCACGCTCGGCGTGGTCGGCGCCTTCGCGAAGGGCGCGCCGGTGCGCATCCTCGGCGCCCAGGCGACCGGCGCAGCCGACTTCTGGTACGTGCGCGGCGAATCGAAGCTGAAGTCGATCAAGGACGCCGATGCGGCGACCACCATCGCCTACTCGACCAACGGCTCGTCGACCAACAGCGTCGTGCTCGCCTTCGTCAAGCAGTACGACCTCAAGTCGAAGCCGGTGGCGACCGGCAGCCCGCCCGCCACCTTCACCCAGGTGATGTCGGGCCAGATCGACGTCGGCTGGTCGTCGCCGCCGTTCGGCTTCGACGCCATGGACCAGGGCAAGATCAGGATCGTCGCCAAGGCGACCGACGTGCCCGAGGTGCGCGACCAGTCGATCCGCACGCTGATCACCCATGCCCGCGTGCTGCAGCAGAAGGGCGACGCGCTCGCCCGCTTCATGGCCGGCTATCGCGAGACGATCGACTGGATGTATTCGGACGACGCGGCGCTCGCCTCCTACGCCGAGCTCGCCGGCACCACGCCGGCGACCGCCAAGCGGATCCGCGACGAGTTCTTCCCGAAGTCGCTGCTCGATCCCGACACCATGGCCGGCATGGACATCGTCATGCGCGACGCCGTCGCCTTCAAGGTCATCCCGGCGCCGCTGACCAAGGCCCAGCTCGACGAGCTGATCAGGATCCCGCCGCGCAAGTAGAGGGTCGGCTCTCCGTCCTCACCCTGAGGAGGCCGCGCGGCGGCCGT
>NZ_NPEX01000580.1 GCF_003258865.1 Rhodoplanes roseus | reverse complement strand
CCCCGCCCTGCCCTCTCGCCGAACACCTACGCGTTCGAATCGCTGCCGCTGGTGAAGCCGACGGGCTTTCGCGAGTACGACGCGCGCTGGCTGTTCGAGACCGAGATCAACCTGATGGGCGTGCAGGCGCTGGGCATGGGGCTCGGCACGCTGATCCGCCGCTCGGGCGTGAAACCGGAGATCGTCACCGGCCACGACTTCCGCAGCTACTCGGCCTCGATCAAGACGGCGCTGGTGTCGGGCCTGCTCGCCGCCGGCTGCACCGTGCACGACATCGGCCTCGCCATCACGCCGATGGCCTATTTCGCCCAGTTCGACCTCGACGTGCCCTGCGTCGCCATGGTGACGGCCTCGCACAACGACAACGGCTGGACCGGCGTGAAGATGGGCATGAACCGCCCGCTCACCTTCGGCCCCGAGGAGATGACCCGGCTGAAGGAGATTGTGCTGGCCGCCGACTTCGACCTCGCCGGCGGCGGCTCGTACCGCTTCGTCGAGAATTTCCCGGACGTCTACATCGCCGATCTCACCAGGCGGGCGCCGCTGACGCGAAAACTGAAGGTGGTCTGCGCCTGCGGCAACGGCACGGCCGGCGCTTTCGCGCCCACGATCCTGGAGAGGATCGGCTGCGAGGTGGTGCCGCTCGACACCGAGCTCGACTTCACCTTCCCGCGCTATAATCCGAACCCTGAAGACCTCGAGATGCTGCACGCCATCCGCGACGCGGTGCTGGAGAACGGCGCCGACGTGGGCCTGGGCTTCGACGGCGACGGCGATCGCTGCGGCGTGGTGGACGACACGGGCGAAGAGATCTTCGCCGACAAGATCGGCGTGATGCTGGCGCGCGGCATCTCCGCGCTGCACCCGAACGCGCAGTTCGTCGTCGACGTGAAGTCCACGGGCCTGTTCGCGACCGACCCGGTGCTGATCGCGAACGGCGCAAGAACCGAGTACTGGAAGACGGGCCACTCCTACATGAAACGTCGCACCAACGAGCTCGGTGCGCTGGTCGGCTTCGAGAAGTCGGGCCACTTCTTCTTCAACACGCCGTTCGGCCGCGGCTACGACGACGGCCTCGTCTCGGCGCTGGCGATCTGCGACATGCTCGACCGCAATCCGGGCAAGCGCCTCTCCGAGCTGAGAGACGCGCTCCCGAGGACGTGGTCGTCGCCGACCATGTCGCCGCACTGCGCCGACGAGACGAAATACGGCGTGGTCGACGCGGTGGTGAAACACTTTC
>NZ_NPEX01000579.1 GCF_003258865.1 Rhodoplanes roseus | reverse complement strand
CACCTTCACACCCGGAGAATGCGCAAACTATTTCGCCAACGCGGGATACGATGCAGCATGATCGGATTCCGCTCTAGGCCTTGCGCTTCCAGGTCGCGGTATCTTACGACGGTACTCTCTCGGTTTCCGGTTATCCGATGTTGAGGGCCTTCCGGTGATAGTTCGTGAGGCTATCATCACAATTCGCAGCCAGATGCCCTCGGAGGGATGGGATTGGACTGAACTGCAGGAACAAGCGTTACGCCGACAACGGGAACGCGACCACAACCGCCTAAGTATAGCTGAAACTGAGAGCCTTTATAAGGACGAGATTGAGAATCTCCAGGACCGCATCCGGCAGCTTGAAGGGCAAATTGCGGCGCACCAAACTGAGGAGGCAATCGAGGTCGAGGATGGGCTATTGTCCTCGCTCCTTGCGAAGCAGGTTGGCCCTGAGCTTTACCCGGGGGAGTTTTCAGATAGACTCCGTTTTGCAGCCAAGGATTGCGCGTCACGGGCCGAGCAAATCGGCCTCGACCGCCGATCGATAAGTGTTCTCCAAGCAATTGCGAAAAATCTTCCCACTTCCCCCGCGCTCTCCGAATTGCTTGAGGACTTGCAGCGAGCAACGAAAGACCCGAAGCGAATAGCCGCAGAGTTAACAGCGATCCTCCTTCGGCACGGCTATCGCGAGAAGGCCGACAACAAGCACATTCGGCTTGAGGCCAAGAACGGGTATGATGGCCTCGATGCAATCACGTTACCAAAGACGCCCAGCGATCAGCGTGGACTTACTAACCTCAGAAAACAGATTGAACGGACATTAGGTATTTCGAAATTGGAGAATTGAATTATCTGAATTACGGAATTATGGGAATTGCGGCGACAGCAAGCGTAGCCCGGGTCCATTCGTAGCAAGCGTAGCCCGGCTCGCTCGTAGCCTGGACGGAGCGTGCAGCAAGCGTAGCCCGCGCGCAATATTCAAGAGTAGCCTGGGCTGATCGTAGCCCCTCACCCCGGGCTACGGGGTTGTTCCGCGTCGCGAGGGCCGGGGCCACATGGTTCGAGGCTCGCTGCGCTCGCACCTCACCATGAGGTGGGACGTGGTCGGATGGCGGGAGTCGCGGTGGCAGAGCCCGAGTCGCGGCTGTCCGCATGATACGGCATCCGGCTGATTCACTCGGTGGTCATTCCGGGGCGGCGCGAAGGCCGCAACGTCCGCCAGCAAGCCAGCCGGTTCCGGCTCGCACGCCAGCCCGCGACGACAT
>NZ_NPEX01000057.1 GCF_003258865.1 Rhodoplanes roseus | reverse complement strand
CGAAATCGCCTCGACCGAAGCCCGCCGGCGACCACTCTCGGCCCTCCAGGCCTGAAGCGGATTTCTTGCCCAGTCTCGGAGCGGAATGCGGGACCGGCATTCCCGGATTGCGCTGCGCGCCATCCGGGCTACGGGGACCTGATCAGATCCTCAGCCGAGCACGCGCAGCTCGCGCGGCAGCTTGGTGAAGCTCTCGTGGCCGTCCGGCCGGATCAGGATGACGTCCTCGACCATCATGCCGCCCCAGCCGAGTTCGTAGAACGGCGTTTCGACGCACAGCACCATGTTCTCGACGATCTCGACGTCGCGATTGGCGACGTTGAGGGTGGGGAACTCGTGCGGCCCGATGCCGAGCCCGTGGCCGCAATGGCTGCGCTGATAGTTCGGCAGCGCGCCCTGGCGCACACGGTTCACCGCGACGTCGAACAACGCGCCGGCCGTGATGCCGGCCTTGGCGATGGCGAGCTGCGCCAGCTCGCCATCGAGCAGCGCCTGGTAGCGGTCGCGCTGCAGCGGCGTCGGCTCGCCCATCACGGCGGTGCGGGCCATGTCGCACCAGTAGCCGTCGACCGTGCAACCGAGATCGACCCGGACGAGGTCGCCCGGCTTCAGCACGGCGCGGGTCGCATAGGCGTCGGCGAGCGCGGCGCGGTCGCCCGCCGTCACCACCACGAAGCGCGGGATGCCGCCGCCGGCGACCATCTCGGTCGAGATGATGGTGGCGAGGTCGAGCTCGGTCATGCCGGGGCGCGCCGCGGCGAACGCCTTCTCCAGCCCGCGCTCGGTGATCGTCGCGGCGTGCCGCATGACGGCGATCTCGCCCGGCGACTTGACGCTGCGGGCCTTGATCACGGCGGGACGGGCGTCGAAGGTCTTGGCACCGCCGACGAGCGCCTCGACCTGCTGCAGGTCGGCCGGCGTCACGCCGTCGATGCCGACCACGTCGGCCGGCCCGACATGTGCCTTCAGGGCGGCCGCCAGCGCGTCCGCGAAGCTTGCCTCCACGGTCGGCATCGAGGCGAGGTCGATGCCGCCTTCCACGGACGAGACGTAGAACACGCCGTAGCGATGGACGCAGGTCGGATCGCGCAGCACCTCGAGGGCCGGCGCCGCGTCGCTGGTGCCGGTGACCAGCACGGTGCGGTTCGGCGTGACGATGGCGGCGCAGCGGAAGTAGCGGTCGGCGTCGGCCAGCACGCTGCGATAGCCGGTCAGCCAGCCGACATGGTTCGTGTCGGTCGAGACGATCACGGTGGCGTCGTCGCGGGCCGCCGCGAACGTCCTGGCGCGCGCCGCTTCGGCGATCTCGCGCATGTCGTCCCGGTAATGCATCGTCGTGCTCCGATGAATGTCAGTCGGCCGTGCGGCCCGTCACGGCGAGGGCGTCGGCCATCTGCCGGCGGTCCTGGATGCCGTAGGTGACGATCTCGTCCAGCCCCACCGCCCGGTAGGCGGCGAGCGCGGCGGCGACCTGGTCGGGCGTGCCACTGGCGGTGTGGCGGCGCAACACGTCGTCGGTGACGAGCGCCTCGACGGTCGGCCAGTCCTCGCGCGCGAACGCGGCGGCGAGCGCCTCCTGGTCGAGCCGGCTGCCGGCCAGCTCCAGGTTTTTGGCATGGTGCTGGCCGCGCAGGATGTAAGCGATGGTGCGCCGCAGGCGATCCCGCGCCGTGCGCTCGCTCGCGTCGGCCGAGCAGAACACCAGCGCGGCTTTCTGCACAGTGCGGCCGCTCGCCTGCTCGCCGCGGGCGACGAGATCGAGCGACCAGCGGATGAAGGCGGGCGAGGTCGCGGCGCTGATCAGCACCCCGTCGGCGCGCTCGCCGGCGAGCTCCAGCATGCGGGGGCCGGACGCGGCCAGCCAGATCGGCAGCGGCCGTGCGCCGGTGGCGAGCCGCCGGCCCGCGGTGCGGACGCGCTCGCCCGCATACGTGACGGTCTCACCGGCCAGCAAGGCGCGGGCGACGTCGATGCTCTCACGCAAGGTGGCGACCGGGTGTTCGGCCGCGATGCCGATCGCCTCCAGGTCGCGCGGCGCGCCCGACCCGAAGCACAGGCCGACGCGGCCCGGGAACGCCTCGTCGAGAGTCGCGGCCGCCATCGTGGCGTGGACGGGATGCACCGTGTAGGGGCTCATCGCCATCAGCACGACGCCGATGCGGCGGCTTCTCGCGAGCAGCATCGCGGCCATCGCGATCGGCTCGCGGTGGAACAGATGCGACGCGATCCAGACGTTCGCGGCGCCGGCCGCGTCGGCCTGCTCGACCATCGCGGCGAGCTCGGCCGGCGCGCCCGCGCCGTCGTAGGAGATGGCGAAACGGGACGGCGCGGTCATGCGCTCACGCCTTCTTCAGCGTCGCGATCACCCGATCGAGCGAGACCGGCTCGGCCGGCGGCGGCGGCACCGTGGCGGGCATCTCCTTGAGGCCCGTCGAGGTCAGCACCGCGACCACCGGCTCCTCGATCGTCTCGCCGCGCTGGATCGCCTCGTGCAGCGCCGCGATCCCGGCGACGCCGGAAAACTCCTGCCACAGCCCGTCGTTCGCGAGCTGCGTCGCGGCCTCGCGCAACACGGTGTCGTGGAAGGTCAGCGGCCGTCCGCCGGACTCGCGCAGCGCGACGGCGGCCCGATAGGAGCTCACCGTGCAGGCGATGCCGGCCGCGATCGAGCCGGGGCCGGTGACCTCGGCGGCGGCGACGTTCTGGGCCATGGCGCGGGCGAGCGGCGCCCGCACGATCGGCTCGGCCGAGAGGAGACGCGGCACGCGGCTCGTCAGCCCGAGGGCCTTCAGCTCGCGAAATCCCTTGTAGACACCGAACAGCATCTCGCCGTAGCCGGTCGGCAGCACCACGGTGCCGGGCAGCTCGTGGCCGAGCTGCGCCCAGATCTCGTAGGCTATGGTCTTGTAGCCCTCGGGCCCGAACGGGTTGCCGGTGTGGAAGCGGGTGAGATTGCTGGCCGGCATGAAGCCGGTCTCGTCGATGATCCGTTGCAGCGTCGGCCAGCGTGCGTCGCGTTCCACCAGCAGGAACGTGCTGCCGAGCGCGGCCTGCAGGTGGACGAAGGCGGGCTGCGCGTCGCGGGTCGAGATCACGACGCAGGGCAGGCCGGCCCGCCTGGCGTAGGCGGCGGCCGAGGCGCCGTGATTGCCCGTGGAGGCGACGGCGATGCCGGGCGCCTTGTTCTTCACCGCCGTGCTGACGATGCAGTAGTTGAGGCGGTCCTTGTGGCTCCAGGTCGGGTTGCGGCTCTCGTCCTTGAGCCACACCGGCAGGTCGAGCCCCAGCCAGCGGCCGATCGCCTCGCTTTCGATCAGCGCCGTGCCGCCTTCGCCCATCGACAGCTCGGGCACCAGCGGCGGCAGCAGCGGCGCCCAGCGCGCGAGACCCGGCAGCGGCGGCTGCCGCAGCAGGTCGCGCGGCACCCTGGCGTAGTCGTAGTCGATCTCCAGCGGATACTGCATCTCCTCGCTGCTGGTCGCCGGGCAGCCGGTGAGCAGCGGCGGGGAGAGCGGGAAACGCAGGCTCGGATCGCCGAGCGAGCGCTGGCCGATCGCCGTCGAGACCTCGGTCGAGGGTTGGGCCGTCATGTGCCGCGCCTTTCCGCGCCGGGGCTCAGCCGATCTTCGGCCGAACCTCCTCGGCGAACATCTGCATCTGGTCCTTCAGCTCGGCGACGCTGTTGGCCGCGAAAAACAGGCCGAGGAAATGCGTCACGCCGGCCTCGCGGAAGGCGTTGGCGCGATCCACCACGGTCTGCACGCTGCCGACCAGGTTGATGTCCTCCGACTTGGTGCCGGCCTGTCCCTTCAGGGTCGACTTGCGCAGCGACTCGAAGTGCTTGAACATCTGGCTCTGCTGATAGCGCGCCACCGCGCTCTCCTGGTCCTTGCCGAGATGCACCACGTATTGCGGTGCGATCTGCAGCTTGGAGAAGTCACGACCGGCCGCCTCGGTCATTCCCTTGAGCTCCTGCACCATGCGGCGCAGCGTCTCCAGCGGCAGGCCCGCCGGCACCCAGCCGTCCGCCGACTCCGCGGTGCGGCGCAGATGGTTCGGGTTGTTGCCGCCGAAATAGATCGGCAGATGCGCCTGCTTGGTCTTGGGATAGAGCTCGACGTCCTTGAACTTGTAGTACTTGCCGTCGAACGAGGCGCTGCGCTCGGAGAACAGGAGCTGCAGCGCCTTGACGCCTTCCTCCACCATGTCGCCGCGATGCACCTGACCGTCGGGGTTGAGCGCCTCGAACTCCTCGCGATAAGCACCCACGCCGACACCGATCTCGACGCGGCCGTTGCTGAGATGATCGAGCGTCGCGATCTGTTTCGCCGTCACCACGATGTCGCGCCGCATCGGCAGGACCAGCACGCCGGTGCCGAACCGCAGCGTCGTCGTGTGCGCGGCCAGGAACGCGTAGGTGACCAGCGGCTCCCAGAAGCGCGGTGGCACCGGGAACTCGGCCCGCACATAGTGCTGGGTCGTCATGTGGTCGTTGCCCCAGATCGAGTGATAGCCGAGCTTCTCGGAATACTGGGCGATCTCGACCAGGGTCTCCGGATCGGAGAACGGGATCGGATAGGTCAGCCCCTCCATCCCGGTGGGAAATCCGACGCTGTAGAGCAGGCTCATCGGTTCATCCTTCTCGTTCCGTATCGCGCAACAGGCGGGCGGACCGCCGGGGGCTGGCGCGTTCATCGGTGGGGCTGGTGATCGTGAATCCGAGCGTGCGATGCATGCGTAGCCACGGCGCCGTCCGAGGGCAAGGCTCGCATGCCGAAGGGAGGTGCGACGCGTGGCGCCTCGACGTGTCCGGGGGCGTCCGGCTCGATCTCGGTTGGACCAAGGCTTGCAGAGGTGGCATGGGACGGGGGGCCGCGGAGCGGGCGACCGTCGCGGCGGCGAGGAGACGTGAATGAGCGAGAGCGGGACGATCGCGACGATCGACCAGGTCGAGGATTTCTGCTGGGGCCTGACCTTCTTCGGCACCGGCGGCGGCGGACGCATCGAGGCGGGCCGCGATCTCCTCGCGCCGCTCGTCGCCGCGGGCGAGCCGATTCGGCTGACCGACCCGTCGAAGCTGCCGGAGAGCGCGATGGTGTGCTGGGCCGTGATCGTCGGCGGCAAGGATCCGGACGAGCCGCCGCCCGCGGACGAGCTGGCGCGGCACGGCCTCGTCACCGAAGCGTTTCCCGACATTGTGCCGCGGCTCGCCGCGGCGGTCCGCGAGCTGGAGGTCCATGCCGAGCGTCGGATCGATGCGCTGGTCTCGCTCGAGCTGTCGAGCGCCGCGACGGCCGCGACCATCGCGACGGCCCGCATGCTCGGAATCGGCGTGCTCGACGGCGACTATGTCGGGCGCGCCATACCGGAGCTGCCGCTGACCAAGCTGGAGCTGCTCGGGCGCGAGGCGACGCCGGTCGTGATGATCGACCGCTGGGGCAATCGCACCATCGTCGAGCAGGCGGTCGGCACGCCGATGATCGACCGGATCGGCCGAATGCTCAGCCGCGCCGCCTATGGCCGCGGCATCGCGACGGTCGGCCATCTGATGCGGCTCGGCGAGGCACGGCCCGCGCTGGTGCCGCACAGCCTCGCCCGCGCCCGGGCGGTCGGCGCGACGCTGCGTTCCGCCGGGCGTAACGGCGACCTCGCCGCCCGTCTCGCGCCGCTCGTCGACCTGACCGGCGGGCGGGTGCTCGCCGTCGCCGAGACCGCCGCGGTGGAGTGGCGCGACACGCAGCCCTACACGTTCCGGGAGCTGACCTATCGGCTGCGCGGCACCGGAGAGACGGCCGGCCAGGCGATCGACGTGTGGGTGAAGAACGAGCACCACGTGGTGTGGCGCGACGGCGTCGTCGTCGCGACCAGCCCCGACGTGATCGTGCTGCTCGACGCCGAGGACAACCGCCCGCTCACCACGCTGGGCGAGGTGACGCCGGGCCGTCGCGTGGTCGTGTTCGCCATGCCGGCGCTCGATCCGGCATGGCGCAGCCCGCAGGGGCGCGCGCTGCTCGGGCCGCGCCGGTTCGGCTTCGACTTCGATTGCGTGGACCTCGCCTGAGGCGCCGGTTGCGACGGCCCGCATCAGTGCTCGCCGAAATAGACGCGGGCGGCCTCGTTGCGCTCGATCGCCTCGGCCATCGAGCCCTCCCAGGCGAGGCTGCCGGCGGCCAGCATGGTGCAGCGGTTTCCGATCGCCCGCGCGATCTCCATGTTCTGCTCGACCAGCAGGATCGGCACGCCGCTGTCGCGGATCCGGATGATGGTCTGGATCAGCGAGCGCGTGATGCCGGAGGCGAGGCCGGCCGAGGGCTCGTCGAGCAGCAGGAGCTTCGGGTTTGTCACCAGCGCGCGGCCGATCGCCAGCATTTGCTGCTCGCCGCCCGAGAGCGAGCCGGCGAGCTGGTTGCGCCGCTCCTCCAGCACGGGGAACAGCGCGTAGATCTGGTCGAGCGGCTTGGGGTCGCGGCCCTGCGCCGCCGTGGTCGCCGCGAGCAGCGTCTCCTCGACCGAGAAGGTCGGGAACAGCTCGCGCCACTGCGGCACCAGAGCGAGGCCCTTGCGGACGATGGCGCTGGCCGTGAGGCCGGCGATGTTCTCGCCGAAGAACTCGACGGTGCCGGCCCGCTTGGGCAGCAGCCCGGCGATCGCCTCGACGGCCGAGGTCTTGCCGGCGCCGTTCGGGCCGAGCAGCACCAGGGCCTCGCCGGCCTCGATGGTCAGGCGCAGCTCGCGCACGGCGGCGACGCGCCCGTAGCTCACGGTCAGTCCGGTTACGCGCAGCGGAGTCATGCGGCCACGTCCTCGCCGAAATAGAGCTGCCGTACCGCCGGCAGCGCGATGACGTCGGCCGGCGTCCCCTCGGCCACGATGGCGCCGGCGCCCATCACGGAGAGCGAGCGGCACAGCTTGGCAACGAATGGGATATTGTGCTCGACCACCAGCATCGCGATCTTGCGCTCGGCGTTGATGCGCAGCAGCAGCTCGCGCAGATCGTCGATTTCTGCCTCGGCGACGCCAGACACCGGCTCGTCGAGCAGAATCAGGCGCGGATCCGATACGATGGCGCGGGCGATCTCGAGCCGCCGCTGGTTGCCGAGCGACAGCGAGCCGGCCGGCGTGCGGGCGAGATCGGCGAGCCCCACCGCGTCGAGTGCGGCGAGTGCCTCGTTGCGGGCGGCCGCGGCGTGCGCGCTGCCGCGGAACTCGTCGAGGCTCTGGCCGACCGCCGCGAGCACGCCGTTGCGGCCGCGTCCGATGATCACGTTGTCGAGGCAGGAGAGCTGCCCGAACACCGCGACGTGCTGGAACGTGCGGGTGATGCCGAGCCGGATCCGATCGCGCGCGGCGAGATCGAGCAGCGAGGTGCCGTCGAAGGTGACGCGCCCCGCATCGGCCGGAAGGAAGCCCGACACGATGTTGAACAGCGAGGTCTTGCCGGCGCCGTTCGGTCCGATCAGGCCGTGAATGCCCCCGACCGGGACGACCAGGCGAGCCGAGTTCACCGCATGCAGCGCGCCGAAATGCTTGTCGACGCCCGCGACCTGCAGAAGCGGCTCCGGTGACTCGGCGACGATGGGCTGCACGGTCGCCGGTCGGCGGGCGGCCGTATGCTCGGACGCCGCTCTGCGATCGTCCGCCGGCCGGCGCACCACCGATACGGCACGGCGGATGAGCTCGACGAGGCCGCCGGGAAAGAACATCACCACGACGATCACGAGCGAGGCGAAGAACAGCTCCTGATAGTCGGCGACCGGCCTCAGCACCTCCGGCAGCATGCGCAGCCCGCCGCCGCCGAGCAGGCCGCCCCAGATCGAATGCATGCCGCCGACGATCGGATAGGCCAGCATGAAGATCGAGGGCAGCACGCCGTAGCTGTCGGGATCGAGGATTCGCACGCGCGGCGCCGAGAGTGCGCCGGCGAAGGCGATGCCGATCGAGCTCACCACGAAGGCGGCCGTGAGATAGGCCGGGACGCTGACGCCGAAGGCCTCGGCCGCGACCTCGTTGCCGGCCGCCGCCTGCAGGTTCTTGCCGAAGGCGCCGCGCACCAGCACGGTGAGGACCAGAACCGCGAGGGCCGAGAAGACACCGATCAGCAGCAGGAAGTCGCCGTCGGTCCGTACCGTCCAGCCGAACAGGGTCGGGGCGGGGACGTGGATGCCCTCGGCGCCGCCGGTCAGCGACTTCGCCTCGCGGATCAGGATGATGCAGACGCTCTGGAACACCAGCGTCACCATCGCCAGATTGTGCCCGCGAAAGCGGGTGCCGGGCAGGGCGATCAGCCAACCGGCGAGCGCGCCGGTGAGGAGCGCGCCGGCCAGCCCGATCAGATACGGGATGCCGAGATGGATGGCGAGCAGGCTCGACGTGTAGGCGCCGATCGCCATCACCGAGGCGGCCGCCAGGGTGATGCAGCGCGCCAGCCCGACCAGGACCACCAGCGACGCCCCGACCAGCATCGACACCAGTGCGATGGAGATGACGAATTTCGGATAGTTGTCGAGCCCGAGCCCCAGCGCCGTCAGCGCGAGCAGGACGAGCGCGGGGCCGATCCCGGCCAGAACGCGACGCAGATCAGACACGGCGCGCCACCTTCTCCGGGAAGAGCCCCTCGGGGCGCCACATCAGCACGATGAACAGCAGCAGGAAGCTGATGCAGTTCTTGAACGCGCTGGAGATGTAGGCGGCGGCCAGGCTCTCGGTGATGCCGAGCAGGAGGCCCCCCAGGATCGCCCCTTTGAGGCTGTCGAATCCGCCGATCACGCCGGCGACGAAGCCGGCCGAGATGAGGGCGATGGACAACTCGACCGAGACGCCGCTGACCGGCGCCACGAACACGCCGGCGAGCCCGGCCATGGCGCCTCCCAGGAACCAGGCGAACATGTAGACGCGGTCGACCGAGTAGCCGCAGAGCTGGGCGCCGCGGACGTTGGACGCCATCGCCCGCATGCCGCGGCCGAGCCGGCCGTAGCGGAACAGGACGACGCAGGCCGACGAGATCACCAGCGCGCCGACGATCACCCACAACGTCTCCTGGGTGACGAACACGCCGCCGAAGATGAACGGCATCCCGACGAACATGCCCGGCACGGCCAGGAGCTCGGTGTTGTAGGTGAGGCGGAACGCCTCCGAGAGGGCGATGCCGAGGAACACGGTCGCGATCACGACCGTGAACATGTCGGCCCGCCGCAGCGGCCGCAGGATCAGGAACTCGATCAGGGCCGCCACGATCCCGATCAGCGGCGGGATCAGCACATAGGCCATCCAATATGGCCATTGCCAGTGCACGACGACGAGGAAGCTGGCGAAGGCGCCCAGCATGGCGAAGGCGCCATGGGCGAAGTTCACGGTCTTGGTGGCCTTGTGCACGACCACCAGACCGAGCGCCGCGAGCGCATAGATGGCGCCGAACTTGGCGCCGGCGATCAGAACGAGTCCCAGCTCCGCCATCGTCGTGACGCTCAGGGCCGCTCGATGACGCGATAGACCTGCCACTCGCCGTTCTTCACGACGGTGGCACCGAGACGGTAGTTGCCCTGGTGGTCGGTCTCCGTGAAGCTCTCGGGGAAGCTGACGTCGAGGCCGCCCATCTTGGTCGGGCCGGCGTCCTTCAGGCTCGACCACGAGGCGAGGAACTTGTCGCGGGTGAGCTGGCAGCCGGTGCCCTGGATCGCCTCGGCGACCACATAGGTCGAGCCGTAGGCGATCATGTCGTAGTTGTTCGGCCGGCCCTGCGGCATGGAGCCGAGAAAGGTCTTCAGCCGCGCCTCGAATTCCTTCACGGTGTCGTTCTGTCCCGGGAAGGCCGGGTTGTTGAAGTAGCCGCGGATGCCGTCGGCGTTGCCGATGATCGGCACGATGGCGCGGCTCACGGCCGAGCCGTCCAGCACCCAGCGGATGTTGGTCATGCCGAGCTCGCGCGCCTGCTTGATGGCGAAGCCGGCCTCCGAGAAGCTGCCGAGGATCAGCACCGAGTCGACCTTCTGGCGGCCGAACGAGACCAGCTGAGAGGTGAAGTCGCGGGCCGACTGGTCGAACTTCTCCAGGGCGTAGTCGACCTTCTGGGCCTTCAGGTGGTCCTCGACCGCCTTGAGGGTCGCCTGCGGGAACGCGTAGGTGCCGGCCAGGACGCCGATCTTCTGCGGCTTGTGGCCCTCGTCGTAGAACATGCTGATCAGGCCGGGCGCCGCCACCTCGACCGGCACGATGGCCCCGTGAAAGACGTTCTTGGAGAACGGCTCGCGGATGATCGGTGTCGAGCCGTAGAGATTGTAGGTCGGCACGCCGACCTGGCGGACGTAGTCGGCGGCCGCGGCGGCGCCGGTGCTGCCGGAGGCGAGGACGAGGGCGAAGACCTTGTCCTGCTCGACCAGCTTCTTCACCGCGGCGAGGCTCTCGGCCGGGGTCGAGGCGTGCTCGTAGTTCAGCTTCAGCTTGCGCCCGCAGACGCCGCCCTTCTGGTTGATCTCGTTGAGCGCCAGCGTCATGCCGTCGCGGCCGGGCGTCCCGATGAAGGCCAGCGGCCCGGTCAGCGCGCCGATCGCGCCGATGGTGATCTCGGTGTCGCTGACGCCGGGCTCCTGGGCCCGGACGGGCGCCGCCGTCGAAGCGAGGCCCGCGACGACGCCGATCGCCAATGCCGCGCGAAGATAGGAGCCACGTCGCATGAATCTCTCCTGGTTGTGCTCGGTATACAGGGCTTGAATACAAAGACGGCCGACGACCGGGCGGCCGTCACGCGGATCGGAGATCGAAACAGATGCGCAAATCTTGTGCGCTGGTGAGATGCTCGATCTTAAGGCATCCACGCGACCGATCAATCGTCATCGGTGCGTGTGCCGGCTCGTTCGTCGCATCATTCGTCCTTCAGATGCTCCCCGGTCTCGTAGAAGGCTCGCAAGGTCGCCTGCGACCGCGCGATCACGGGCTGCAGCGCGCGCATCAACGGCGCGGCCGCCCGCAGCTGCGCTAGCAAGTCCCGTTCCAGATCGTCGAGATCGACGCCGAGCACGCGCCCGTCGCGCACGACCTCGCGTCCGTCGACGAACAGGCCGCGCACGTGACGTCGCGTCGCACGGGTCAGCACCACCTCGGTCTCGTCGACCATGCCGTCGATCACGTCGCTCGCCATCGCGCCGTAATCGAGCACGACGATGTCGGCCGGCTTCTCGGGTGTGAGGCTGCCGTAGTCGCGTCGCCCGGTGGCGATCTCGAATCCGGTCGCGAGTGCCGCTTCGAACAGCAGAGCCGGGGTCAAGGGCGAGGCATTGCCGGTCAGCGAGTGCAGCCAGTGGGTGACGCGCATCTCCTTGAACGCGTCGTCGTCTTCGTCGAACGAGGCGGAGTCGACGCCGATGCCGAACCGCATGCCGGCCCGGATGTAATCGGCGACCGGCGCGATGCCTGAGCGCAGCCGCAGGTTGGAGCTGGTGTTGACGGCGATCGTGGCGCCGCGCGCCGCCATCAGGCGGCAGTCCTCCGGCGAGAGCCACACGCCGTGCGCGCCGGCGAAGCGCGGCGACAGCAGGCCGAGCGCGTCGAGATGCGAGACGAGGCCGGCCGGATGACGTGCGTCGCTCCACTCGCGCTGCGCGCGCGTCTCCAGAAGGTGCGTGTGGACGCGGCGGCCCGTGTCGGCGGATTCCGCGGCGGTCGCTTCGAGCAGCGCGTCGCTGCAGGCGATCGGGCTGTTCGGGCCGAGCTGCACCGTGACGGTCGGGCCCTCGATGCGTCGCGCGATCTCGCGCACCAGCGCCATGTAGTCGGCCGGCGGCGGGAACGGATGCAGCCACCTCTCCCGGATGATGTCGCGATCGGCGGCGGGGTGGCGGGCGACCATCGCCGCGTCGTCGCCGTAGCCGAGGGTGCGGCAGTCGCGCAGCGGCACCACGAAGGCGAGCCTGACGCCGACGTCCCGCGCCGCGCGCGCGACCGCCACGGCCTCGTCGACGAGCCGCTCGGTCACGATGGACGAGTGGACATGCACGACGGTGCCGACACCGGACTGCGCCAGCCGCGCGAAGGCGACGGCCGTGTTCACGTAAGGGTCGACGGGCGGATGCGCGTAGAGGGCGGCGCGCCACAGCTCGAGTTGCTGGTCGTGTGCGCCATAGGCGAGCTGCCGCAGCCCGCGGCCGTGATCATGCGCGTTCACCAGGGCCGGCAGGGCGAGGAGGTCGGCCGCGGCTCCCGCGGTCGCGCGACGCGGGTCGGCCGTCAACGCGTCGATCACGCCGTCCCGCCAGCGCAGCGTCACGCCGCGGTCACAGGCGCCGGCGCCCGGCGTCGCCATCAGGCGGCCGACCGATAGTTCGCCGGAGCTCATGAAATGCGTCGATCCATGGGACGCGAAGGTGACGAAGATTGAATGCAAAGTCCAGCAAGGCCGTCCACCGGCGAGCCGCGGCCGGCGAACCCGCCGACATTCGCCGACCTCTCACATCTTCCAGGCGAGCAACCGCATGGCGTTCGCCGTCACCAGCACGGTGGCCCCGGTGTCGGCCAGGATCGCCGGCCACAGGCCGGTTATGCCGAGAATCGTCGTGATCAGGAACACGGCCTTGAGGCCGAGCGCGATGGTGATGTTCTGAGAAATGTTCCTCATTGCGGCACGCGACAGCGCGACCATGCGGGCCACGTCCATCACGCGCCCGTGCAGCACGGCGGCGTCGGCCGTCTCCAGCGCCACGTCGGTGCCGCCGCCCATGGCGATGCCGACATCGGCGGCGGCGAGAGCCGGCGCGTCGTTGATGCCGTCGCCGATCTTCGCGACGGTCCGTCCGTTCGCCTGCAGGTCGCGCACGAGGTGCTGCTTGTCTTCCGGCAGCAGCCCGCCATGCGCCACGATGCCGAGCTGCCCGGCGATGGCGGCGGCGGTCTGCGGGTTGTCGCCGGTCAGCATCACGGGCGTGATGCCGGCGGCCTTCAGGGCCGCGATGCCGGTGGCGGCATCCGGGCGCGGCTCGTCCCGCATGGCGATCAGCCCCGCGACGGCGTCGCCGGCGAGCAGCACCGCGACGGTCTTGCCCTCCCGCTCGAACGCCGCGATCCGGGCGGCCGCGTCGTCGCCCAGCGGCACGCGCTCGGCGGCGCTGCGGGCGGAGCCGAGAAACAGCGCCTCGCCGCCCAGCCGGCCGATCACACCCTTGCCGGGTTCTGCCCTCACGTCGGCCGCGGGCGGGGTCGGCGCGCCGTCGGCCTTGGCCCGCGCCAGGACGGCGAGGGCGAGCGGATGATTCGAGCCGTTCTCCAGGGCGGCCGCCATGGAGAGGAGCTGGCGTTCGGTGCGGGCGAGGCCGACCAGGTCGGTGACGCGCGGCTTGCCTTCGGTGAGCGTGCCGGTCTTGTCGAGCGCGGCGTCCGTCACCTTGCCGAGCGTCTCCAGCACGGCGCCGCCCTTCACCAGCAGCCCCTGGCGCGCGCCGGCCGACAGGGCGGCCGCGATGGCGGCCGGGGTCGAGATCACCAGCGCGCAGGGACAGCCGATCAGCAGCAGGGCGAGGCCCTTGTAGATCCACTCGCTCCAGCCCGCCCCGGCGAGGAGCGGCGGCGCCACCGCCACCAGGGCCGCGACGGCGACGACGGCGGGCGTGTACCAGCGTGCGAAGCGATCGATGAAGCGCTCGGTCGGAGCCTTGGCCTCCTGCGCCTCCTCGACGAGCCGCACCACGCGCGCGATGGTGTTGTCGGCGGCGGCCGCCGTCACGCGCACGCGCAGCACCGCGTCGGTGTCGATCGATCCGGCGAACACCGTGGCACCGGGCGACTTGCGCACCGGCACGCTCTCGCCCGTGACGGGCGATTCGTCCACGGCGCCATCTCCGTCGATCACGACTCCGTCCGCTGCGATGCGGTCGCCCGGACGCACCATGATGACGGACCCGACGGCGAGGCGCTCGGCCAGCACCTCCTCGGTGCGGCCGTCGCGCTCGACCAGCGCCGTCTTGGGCACCAGCGCCGAGAGGCCGCGGATGCTGGCCCGGGCACGGCCGGCGGCGACGCCCTCCAAAAGCTCGCCGACCAGGAACAGGAACACCACCATGGCGGCTTCCTCGGCCGCGCCGATCAGCACGGCGCCGACCGCCGCGATGGTCATCAGCATCTCGATCGAGAACGGCGTGCCGGTGCGGGCGGCCGCGAAGGCCCGCCGGGCGATCGGGACGAGGCCCACGGCGAGGGCGGCCAGGAAGGCCCACCAGCCCGCCTCCGGCACCAGCTTGCCGGCTGCATAGGCGGCGGCGAGCGCCGCCCCGCAGGCGAGCGTGAGGGTGCCTTTGCGGGTCCGCCACCAGGGCGCGTCCTCGGTCGCGCCGTGGTCGTGCCCGTCCCCGCTCTCGGCCTCGGCGGCGTGGTCGGCCGGCGGGTCGGAAGGCGCCACCTGGTAGCCGAGCGGGGAGAGCGAGGCCTTCATGGTCGGCAGCAGGGCAGGGGCGGCGGCATGCGTCACCGTCATGGTGCCGGCCGTCGCCGAGACCGATACGGCCGCGACGCCGGGCAGCCGGCTCACCGCCGCCTGCACCTTCGCGGCACAGGAGCCGCAGTCCATTCCGGTCACGCGGTAACGGGTCTCGATCACGTCCGACATCGGCAGGCCTTTCCATTCCTGCCGAGAGTCCTACATGCTCTAGCGGCTAGAGGAGCAAGAGCCCATGGAACGGGAAAAGGCCCCGGAGACGGCGGTGCCGATCGGGGATGCGGCACGTCTGAGCGGCGTCAAGGTGCCGACCATCCGGTACTACGAGCAGATCGGCCTGTTGCCGGCGCCGGCCCGTACCGAAGGCAACCGGCGGCTCTATGCCGGAACGGATCTGCGGCGGCTCGCCTTCATCCGCCACGCCCGCGAGCTCGGCTTCGATGTCGACGCGATCCGAACGCTTCTGTCGCTGCAGGACCGACCCGAGCAGTCCTGCGCCTCCGCCGACGCGATCGCGCGGGCGCGGCTCGCCGAGGTGCGGCAGCGGATGGCGAAGCTGAAGGCGTTGGAGGACGAGCTCACCCGGATGATCGACGAGTGCGCCTGCGGGCGGGTCGCCGAGTGTCGGGTGATCGAGACGCTCGCCGAGCCGCACCGCCACGGCGCGCTGGCCTGATCGAGTCGGACCGGCACAAAAGAAAAGCGCGCCGGGCGGGTCCGCCGGCGCGCTGCAATACTCGAGACGGTGGCCGGCCGCTCAGCCCGGCGCGTTGGCGACTGTGAGGCGGGCGTACCCGGTCGTCGTGGCAAGCACGTCCTTCCAGGCGCTCACGGCGAGCGCGACCGAAACGATGCCCCAGAAGGCGAGATACTCGACGCCGCCGAAGTTCCACATCCAGTTGGCGCCCTTCACGGCGACCGTGCCGTAGATGGCGAGAGCCATGGTACCGGCCGACATCAGGGCCACATAGCGGGTGTAGAGGTTCAGCGTGAGGCCGACCGCACAGATCGTCTCGGTCAGGATCGCGAGCGACACCCACAGGAGCGGCGGGGTGAACCCCATCTTGCCGAACGCCACGAGCGACCCCGAGAAGCCGATCAGCTTGAACAGAATGTGCGGAATGTAGAAGAGGCCGGCGAGCAGCCGGACGACGACGGCGGGATTGGTGAGATCGAAGTCTTTCGCCTTGAGCATGGCGGGGGTCCTTGGTTCGGAACGACGTACCACCATCACCCCATAACCATTCCGAATGAATGATAAAAGTCAAAGCGACCGCGCGCGGTTTGCTCAACCGCCGGATGGTCCGGGGCGCGGCCCGGTCATCGGCACCGGGCGCCGCTCACCGGGTCGCGCGGTCGTAGGCCGCGAGATCGAACAGGCCGGCGGTGGGCGGCGCGGTCGTGAAATCACCGAGCTCGACCTGGTAGGCGAGCAGCCGCTCGGTCGGCGCCACGATGGCGCGCGGATCGCTGCCGAACCGCACGGCCGGCGAGGCGAGGGCGCGGGCGAACACGCTGGTGTCGACCAGCCCGCCGCCGAGGCTCGCGGCGACATGCGGCGCGGCGGCGTCCGGCGTGGCGCTGATCAGCGCCGTGGCCCGCACCAGGAGCCGGATCAGCGACTCGGTCGCGCCCGCATTGGCCTCGGCGAACTTGTCGGTCACGCCGAAGGCGACGCCCGGAATCTCGGGAAACATCTCGGTCGCCACCACGATGCTCCTGGCGCTCCTGTCGCGGTCGAGGACGAGCGTGCGCGACGGCTCCAGCACGGTGCCGCCGTCGACGGCGCCGGCCAGCATGGCCTGCTGCACCGCCTCGATGCCCATCTGCACCACCTCGACATCGGCGCGGTCGACATTGGCCACCGTCCACAGCCAGTGCAGCAAGGCGACGGTGGGCACGCCGCCGGGTGGCAGCGTCGCCAGCTTCGCACGTCGTCCGGTGCGGGCCCGGAAGGCCGCGAATCCCGCCGCCGGTGTCCCGCCCGCGAGCGTCTCTGTGAGTGTGCCGCGCGCGACGAACCCGGAGCCGCCGGTCGCGCCGCCGGCCACGATGCGCACGCCGATGCCCTTCGCCCGCGCGATCGCCAGCGGCGCGACGCCGATCGCCAGCATGTCCAGCGTGCCGGAGGCGAGGGCCTGGATGGCGGCCGGCCCCGAGTCGAACTTGGTCGTGGTGACGGCGAGGCCCTCCTGGGTCGCCCAGCCGGCGCCCTGGAGCACGTAGAGGGCACTCGCCCCGACCACCGGGACGAAGCCGATGCGCACCGGTGTGGCGGCGCGCGCCGGCGCTGCGCCGGCGGCCAGGAACGCCGCACCCGCGGCGGTGAAGCGACGGCGACTGATCATGGGAGTTCCTCGAGAGGGGCCATCGCGGCGCCGGGACGGGCGCGATGGTGACATGCGGCACCGACGGTCGTGATCACGACGTCGGGATCGAGGCCGCAATCTCGCAGGCCCGAACCCGCGCGGCAAGTCGCAGCGGCGCCGCCCCGTGTCCGAAAACATCGGTCTTTCGATCTAAAATTGCGCCTGAGAACGGGACATCTCCGCCGCCCGTCCCCGGAGCAAGGCGATGCTATCGCGGTGCGGAACTTGAAAATCCCATTCCGTTGATTTCCGCGTCGGGCGCGGCAACTTAAGGCCTGTCGGCGCGCGAGCGCCGGCCGCGGGATTTGACGGAGCAGCTTGCGGCCGCGCACCAACCGCTAAAGCGCCACGAAGGCATTCGTGGGCTCCGGGATTGGAGAGCCAGATGACCTTCTCGTCGAAGGCATCCGCACGGCCTTTGCGGCGGAGCAGATCACATGACCGTGGTGTTTGAACGGCCGTCGTCCGGCGCCGAGCCGGTGACGCTGGCCTGGCCGGCGGGGCACGCGGCGCCGGTGCGCCCGGCGATCCGCTTCGAGGCGGTCTCGAAAATCTATCCGGGCCGCAAGGGTGATGCCGCCGTGATGGCCCTCGACAGCGTGACGCTCGATGTCGCGCCCGGCGCCGTCTACGGCATCATCGGCCGGTCGGGTGCCGGCAAGTCGACGCTGGTGCGGGTGGTCAACGGGCTGGAGAAGCCGACCGGCGGGCGGGTACGCATCGACGAGGTCGACGTCGCTTCGCTCGACGCCGCCGGTCTGCGCGCGCTGCGTCGCCGTGTCGGCATGATCTTCCAGCATTTCAATCTGCTGTCCTCGCGCAGTGCCGCCGACAACGTCGCCCTGCCGCTGGAGCTCGCCGGCGTGCCGCGGGAGACCATCCGCACCCGTGTCGCCGAGCTTCTGGATCTGGTCGGCCTCGCCGACAAGGCCGGCCGCTATCCGGCCGAGCTGTCGGGCGGCCAGAAGCAGCGCGTCGGCATCGCCCGCGCGCTGGCGACCGAGCCGAAGGTGCTGCTCTCCGACGAGGCGACCTCGGCGCTGGATCCGGAGACGACCGAGCAGATCCTGGCGTTGCTCGAGCGGGTCAATGCGCTCACCGGCGTCACGGTCGTGCTGATCACCCACGAGATGAGCGTCATCAAGTCGATCTGCGACCGTGTCGCGGTGCTGGAGGCCGGGCGCGTGATCGAGGAGGGGCCGGTCTACGACGTGTTCGCCCATCCGCGCCAGGAGACCACGCGCCGCCTCGTCTCCTCGGTCAACGGCGCGACCTTGCCGCAGGATCTGGTCGAACGGCTGCCTCCGGGGCAGGACGGGGCGAGCCGTACGGTGCTGCGCATCGTCTTCACGGGCGTAGTGGCGGGCGAGCCGATCCTCAGCCGGCTCTCCCGCAGCCTCGATATCGAAGTGAACATCATGGCGGGCCGTATCGACGAGATCGGCGGCGCTCCTTTTGGCAACATGGTGATCGCCGTGCCGGCCCGGGACGACATCGTATCGGCCGTGGTGAATCTCGTCCGGGCGAATGGGCTGTCGATCGAGGTGTTGGGCCATGTCTCCTGAGCTGATCAATCTGGTCGTCGCAGCGACGGGCGAGACGCTCTACATGGTCGCCGTCGCAGGCCTGCTCGGCACGCTGCTCGGCCTGCCGCTGGGCGTCTTCCTGGCGACGAGCCAGCGCGGCGAGCTGTTTTCCGCGCCGCTCGTCAACCGGGTGGTCGGAACCGTGGTCAATGCCGCGCGCTCGACGCCCTTCATCATCCTGGTGGTCGCCATCATCCCGTTCACGCGGCTGCTCGCCGGCACGTCGATCGGCACGACGGCCGCCATCGTGCCGCTCACCGTGGCGGCGACGCCGTTCATCGCCCGTATCGTCGAGACCGCGATCCGCGAGGTCGACCAGGGGCTGATCGAGGCCGCCAAGGCGATGGGTGCGACGCCGCTCCAGGTGGTGCGCAAGGTGCTGCTGCCCGAGGCGCTGCCCGGCCTCACGCTCGGCCTCACGCTGACGCTGGTGAGCCTGATCGGCCACTCCGCCATGGTCGGCGCCGTCGGCGGCGGCGGGCTCGGCGATCTCGGCATCCGGTTCGGCTACCAGCGCTTCATGCCGGACGTGATGGCGCTCGTCGTCGTCGTGCTGATCGTTCTCGTGCAGGCCGTGCAGAGCGCCGGCGAGGCGCTCGCCCGAAAAGTCAACAAGCGCATCCGTCGCGACTGAGCGGACGCGCATCCCACATCGTATTGTTTGGAGAATCCCATGATCACGTTCCCAAGCCGTCGTTTCGTGCTCGCCGCCGTCGCTGCCGTCAGCGTCGCGTTTCCGCTCGGCGCTCGCGCGCAGGCACCCCAGGCGATCAAGATCGGGGCGACCGCCGGGCCGCACGCGCAGATCCTCGAAGTGGTGAAGCAGGTCGCCGCCAAGAACGGGCTGGATCTGAAGATCGTCGAGTTCACCGACTACATCACGCCGAACGTCGCGCTCGACGCCGGCGACCTCGACGCCAACTCCTATCAGCACACCCCCTTCCTCGATCAGCAGAAGAAGGACCGCGGCTTCAAGCTGGAGAGTGTCGGGCTCACGGTGAACTTCCCGATCGGAATCTACTCGAAGAAGTTCAAGAGCTGGGACGCGGTCCCGGACGGCGCCCGCATCGCCATCCCCAACGACCCGACCAATGGCGGCCGTACGCTGCTGGTGCTGCAGGACAAGGGCGTGATCAAGCTGCGCGACGGGGTGGGGTGGTCGCCCACCGTGCTGGACGTCGCGCAGAACCCGAAGAAGCTCAAGTTCGTCGAGCTGGAGGCTGCCCAGACGCCGCGGGCGCTCGACGACGTCGACGTCGCCGCGATCAACACCAATTTCGCGCTCCCGGCCGGCCTCAATCCCGGCCGAGACGCGATTCTCCGCGAGGACCCCAAGGGGCCGTATGTGAACTTGATCGCGGTGCGCGCGGCCGACCGGGACAAGCCCTGGGTGAAGGTGCTGGTCGAGAGCTATCGCTCGCCGGAGGTGAAGGCCTTCATCGAGGGCAAGTACGACGGCGCCGTGCTGACCTCGTGGTGAGGCACCGTCCCGCGTCGGCTCGCTACGCGGCGAGCCAGCGGGCGACATCCTCGGCCTTCGGCAGGCCACCGGCATGGACGACCTTGCCGTCGATCACGATCCCGGGCGTGGCGGCGATGCCGTAGCCGGCGATCGCCGCCATGTCGGTCACCTTCGCGACCGTGACCGGGATGCCGAGCCGGTCGGCCTCGTGCTGCACCATCTCGGCCGTGGCGACGCAACGCTTGCAGCCGGGACCGAGAACCTTGACGTCCTTCATGACGTGACCTCCGAAATTCACCCGAACAGGGCGTTGAACAGATATCCGACCGCCAGGATCCCGGTGCCGACGACGCCGACGAACACGGCGATCAGCCGGACGGTCAGGACCTTGCGCAGGATCACCAGCTCGGGGGCCGAGAGCGCGATCACGCTCATCATGAAGGCGAGCGTGGTGCCGAGCGCCGCGCCCTTGCCGAGCAGGGCCTCGACCACGGGCACGATCCCGGCGGCGTTGGAGTACATCGGGATGCCGATCGCGACGGCGGCCGGCACCGACCACCAGGCATCGCGCCCCATGATGGCGGCGAGCAGGTGTTCCGGCACCCAGCCGTGGATGCCCGCGCCGACCGCGATGCCGGCGATCACCCAGGGCCACACCCGCCCGACGATGTCGCGCACCGCCTCGGTGCCGGCGTCGATGCGCTCGGCGAAGGTCGGGGCAGGGGCGTCGATAGCGGCCGGAGCCACCCGCAGATCGCGGACCCAGGGCTCGAGCCAGTGCTCGAGCCGCAGGCGTCCGATCACCAGGCCGGCGACGATCGCGATCAGCAGCCCGAAGCCGAGATAGGCCAGCGCCACGCGCCAGCCGAGCAGGGCCCACAAGAGGCCGAGCGCGACCTCGTTGACCATCGGGGCGGCGATCAGGAACGAGAAGGTGACGCCGAGCGGCACGCCGGCCGAGACGAAGCCGACGAACAGCGGCACGGCCGAGCACGAGCAGAACGGCGTGAACACGCCGAGCCCGGCGGCCACGATGTTGCCGAGGCCCTGGCGACGACCGGCGAGCAGCGCACGGGTGCGGTCCGGCGAGAAGAAGCTGCGCACCACCCCCATGGCGAACACCACGAGGGTCAGCAGCATCAGCACCTTCGGGGTGTCGTAGAGGAAGAAGGCGAGCGCCCGGCCGACCGGCGCGTCGGCGTCGAGCGGGAGCTGGTGCACGATCCATTCGGCCGCCGGCTGCAGGCCCGCATAGACGATCGTCCACAGCACCAGCAGCGCGGTGAGCGCGGCGACGCGTGGCACCCACCGGGCGGCTGGTTCCTCCCGCGGCGTGTCCTGCCGAGCCGGCGAGGTGGTGCTCATGCGGCCCTCCGTCGGCGAGCCGCGGGTGGCACCGCGAGGGCCGCGTCGACCAGCGCGGACGCCTCGGGCGCGACGTCGGCGGCCCGCCGATAGCGGACCCATTGGGCGTCGCGCCGGTCGGTGACCAGTCCGGCCGATTTCAGCACCGCCATGTGGCGGGACATCCGCGATTGGCTGGCTCCGACCAGCCGCATCAGCTCGCACACGCAGTGCTCCCGCCCGTCCCACAGCAACCGGATCGCGGCCAGCCGGGTCGGCTCGGCCAGAGCGGCCAGGATGGTGAGAGCGTCGGACATGCGTATCACATTAACAGATGCGCATATGCGTGCAAGCGCAAAGGCGGAGGCTCGAGAGTGGGCAGGACCGCCGGGCGTCGCGCGCCGCAACGATGCTCCGCGACGTCGACCGGATCAAAGCCGAACGAAAGCGGAGTCGAGTTGGGGAGAGGAAGTCCCGGGGAGGGAAACCGCGGATCGAACGGAGGCGACCCATGCGGGCCCGTGAGGCGCAAACCCGCAAGCCGCCAGAGCCGACCGGCGGCATGCTCCGGGCGCGGCCGGCGGGCCGTCAGGCCGCCACGTTGAGCCGCTTCAGCTCTGTCTCGAATTCGAAGCGGAGCTGGTCGCGCTCTTCGGCGGGGAGCCAGTTCGCCATCGGCGGGAAGATGAGCTGGTTCAGCCGACTCGTCTCGGGCGGCCACGGCGACCGCTTCTCGGCCGCGCGAACCTGGGCCAGCATGCCGTGAAGGCGGCCGCGGACCTCGTCCGGGTCGACCTGCGACGCGGTGCTGGCCGGCGCGGCGTCGCCGAAGAGGTCGCCCTGGGCCGGCGTCCAGCCGAACATGTCGGGGGTATGGGCGGTCATGGCGATCGTGTCGTCCGTTCCGAAGCGGTCCCCGGACCCTTACAGGGCGGCGGAGCCGGCTGTAGCCGGGGGAAGGCGCCGAGTCTTGAAGTGTGCGGCTGATCGGTGGGTGAGCCCGCGCCTATTCTGCTGAGATATACGCAAACAGACCATCGTCGGCGACGCGCGGCTTTGCCCATTTGATGATCTTGCGATCCTGCACTCTCGATCGCGAGGACATGCTCCGGTCAGCCTGACGTTCCGCGAGTAGCGCCGCCTCCGCCTTTCGCAAGTCGCCCACGGCGTAGGGCCGATCCTCATCCAGGGGATAAATCGACGAGAGCTTCATACGGCGCCACTTCGTTCGTCTTGAAGCCGCTGTATGGAGTTCGGTTCGGCAGCACCGCACGACAGTTGTAGTGGTTCCCAGTGAATCACCGCTGGTATGACCAGCTCACTTCGTGCTTTTGGTCTGAAAAATAAAATATTTCAGTAGTTTAAATGGCGCGCTCGGAGAGATTCGAACTCCCGACCCTCAGATTCGAAGTCTGATGCTCTATCCAGCTGAGCTACGAGCGCGGACGCGGCGCCGGGGTGCGGCGGGCGGAGATCGTTATAGCCGATCCGGACGAAAAATCGACTGCCGCGTCAGGCGACGATCGACTCGTCGCGGCGCTGGGGAAAGCCGAGGTTTTCGTCGGGCTGCCAATGGGCCGAGCGGGGGCCGATCTCGCTGAGGCGGGGCGTGGCGCGGGCCGGGTCGGGCGGCATGGCGGCTGCGCCGTGAGGCGTCGCCATGATCACGCCGCTGAGCGATTCGACCCGGTTGCGGCCGTTCGCCTTGGCCCGGTAGAGCGCCCGGTCGGCCGCGCCCATCAGCGCGGCCAGGCTGCCGCCGACCTCGGACGTCGTCACCACCCCGACGCTGACCGTCGAGGTGGGGCGCACCGCGCCGAGATCGAGCCGGCACTGCGCGAACTCGATCCGGATGCGCTCGGCCACCGCGAGGGCCTCGCCGAGGCTCACGCCCGGCAGCAGGCAGGCGAACTCCTCGCCGCCGGTGCGACCCAGAATGTCGGTCGGCCGCAGCACCCGGCCGGCGGTGTCGCAGAAGGCGCACAGCACACGGTCGCCCGCCTGGTGGCCGAAGGTGTCGTTGACGCGCTTGAACTTGTCGATGTCGATCATCAGCAGTGCCGCGGTGCCGCCGTCGCCGAGCAGTCGCCGCAGCAGGCGCTCGCCCCGCTCGAAGAAGGCGCGGCGGTTGGCGACGCCGGTGAGCGGGTCGATCAACGCGGTGCGCTTGTGCTCCAGCACGAGCCGCTCCTTCGACATCGCCATCACCAGGAAAGCGAGCGCGAAGGAGAACAGCACCATGGCGGCGGCGCCGAGCGGCACCAGCGTCGCGGTGAACGAGTTCGCGGGGGCCGGAAACACCAGCTTTTCGGCGATCGGGATGCGGATCAGCACGCCGACGACCTGGAGGAGCAGGATGAGGACGGTCGGCCAGCGCGACATCAGCTCGGGATTTTCGGACCGCAGATACTCCCAGGCGGTCGCCACCAGGTAGGACGAGATCAGGACCGCGGAGACGCGAATCCGCAGCGGCATGTCGGTCCAGTAGAAGTCGAACTGGCACGCCACGAACCAGGCGGTCGACACGGCGATCGGCACCCACAGCTTCGCGGGCCGGCCCTCGAACCGGCGGGCGCCCGTCCACATCAGTCCGTAGGCGAACAATTGAATGCAGTTGCCGGCGATGATGGAGACCTCGTCCGGGATCACGTTGCGCATCACGATCAGCGCATTGCCGAGATCGAGGACCAGCAGGCCGGCGCCCCACCAGGCCAGCGTCGGCGACGACCGGTCCTGCACCCAGGCGAACAGGAGCATCAGCCCGCTGACCGCCGTGGCGAACGCGGTGAGGGCGAAGAGGGTGGGCTGATCAATGTGCATGAACGGTCCGGTCGCGCCGCACATGAGTGGCACGGCGACAGGGTTCGGTTCTAGCCGAATCCGATGAGAGCCCCATTTTCGGTTTACTAAAGCTTGGCTGCTTTCGAGTCATCAGACGTTGACCATGCCTCGCGGCCGGAGCGGAACGACACGTTGGCCCAGCGGAGGCCGGCCGTCGACGGCGCGGACCGCGGTCTGGGGGAGGGCAAATCGATCGGCATGCGCCCCGGCTGCACAGGAGTAGCCTGAAAAGGTAATGGGGTCAGGTGAATATATTGTTAGGCAGGTGCAGGAGATCGATCAGCAGTTGTGTTCGGACCGCTCGCGCGTCCACCTGGCTCGATCTGCCAGGGCCGTGCGGTCGGGTGGCCACGGGCGGCCCGGCCCGGTGGATAGGCCCCGGCCGAATCGGCTGGTATGGGTCGACATCACGCGGCAGGACGTTTCGAGGAGAGACAGGATGGATGTGAAAGCGGCGGTGGCGTTCGAGGCGGGTAAGCCGCTCACCGTGACGACGGTCCAGCTCGAGGGGCCGCGCGACGGCGAGGTGCTGGTCGAGATCATGGCGACCGGCATCTGCCACACCGACGAGTTCACGCTGTCCGGCGCCGACCCGGAAGGACTCTTCCCGGCGATCCTCGGCCACGAGGGCGCCGGCATCGTGCGCGAGGTCGGGGCCGGGGTCACTTCGGTGAAGCCGGGCGACCACGTCATCCCGCTCTACACGCCGGAATGCCGCCAGTGCCCGTCGTGCCTGTCGCGAAAAACCAACCTGTGCACGGCGATCCGCTCGACCCAGGGGCAGGGCCTGATGCCGGACGGCACCTCGCGCTTCTCGTTCGAGGGCAGGCCGATCCACCACTACATGGGCTGCTCGACCTTCGCCAACTTCACCGTGCTGCCCGAGATCGCGGTGGCGAAGATCCGCGAGGACGCGCCGTTCGACAAGGTCTGCTACATCGGCTGCGGCGTGACCACCGGCATCGGCGCCGTGATCAACACGGCCAAGGTCGAGCCCGGCTCGACCGCGATCGTGTTCGGGCTGGGCGGCATCGGCCTCAACGTCCTCCAGGGCCTGCGGCTGGTCGGCGCCGACATGATCATCGGGGTCGATCTCAACAACGACAAGAAGGCCTGGGGCGAGCGCTTCGGCATGACGCATTTCGTCAACCCGAAGGAGATCGGCGGCGACCTCGTCCCGTATCTGGTGAACCTCACCAAGCGCGGCGCCGACCAGATCGGCGGCGCCGACTACACGTTCGACTGCACCGGCAACGTCACGGTGATGCGCCAGGCCCTGGAGGCCTGCCATCGCGGCTGGGGCCAGTCGGTGGTGATCGGCGTCGCCCCGGCCGGCGCCGAAATCCAGACGCGGCCGTTCCAGCTCGTCACCGGGCGGGTGTGGAAGGGCTCGGCCTTCGGCGGTGCGCGCGGCCGCACCGATGTGCCGAAGATCGTCGACTGGTACATGCAGGGGAAGATCGAGATCGACCCGATGATCACCCACACGCTGCCGCTCGGCGAGATCAACCAGGGCTTCGACCTGATGCATGCCGGAAAGTCGATCCGCAGCGTGGTGGTCTACTGAGCCACGCGGCCCTCGTGTCCGCGTCGGACGCGGGGGCCCTCTGCCGAAACAGCCGGTGCCGCCTCCTCCGCTTTTACCGTCCCTTACGGTTTTGGTGGGATTCTGAGGGTGGCCGCGACCTCGGCCGTTGCCCCGGCCTGCGGCGCCGGAGGCGTGCCATGAACTCCTTCACCGATCCTCTCACACGGTTTCTCGACATCGCCGGCCTCGGCATCCGAGCCCAGGCCGTGATCGCGCTGCGCACCATCCGGCTCGCCGAAGGCGGGCCTGCCGCGATCCGCGAGGCACACCGGATGGTCGCCGAAAAGGTCGTCGCAGCGCTCGAGGCCGAAATGGTCGCCACGCGCGCGCTGTTGGGCGGGGCGAGCTTCGACGACGCCGCCGAGCAAGCGCTGGTGCCGGTTCGGCGCTGCGTCGAGGACAATGTCCGACGGCTCAGTCGCCCACCATTCTGACCGGACGCCCGAACTCGTTACCGGCTGCTGCGTTGGTCCCCGTCATCGACATGGGCAGCGGGCGGATTCGTTATGGTGGACGGCGAGGCAGTGGATTGCGTGATCGTCGGCGGTGGGCCGGCCGGGCTCACCGCGGCGATCTATCTGGCGCGCTTCCGCCGCCGCGTCATGGTCGTCGACGCCGGCGCGAGCCGGGCGGCGCTGATCCCCGAATCTCACAACTATCCGGGATTTGCCGGGATCGCCGGGCCGGATCTGCTGATCCGGCTCCGCCACCAGGCGGAGCGCTACGGGGCCGTCTTGCGCCATGGTCGCGTCGCGGCGTTGGAGCGGGACGGCGAGGTCTTCCAGGCCCGCCTCGGGGACGGCGCCGACTCCGGCGTCGTGTCGGCCCGGGCCGCCCTGATCGCGACTGGCATCGTCGACGAGAACCCCGAGCTGCCGGCCCTCCTGACGCTCGTGAAGGAGACGCTGGTGCGCTACTGCCCGATCTGCGACGCCTACGAGGCGATGGACCGGGCGATCGGCGTGGTCGGGCCGGTGCGACGCGCCGTGTCGAAGGCGCTGTTCCTGCGCACCTGGAGCCCGAACATCACGGTGCTGCCGCTCGACGACGAGCCTCTGTCGGACCAGGAGGCGCGGGATGCCGCAGCGGCCGGCCTGGCGATCGCGCCGGGGCCGATCCGCGATCTCGCCCCGGAGGGCGACGGGATCGTCGCGATTGCCGAGGACGGCTCGCGTATCGTGCTCGACGTCCTCTATCCGGCCATGGGGGCCCAGGCGCGCTCGGATCTCGCGATGGCGCTCGGCGCCCATGCGACCGACGGTGGTTGCCTGACGGCGGACGGGAAACAGCAGACCTCGGTGCCGATGCTGTTCGCGGCCGGCGACGTCACCACCGACCTGCACCAGCTCAGCGTCGCCACCGGCCACGCAGCGATCGCCGCCACCGCCATCCACAACGCGCTGGATCGAAACTTCCGCTGATCCGGCCGGCCTCCCGCCGGGTCAGGCCGTCGCCCGGGTACCGAACCGGAACAGTGTCGCGCCGGCCCGCAGGGCGTCGGCGGCCGCGCCGGTGGCGCGGGCCAGGGCCCGGTCGGGGGTGTCCTCGGCGAGCGGACCAAGCCATGCGGCGACGCCCTCCGGATCGTCGGCGAACCGCCCGAGCGCCGTCAGCGCGCTCTCGGCCCGGGCCCGCATGGCCGGGCTCCGGGTCTCGTCGCCGGCCAGGACGTGCAGGTCCATCACGGCGTGGCCGAGATTGAGCGCGGCCAACAGCCCGTGCGGTGCGGCCGTGCCGAGATCGCCGGCCCGGCGCAGATGCAGGAGGAGCCGCAGCATGCGGCGCGAGGCGTGCGGGTTCCAGTCCTGGCGCGCCCCCGGCGCGACCCGCTCGACCAGCGCGGCGATGTCCTGGCGGATGGCGCGCGCCGCGTCGGCGGCATGCTTCTGCGATTGGCGTGGCATCAGGAGGTGGCCGCCGCTCGTCAGCCCCGCCGCGACGACCAGGGCGAGCGAGTCGACCAGCACGGTCGCGGCGTCGGCGGCGGGCAGGCCGGCCTGGCTCGCCAACAGGAAGCACATGTTGAAGTCGAGCCCCGGGATCGCGGTCTTCGGGCTCGCCCGCAGGAGCGCCCCGAGCAGCATGAAGGGCAGCACCGAGAGCACCACGGCCGGGACGCTCGGCACCGCCGGCTGGATCGCCAAGCGATAGACGATCGCCACCAGGACGCCGGCGACCACGCCGCCGAACAGCAGCGGCGCGATCTTTTGGGGCGCCGGCATCGAGCCGAGCACCATCGAGAAGATGCAGATGCCGAGCGCCGTGAGCTCGGCGGCCGGAAACCCGGTCGCCCACCCCAGCGCACCTGCGACGAACGTTGCGGATCCGGCCGCAAGCCCCGTATCGCGCGCCAGAATCCAGTCGCGATATGGGGCCAGGTAGCGGGCCTTCCGGCCGAACGAGATGGCATCGGCGCGCCCCGGCTCGGCGAACAGGGCCCGCTCCGCCGTCACGATCTGGTCGAGCGCGGTCTGGATTCTGCGCTGGTCCGGTGACCGCGGCACGTCATCCGAAGACGCCGGCGCGGACGGCTCGGCGGTGGCAGGGGCGCTCAGCCGGCCGGCGATGGTGCGCAGGCGGGCCGCGAGCT
>NZ_NPEX01000578.1 GCF_003258865.1 Rhodoplanes roseus | reverse complement strand
TCGCACACCTCAGGCTCCTTACCCGCCGCCTTGCGACCCCCGTCAATAAAGGCTGAATTTCGAGTCAGACACTCAGGGTGAGGGCGGAAGGATGTTTCAGGGTGAGGGCGGAAGGATGCTTCGACTCGATGATTTCTGCGCGACCCCTTCCGTCGGGCGAGTGCGGTCGATCCGGGGCGGCGCGGCGCTCCGTCGAGGCGACGGTCCAGCCCGGGTGACGGCCCAGGCCGGACGACGCTCGCGTCACGGCGATGGCGCGAGCTGTTCGTCGGTCCGCGGCGCCGCCGACCGTGGCGGCCGGCCGCGCGGCTTGGGTGCCGACGGCTTCTGTCCGGCGTCCTTGCCGCCGATGCGGGCCTGCAGCTCGGCCAGCTTGGCCTGCCGCTCCTCCAGCTCCGCCCTCTCGGCGGCGATCTTCCGATCGAGCGCCGCCTGCGCATCCTCGATCATCGTCAGCAGCTCCTCCGACGACATGTCGGAATAGTTCGGCGCATCCATCAGTCCCACTCCTGTTCCGAGCCGACGATTCGCCCCGGCCCGGCGACCGCCACAGAACATAACGGGAACGCGATTTCAAGCCCGCAGCGCAGCACCGTGGCGCGGATCAGCGCAGCGATCCGGGGACAGGTGCGATTGGCGCGGAGTCTCGCCGCAATCCGGCTCCGTAGCCCGGGTTCAGTGAAACGAAACCCGGGATCCGCGGCACGGCCCGCCCCCGGACGTCGCTGCGCTCCGTCCAGGCTACGGTCGGAGCCGGGCTACGCTTGATCCAGCTTCGCCGCGTTTCTGCTGCGCCGGCAACTCCAGCCCCAGCTCCATCCGCTTCTTCCGCGACAGCCCCTGCGCCACGATCGTGTGCGACTGACGCAGATAGTCTTTCAGCTCCGCCGCGGGCAGGCCGGGCTTGCCAAAATGCTGGATCCATTTGAGGCCGCGCGAGGCGAGGTAGGGGGCGGGGCGCAGGCCGGGGCGGTCCTTCAGCAGCTCGTAGGCGATGTCGCTCACCTTGAAGGTGATGCCGGCGCCGTCGTCGCTCCAGCCGCCGATGGCGAAGACCTTGCCGCCGACCTTCCAGACATGCGCGCCGCCCCACTGCACCACGTGCGTGGTGGCGGGGAGGGCGCGGCAGAAGGCGTTGAACGTGGCGGGGGTCATGAGACCGGCTCGCGGTGATGCAGGCTGACTGCAGATACCACGAGGCGCTGCGGCCGTCGCCCTTCGAGGCCCGGCTTCGCCAGATCGGAAGAGC
>NZ_NPEX01000577.1 GCF_003258865.1 Rhodoplanes roseus | reverse complement strand
GCCGTGGTCGGCTTCCGGCTGGAGCCGACCGCGGCCGGCAGCCGCGTCGCGGTCGCCACCGACCTCACGCTCGCCGGCTCGATCATCCGCTACGTGCGCGGCACCGCCATCTACCGCGACATCGCCGCCTATCTGTTCCGCGAGTTCGCCGAAGCGCTCGAGCAGACGGTGGCGGCGGAGGAGGGGGTGGCGAGTAGGGAGTAGCGAGCAGCGAAAGAGTGCGAGGCCCGGCGGCTCCCTGTTCGCCACTCGCTATTCGCCACTCCCTATTCGCCGTTCGCCCCTGCGCCATTCCGCCTCGCGCCTTGTCCCTCCCGGTGCGGCCGACCATACTGCGCGCCCCGCCGTCTCCCCCCGCCCCGAGGTCCCCATGTCTGCGTCCACGCCCTACATCAACGCGGTCGAGCTCGACATCGTCCCGGCCGCCTACGAGGCCTTCAAGGCCGCCGCGCTGGCCAATGCGGCGGCGAGCGTGAAGGAGCCCGGCTGCCGCCAGTTCGACGTGCTGTTCGAGGAGAGCGATCCCCACCACGTCCTGCTCTACGAGGTCTACGACGACGCCGCCGCGCTGGCGGCCCATCGCGAGACGCCGCACTTCAAGACCTATTGGGAGGTGAGCGGCCCGATGATCGCCAAGCGCGTGCCCCGCCACTTCGCGCCGATCGGCTTCCACGCCAAGGCGCGTTAAAGCCGCGCCGCGGCTCGCAGCCCGGACGGAGCGCAGAGGCGTCCGGGTCTCGATGCGCGACGCGTCCGGCTGCCGCGCCCGATCGGGGCGGCGCGTGCCGTGGCGCCGATGACGTGCTCGTCAGCACCAAACGTAGCCGTAGGCGCACGCGCCGCGCACGACGGTCGGATACCAGTAGCCCCGCACGCCGTCGCCGCGCGGACCGTACGGATACACGGTGGTGCGCAGGGCGCGGCCGTAGACCGCGGGGCCGCCGCCGTCGCTCCATGCGCCGTACCACGTCCCGGCCCAGGCGCCAGGCCACGCCGGATGCACCGCCACCGGCCGCACCGTCACGCGCGCCCGCCCGGCATCCGCCGGCGTCGCGACGGCCGCCGCCATCGCGGCCGAGAGGGCGATCAGAAGAGTCTTGGTCGCAGGTGTCATTCCCAAAAATCCTGTCGTGGCGATCGGGTCCGACCGCATCACAGCACGCGCCGACGCCCACGTCATCCACGACGCCGCGCCCTCGCTTCACCTCTCCCCAGCGCGGAGAGGTCGGGGTTCGCGCCGCAGGCGCGAAGTC
>NZ_NPEX01000576.1 GCF_003258865.1 Rhodoplanes roseus | reverse complement strand
ATGCGTCTGACGACGCATTGCGACCTCCCCCCTCCAGGGGGAGGTGAAGAGAACCGACCTCTCCGGATGCGCGGAGAGGTGTAAACAGTCGTTTCGTTCAGTCCTTTTCTGCGTGTCAGTGCCTATATGTCACGTGGCCCGTGCGGTTCGTGAGGTGAGCGATGAGTGACGTCGGTTCCGGTGGTGCGTTCGGCGATCTCGGCACCATCGCGGTTCCGCCCTTCGCCGTGGCGCCCGACCCCGAGGCGCTGTTCCTGCGCCGCAGCGACCGGTTTCGCGCGCTGGCCGAGGGGCATCCCCTGAAACCCTATCTGATCTTCCTGGCCGATCTGGCCAGCGCCCAGCACTGGATCCAGCAGGATCTCCCCGCCGTGACGCCGCCCGCCGCCGAGGCGGTGGCGCGCGCCCGCGCCCATGCCATGCCGCCGCTCGACCGCCAGGGCTTCGTCCCGGACGCCGCCTGCACGGCGACGCTCGATCGCCTGCTCACCGTCTTCGCCGACTGCGAGATGCCGGACCAGGCCCGCGCCGCGCTGCGCCGGGTCGCCGACGCCGATGCGGACGCCCGCATCGTGATGATGCGGGCCGTGCTGGCCGACGCGATCCCGGTCGAGGCGATCGCCGAGCACGTGCTGGTCGCCGCCGCCCTGCAGGTCCATTTCGCCCGCCTCGCCGCGCAGCTCGATCCGGGCGCGCTGGTCGCGGTCGGCGACGCGGTCTGCCCGGCCTGCGGCGGCCGGCCGGTCGTCTCGGTGATCGACGAGCTGCGCGGCGCCAATCCGGCGCGCTACTGCGTCTGCGCCCAGTGCAGCACGCGGTGGAACTACGTCCGCATCCGATGCACGGCCTGCGGCTCCACCAAGGGCATCACCTATCAGGAGGTGGACGGCGGCGACGGCACCGTGAAGGCGGAGACCTGCTCGGCCTGCGGCCGCTACGCCAAGGTCCTGTACCGCGACCGCGCGCCCTGGCTCGACCCGGTCGCCGACGACGTCGCGACGCTCGGGCTCGACCTCCTGGTGCGCGAGACCGGGCTGACGCGGGCGAGCGTCGACCCGTTCATGCTGAGCTTCTGAGGCCCGCCATGACGGCCCGAGCGACGGCCCTTCCGGCGACGATGCGCCGCCTTCCCTCGGTCGACGCGGTGCTGCGCACCGACGGCGCCGCCGTCGCGGTCGCGCAGTTCGGCCGGCCCGCCACGGTGGCGGCGGTGCGGACGGCGCTCGACGAGACACGCGCCGCTCTCGCGGGCGGCGC
>NZ_NPEX01000575.1 GCF_003258865.1 Rhodoplanes roseus | reverse complement strand
GCGGCGGCCGATCGTGCGCGTTCATCAAACACAGGGGTGGTCACCGGCTCCTGATCGTCCGCGAGGTCGGCCGGATGCCGCGACTCCGGGTCAGTCGCTCGCCCCACCGGCTCCGCCTTTGCCGCCGGCGCCGCCCGTGGCGCCGAGCCCGCCTGCACCGCCTGCACCGCCACCCGGACCGCTGCCCGCCTTGCCGCCGCGGCCGCCGACGCCGCCGGAAACGCTCGGCCCGTCACGCCCGTCGCGGTTCCCTCGAGCCCCGGTCGTCGGGTTCGTCGCGTCGAGCGACGCGAAGTAATCGGTGCAATCGGCGGCTTCGTAGATGTCCGACTGCGGTGGCCGGCTCGACAGGCCGCGAGCCTCTCGGCGCGTCTGCCGCAGCAACTCCGTGCAGTAGGCCACGAGAGCCTGATCGGGTGCGGGCGAGCCGGCGCGTCCGCCCTTCCCGCCCGGTGCTCCGGGCAGGCCGCCGCCGTCACCGCCGCGCCCGCCGGCTTGGCCGCCCTTGCCGCCCGGTGCTCCGGGCAGGCCGCCGCCGTCGCCGCCACGCCCACCGGCTTGACCACCTTTGCCGCCCGGCGCGCCGGGGAGGCTGCCGCCATCGCCACCACGTCCAGGCTGTCCGCTTTGCGCCGACCTCATGTCGTCGTCTCCTTGAGCGAGGGTGCGGAAGAGATCCGAGCAATCGGCAGGGCCCATACCGGTCGGGCCACGCAGCGTCGTCGCGTCCTGACCACGGTGCAACGCCTCCAGCACGTCGATGCAGTAGGCGAACACCTGGTCGGGCTCGTACCCGACTGCTGCTCCCGCGGGGCGTCCCGCGGCAGCGTGTCCCGAGGCGCCACCCTTTCCGCCCGGTGCTCCGGGCAGACCAGCGCCGTCGTTGGATGCCGTCAGGACGAGAAGAGTCTCGATCGGCGCCGTTGCGTGGCTGGTGGCGGCCCGCGCGAATGTCCCCGCGGCCGCGGCGCAACCGAGCGCCACGATCAGTGTCGTTGTTCTTCTCATTGCTCGTCTCCTCGAGAACGGTCGACGCGAAGTCGGGATCGCTGCGGCGAGCGGCGAAGGACGCGCGTCTGGCGTCCCTCGCCTGAGTTTCTTTACTGGGACGATCCGCCGGCGCCGCCCGCCCCACCGGTGCCGCCGAAGCTGCCGGTGCCGCCGCCGCCGCCGGCGCCACCGACCGATCCCGGGCCGCGTGCTGCACCGCCGCCGCCGCCGGATCCGCCGGTTCCTCGGTTGATGCCGGCGCCGCCGGC
>NZ_NPEX01000574.1 GCF_003258865.1 Rhodoplanes roseus | reverse complement strand
GCCGGCGTCCGGCGACGGGGCCACCGAGGCCCAGATCAGACCGCCGGCCCAGTCGAACAGCACGGAGGCGTCGAGCCGCTCGCCGATCACGGCCGCGAGCTCGGCGCCGCGCGACGGCGCGGTCGAGATGCGCCAGACCAGCCGGTCGGTCTCGGGCGTGCCGCGCGCCGCGAACGGCGTCACGTCGCGGATCGCCCGCCAGAGCCGTCGCGACGTGTCGGCGTCGAGATCCGCGCAGGCGCCGACATCCGCGAGCAGCCCGAGGAGCCCGCCCCGGCGATGCGCGACCGACGGGGCGACGCCCTCGAGCCGCAGCGCCGTGACGGCCTGTCCGGCCGGCAGCGCGCCGATCTCGGTCGCGGCCGCGACCGCCGCCGGCAGATGCGCCGCGCCGGAGACCTCGAAGGGCGATCCCATCGCGGCCGCCATGGCCCCGACGGCCCTTTGGGGCGTCAGGCCGACGACCAGCACGGTCGCCTCCGTCTCGGCACGCGGCAGCGTCTTTATGGTCACGTCCGTCATCGCGGCGAGCGTGCCGAAGGAGCCGGCCAGGAGCTTCGAGAGGTCGTAGCCGGTGACGTTCTTCACCACCCGGCCGCCCGACTTGAAGATCTCGCCGCGGCCCGACACGGCCGAGAAGCCGAGGAAGTGGTCGCGCGCCGCGCCGGCCTTGATGCGCCGCGGCCCCGAGAGATTGGTGGCCAGCACGCCGCCGAGGCTGCCGGCCCCCGCCGCGCCGCCGAGCAGCGCGGAAAAGTCCATCGGCTCGAAGGCGAGCTCCTGGCCGTTCTCGGCGACCAGTTCTTCCACCGCCGCGATCGGCGTCGCGGCGCGGGCGGACAGCACCAGCTCCTTCGGCTCGTAGAGGGTGACGCCGGCGAGCCCGGACAGATCGAGGGTCGCGTCGGTCTGGGCGGGGCGGCCGACGGCGCGCTTGGAGCCTCGCCCGACGATCTCCAGCGTCTTGCCGGCGCCGAGCGCCCAGCGCACGGCCTCCTCCACCTCGACGGCATCGCGCGGCGCGAGCGTGTCGGTCATGGTGTCATGCTCCGCGCCCACCCTCTCCCCTCGCGGGCAAGCCTGGGCACATGTTTTTTCACGCGGATGTCCCGGGCGTGCACAGGCCGCGGTGCGGTGGTTCTCCGGCCCTGCCGCGTGCACGGCGGGGCTCCCTCTCCCCGGCGGGGAGATGGCTGGGGTGAGGGGGAGCCGGCGTCGACGAGTCCATCGTGAGGTGAGCACCCCCTCACCCGGATCTCGCGCCGACGCGCGAG
>NZ_NPEX01000573.1 GCF_003258865.1 Rhodoplanes roseus | reverse complement strand
CCATCGCGGTCTCGACCGCGACGGCGTGGCTGCGGCTCGCCTCGATGATCGGACCGAGCATCGTCGGCGCCATGATCGGCATCGGGCTGGAGGCCGTGTTCCTCGCCTTCGGCCTCGTCGCCGCCGTCGCGGCCGTGATCACGGCGCTGTTCGCCACCGAGACCAAGGGGCGCGTCCTCGAGGAGATCTCGCCCTGACCCCCGCCCGCCCGAGCCCGTCGAGAAAACACCAGGAGACCAGACTGATGAAGACCGTCGGAGACCACCTCTACGTCGCCACCCTGCTTCCCTACGATCAGCACATGAAGATCGACGAGGCCGCGTATCGCCGATTCCTGCGCCACTTCCTCGACAACGAGCGCTTCGTGAAGATGGGCGGCGGCCTGTGCATCAATCCCGAGGCCGGCGAGATCTTCTATCTCACCCGCGCCGAGAAGCGCCGCGTGCTGGAGATCGCCCAGGAGGAGAACAACGGCAAGGTGCCGCTGATCGCCGGCACATGGGCGCTGACCACCGAGGAGACCATCGAGACCGCCAAGGACTGCAAGGCGCTCGGCGTCGACGGCATCTTCGTCACGCCGCCCGGCGGCGCCCAGGACGTGACGTCGTGCTGGGACGCCGACGCCTATCCGGAGATCTGGCTCGACCAGATCATCGCCCAGGACCGCGTCGTCGACCTGCCGATCGTCACCCACCCGGTCGGCGGCGCCAAGCCGCCCTTCTATCCGGGCCTGCCGATCGGCGCGACCCTGCGCATCTGCCGCGAGGTCCCCAACATCGTCGGCTGGAAGATGACCTACATGTACGACGGCTTCCGGCTGATCGCGAAGGGCCTGCGCTCGCTCGACCGGCACGTCGCCGTCATGGGCGCACTCGCCTCGCGCTGGCACGAGTACAAGGCCACCGGCATGTTCGACGGCACGCTGTCGGGCTTCTGGAACTTCGCCGTCGAGCCGATGATGGACCACCTCGACGCGTGGGACCGCAACGACATCGTGACGGCACGCGCGATCTGGGACGGCGGCCTCTCCGAGCTGCAGGACTACGTCGCCGACATGGCCCGCCTGCACATCCGCTACAAGACCGCGACGTGGCTCGCCGGCCTGATCCCGAACCCGTTCATGCGGGCGCCGATGCCGAAGCCGAGCCGCGTCGAGATCGAGACGCTGCACCGCCTGCTCTCGCGCGTCGGCGTGCCGGTGATCGACATCGCCGACACCCGCAAGGTGGCGTGAGCGGGTATCCGGCTGATCACGTGATTGGTCATTCCGGGGCGGCGCGCAGCGCCGAAC
>NZ_NPEX01000572.1 GCF_003258865.1 Rhodoplanes roseus | reverse complement strand
GAGGGCGGCCCGGGCCTCCTCCGGGGTCGAATAGGGCTTGAGCTCGGCCTCGGTGAACAGCGCCCGCAGATAGGCCTCGTGCGCCGTCCCGGCGACGACCGCGATCTTCTTGCCCTCGACGCGCTCGGGCAGCACCGTGTCGAGCCCGGCATTGCGCTTCGCCGCGAAGCGGGCGACCGGCCGGTAGTAGGGATCCGAGAAGTCGACCTTCTTGCGGGTCTCGGCCGACACGGAGATCGAGGCGATGGCGGCGTCGCCGCGGTTCTCGGCGAGCGAGTCGATCAGGGTGTCGAAGCGGCGCATCTGCACCGTGCAGGCGACCTTCAGCTCGTCGCAGATGGCGCGGGCCAGGTCGACATTGAAGCCGGCCGGGTTGCCGTCGGGCCCCGCATAATTGAACGGCGGGTAGTCCACCTCGCTCATGAAGCGGATCAGGGTGAGGCGTAAATCCGGCCGCTCGGGCCGCCGCTTGGGGTCCCAGAAACCCGGGATCGGCAGGCCCGGCGAGGCCGACTGGGCCAGCGCCGGCCCGGACGCGACCGACCCGAGCGGGCCGCCGAGGCCGAGGGGGGCCACGAGGGCGACAGCAATCCGTGCGAGCGCCCTACGGGGCGCGCACGCAAAGATTCGCAACCGACGCGTGTCTAGGCTAGTCTGGCGGGGCATCCGGCCGTCCGGGGTCTCGCGCGCCGTGCTCGGCGCCGCGCCCTTATAGACGAAGTCCGCGGCCGGAGCAGCGGCGAAGTGCGTCCCGGCGGGGGCCGGTTTCGGAGGCATGATGCTCGATCGCGGCGACAGCCCGCGGCCGCGGGAGGGGAGCTTTTGGAGCGGACGGACCGGTGCGAGCCCGGAGCATGGGCGCCGGAGCTTGGCGAGTCCGCCCGGAGGCCCTGTTTCGGGATTGACACCCGCGAGCCTTCCGGTGCCGGCCCGGGGCAGCTCCCGGACGGCGGCGGAGAGTTCCGTGCGGCGCGGCGTCGACGCCTGCCCGGAGCTCGACTGCGTGCGGGACCGGCTGCCGCCCGCCGTGATCGGCTTCGCCCAGGAGCGCGCCCGCACCCTCGGGGTGACGGCCGACCGTGTCCTGGTCGCCGCCGGGCTGATCGGCGAGGAGGAGTACTGTCGCGCCCTCGCCCGCCGGATCTTCGTGCCTTTCGAGCCGCTCGACGACCGGCCGCGCAGCGACTGCCCGCTCTCCGACGACGCGCTGATCGACGCCGCCGCGGCCGGCCTCGTCCCGGTCGAGGGGAAGCTCGGCCGTGAGACCGTCGTCGTCCCGCAGGGCGCCGCCGTGCGGCGTCTGGTCGAGCTCGCC
>NZ_NPEX01000571.1 GCF_003258865.1 Rhodoplanes roseus | reverse complement strand
CGGCGACCCTCCCCCTCCAGGGGAGGGTGATCCAAATGCTCCGCTCCGCGAACGCCCGCGTCTGGCTCGGCGCGCGGATGCTGTATCGCGGCGACGATGCGCGGCGGCTCGCGCGGCTCGCCGCGCTGGGGGCGGAAACCCGCACGCCGCTGATCGCAGTCGGCGACGTGCTGTTCCACGGCCCCGAGCGGCGCGCCTTGCAGGACGTGATCACCTGCGTGCGCGAGCGCACCACGCTCGATGCCGCCGGGCGCCTGCTGGAGGCCAATGCCGAGCGCCATCTGAAAGCTCCGGACGAGATGGCGCGCCTGTTTCGTGCCGCGCCCGAGGCCGTGACGCAGACACTGACCTTTCTGGAGAGCTGCCGCTTCTCGCTCGACGAGCTCGCCTACGACTATCCGGACGAGGTGCGCGACGGATTCGCCACCCCGCAGGAGGCGCTGATCGCCTATGCGGAAGACGGCGCGGCGCGGCGCTATCCGGACGGCGTGCCGGCCAAGGTGAGGCGCGCGCTCGACCACGAATACGCGCTGATCGGCGAGCTCTCCTATGCGCCGTACTTTCTCACCGTGCACGACATCGTGCGCTTCGCGCGCTCGCGCGGGATTCTCTGCCAGGGCCGCGGCTCGGCGGCGAACTCGGCCGTCTGCTACTGCCTCGGCATCACCGAGGTCGATCCGGCGCGCAGCGATCTCCTGTTCGAGCGCTTCGTCTCGGCCGAGCGGCGCGAGCCACCCGACATCGACGTCGACTTCGAGCACGAGCGGCGTGAGGAGGTGATCCAGTACATCTACAATCGCTACGGCCGCGCGCGCGCCGGCCTCGCCGCCACGGTGATCTGCTATCGCGGCCGCAGCGCCATCCGCGACGTCGGCAAGGTCTTCGGCCTCACCGAGGACGTGATCGGGTCGCTCGCCGGCACGTTGTGGGGCTGGTCGCCCGAGGCGATCTCGGACCAGCATGCGCGCCGTGCCGGTTTCGATCCCGCCGACACGCGTCTCGCGGCGGCGCTCGCGCTGGCCCGCGAGCTGGTCGGCTTTCCGCGCCACCTGTCGCAGCACGTCGGCGGCTTCGTGATCACGCGCGGCCGGCTCGACGAGCTGGTCCCCATCGAGAACGCCGCCATGGAGGACCGCACCGTCATCGAGTGGGACAAGGACGACCTCGACACGCTGCGGATTCTCAAGATCGACGTGCTGGCGCTCGGCATGCTGACCTGCCTGCGGCGCGCGCTGGATTTTTTACAGCGGCATTATCCGCTGGCCTTCCCTTCACCCTCCCCTGGAGGGGGAGGGTCGGGCGTCCGCGCAGCGGACG
>NZ_NPEX01000570.1 GCF_003258865.1 Rhodoplanes roseus | reverse complement strand
GCCCGCCGCTGTCCGGTCGTGACTATCTCGAGCTGGTCCGCGGCTATTACTATCTCCCGGCCGAGACGCTGATCGAGGCCTACGGCCCCCTGTACGAGACGCTGAGCCGGCAGGGCGACGACGGCGCCCGCCCGCTGCGGCTGATGATCGCCGGCAGCATCATGGCGGACGAGGATCGAAAAATCGTCGATCTGGTCGAGGAGGAGGTCGGCGCCCGCATCGTGGTGGAGGATCACTGCGCCGGATTTCGGCCGTTCTTCCGCACCGTTCCCGAGACGGGCGATCCGTTCCGGGCATTGGCCGACGGGTATCTCGACCAGGCGCCCTGCGCCCGCATGAAGCCGCTCGACGACAGCCTGGAGCTGCCCGCCCTGCTGGCCCGCGACTACGCGGTCGACGGCATCCTCTACGTCTACCTGAAGTTCTGCGCCTGCTACGGCATCACCCGCTCGGCCTTCGTCGATCACTTCCGGCAGCTCGGCCTGCCGGTGCTGGAGCTGTCGAGCGACTACTCGCTGAGCGACCACGGCCAGCTGAAAACCCGGATCGAGGCCTTCGTCGAGATTCTGAACGAGCAGCGCGACGCCGGCGCGACCGCGCTGGCGGTGGCTGCCGCGCCGGTCGTCTGACCGGCGGCCGAGACCGTGCAGCTCCGAGATCAGGGAAGGACACCATCATGACCGACGTGCTCTCCGCCACCCTCGAGGCGCCCCGGATTGCGCCATCGCCGGTGCTGCGCGGGCGACGACCGTCCGCGGGCCTGCAGGCGCTCGCCGCGATCGCCCAGACCTACTCGTTCGACGAGATCGCGCGCGCCGCCGACGCGGGACGCTCGGTGATCTGGGGCGGCTGGAGCTGGGAGTCGCCGCTGGTCTTCGCCTGCGACACGATCCCGGTGTCCTACGACCAGCTGTGGGCGGAGGACAGCCGCCGCTCCGAGGCGATCGCCGAGGACCACTTCCAGATCCCGTCCGAGTTCTGCTCGATGATCAAGGCGATGATCGGCCGCCTGCACACCGACCGCGACCACCGCATCAAGCGCATCGTGCATTTCGGCTCCGGTTGCGAGCCGATCCATTCGGTGCTGGAGCTGGCCAAGGCCGACGGCTACGACGTCTTCACCATGGAGACCGTGACGGCGTTCCGGGCCAACGAGAAGCGTGAGGCCGGTATCGCGCTGCTGGTCGACGAGCTGCAGCGGCTGGCCCGCTGGCTCACCGGCAAGCCCGTCGACCAGGATCGGGTCGCGGACGAAATCCGGCGCAAGAACCGCGTGCTGCGAAAAGTCGCTCGCGTGCTGGAGCTGCGCTCGCTGCATCCGCTGCATGTCGACGGC
>NZ_NPEX01000569.1 GCF_003258865.1 Rhodoplanes roseus | reverse complement strand
GGCGGCGGGCCTCTGCCTTCCAAGAAGAAATCTCCCTCAAGGAATGACAGCCATGACTGACGTCGTGATCGTGTCCGCGGCGCGGACCCCGATCGGATCGTTCAACGGCACCCTCAGCCCGCTCGCCGGACACGAGCTCGGCCGCATCGCCATCGAAGAAGCCCTGCGTCGCGCCTCCGTCGCGCCGGGCGAAGTGGACGAGGTCGTGTTCGGCCAGGTCCTCACCGCCGGCCAGGGGCAGAACCCCGCCCGCCAGGCCGCCATCAAGGCCGGCATCCCGGCCGAGAAGACCGCGATCACCGTGAACCAGGTCTGCGGCTCGGGCCTGCGCACCGTGGCGCTCGCCGCCCAGGCGATCGCCACCGGCGACGCCTCGATCATGATCGCGGGCGGGCAGGAGAGCATGACGCGCTCGCTGCACGCGACCTATCTGCGGGCCGGCATCAAGATGGGCCCGGCCGAGATTCTCGACACCATGATCCGCGACGGCCTGTGGGACGCCTTCAACGGCTATCACATGGGCAACACGGCCGAGAACGTCGCCGCCAAGTGGTCGATCTCGCGCGAGGAGCAGGACGCCTTCGCGGCCGCCTCGCAGAACAAGGCCGAGGCCGCCCAGAAGGCCGGCAAGTTCGTCGACGAGATCGTGCCGGTCACCATCACGTCGAAGAAGGGCGACGTGGTGATGTCGGCGGACGAGTATCCGCGCGCCGGCGTCACGGCCGCCGGCCTCGCCAAGCTGCCGCCCGCCTTCGTCAAGGGCGGCACGGTCACGGCCGCCAACGCCTCGGGCATCAACGACGGCGCCGCGGCGCTGGTGCTGATGAGCGCCAAGGACGCGGCGGCCCGCGGGCTCGTCCCGCTCGCCCGCATCGCCTCGTGGGCGACGGCCGGCTGCGACCCGGCCATCATGGGCATCGGCCCGGTTCCGTCGAGCCGCAAGGCGCTGGAGAAGGCCGGCTGGAGCGTCGCCGATCTCGATCTCGTCGAGGCCAACGAGGCCTTCGCGGCGCAGGCCTGCGCGGTCGGCCGCGAGATGGGCTTCGATCCGGCGAAGCTGAACGTCAACGGCGGCGCCATCGCGCTCGGCCATCCGATCGGCGCCTCCGGGGCCCGTGTCCTGACCACGCTGCTGTTCGAGATGAAGCGCCGCAGCGCCAAGAAGGGTCTCGCCACCCTGTGCATCGGCGGCGGCATGGGCATCGCCATGTGCGTCGAGCGCGCCTGACGGCGGTCCGCCGGCCGGGCCCTCGCGCCCGACCGGCCCCCGATCGGGCCTCCTCGCGGTCCGGGCGCGCTGCCGCCCGGGCCGCTTTTTTTTGTGCGCGGCTCGGCGGCGG